>JANLTJ010000212.1:0-66365 GCA_031362885.1 Betaproteobacteria bacterium
AAAGCTTCTTCACGAGAGCAGCGTCTCTACCATCCCTAAGAACAGCAAAAACCGGGCGATAACCCATTACCACTTCCCGCTCAGCGACTCCAAAATCACGAAGCACCCACACGCATCGGTTGTTTATGTTTTTAAAGAACAGTGCCGAAATTTCCGGCGGCCGTTTCCGGCGAAGGGCGCATTATACGGATCGAAGTACGCGGGTCAACCCTTTTCAGAATACTGACCGGCAAAACGGCATGAATGGTCGTCTTAAGAGGGGATTTGCGCGCAAAACCCTGGCTCAGGCCAGCCGCACGCGGGCGAATTTGCGCTTTCCGACCTGAATGACGAACGGGCCACCCGTGGACAACTTCAAGGCCTTGTCGCTTACTTTCTCGCCATCGAGCTTGACGCCGCCTTGTTCGATCATGCGCATGGCTTCAGAGGTACTCGCGGTTAATCCAGCCTGTTTGAGCATCTGGACGATGGGCATAGCTTCGCCGCCGGATGCAAGGGTCACCTCGGCCATGTCTTCCGGAATTTCCCCTTGCTTGAAGCGTGACTCGAAATCAGCCAGCGCCTGCCCAGCCGCGGCACGATCATGAAAGCGCGTCACGATTTCCTGCGCGAACGTGACCTTGATGTCGCGTGGATTACGACCTGCCGTCACTTCGTCCTTCCATTTTTTGAGCGTGGCGAGTGACTCGAAGGACAGCAACTCCAGATAACGCCACATCAATTCATCGGAAATCGACATCAGCTTGCCGAATATCTGGTCGGGGCTTTCGGCGATACCGACATAGTTTCCCAGCGACTTCGACATTTTGTCGCCGCCGCCGATGCCTTCCAGTAAAGGCATGGTCAAAATGCACTGCGCCGGCTGACCGTAGTCCTTCTGCAACTCGCGTCCGACCAGAAGATTAAATTTCTGATCCGTTCCCCCGAGCTCAAGATCCGCCTTAAGAGCAACCGAGTCATAACCCTGGACCAGCGGGTAGAGGAATTCATGGATCGCAATCTGCTGGCCACTCCGGTAGCGTTTGCCAAAATCGTCTCGCTCCAGCATGCGCGCCACGTTATATTTCGCCGCCAGCTTGATCATGTCCCCCGAAGTGAGCTTATTCATCCAGGTGGAATTGAACGCCACTTCGGTTCTGGTTGGATCGAGAATCTTGAAAACCTGCGCCTGGTAAGTCTTGGCGTTGTCTTCGATTTGCTCGCGCGTCAACGGTGGACGGGTTGCATTCTTGCCGGTCGGATCTCCGATCATTCCGGTGAAGTCTCCGATCAGAAAAATGATGTGGTGCCCGAGATCCTGCAGTTGCCGAAGTTTGTTGATGAGAACCGTATGCCCCAAGTGCAGGTCCGGGGCAGTTGGATCAAATCCTGCCTTTACGCGCAGCGGTCTGCGCAATCCAAGTTTTTCTACGAACTCCGCCTTGATGAGCAACTCACTGCAACCGCGTTTTGTTATTTCCAGTTGTTCGGTGATATCCATTTATTTGTCTGCTATGGCCTTTGCCGTCTGCCCAAGCGCCAGCCTGATTCGGGTTGGAACGCTACTTGCCTTATGGGGAAGGCAACCACCGTGTTGTTCAGTCGGTCTCTGCCCTCCTTAACGTCCAATTCACGATTGCAAACGCGCATGTTATTGAACAAAGACAAAATTCTAGCGCAAAAGTCAGCGCCAGACTCTGCATTATCGCGACGGCGCTGGCCCTTGGCAGTCGCGATATTGCCGTTTTTCGGCGTTGTTGCCGCGTTTGGTATCGCTCCGGATACGGTTCCCGAACCGGTTGAACTGGAACACGTTGTTGAAGAAATTACCCTTTCCACAGCCCCCGCGTCATCCGCCGAGACCACCCGGTACTGGCGAGAGGAACGAATCCAGCGGGGCGATACGGTCGCATCGGTACTGACAAGATTGAGCGTAAACGACACCGAAGCATTGGCCTATTTGCTTCAAGCCAAAAACGTTCGATCGCTTTACCAGTTGATTCCAGGTCGAACGCTTCGGGTTGTGACGTCCGAAAATGGCGCACTGGATTCCCTTTCCTACCTGAGCACCGATGGGCGCAGGCTTCTGGTAGTTCGGACCGAATCCGGGTTTTCCGCAACCGAAGACGTGCCGCGGACAGAAAAATGGGTCATGCAAAGCTCCGGAGAAATCGAAACATCACTGTTCGCGGCAACAGACTCCTCCGGCATCCCGGATGCAGTTGCGCTGCAGATTGCTGAGATCTTTTCCAGTGAAATCGATTTTCATCGCGACTTGCGTCGCGGAGATCGTTTTTCCGTGGTCTACGAAGTTTTGGCCGCCGATGGCGACTTCGTTGCATCCGGTCGCGTTCTTTCCGCCGAGTTTGTCAATCAGGGCCGCCAGGTCCGTGCGGTATTTTTCAGCGACGATCAGGGACGAAACGGATACTACACACCGGATGGGCGCAATATGCGCAAAGCGTTTCTGCGTTCGCCGATAGAATTCTCACGAGTTACTTCCAGATTCAGCAGTGCGCGATTCCATCCGGTCCTCAAGACATGGCGAGCACATAATGGGGTCGACTATGGAGCGCCCACCGGCACGCGAGTTCGCGTCACTTCCGATGGCTACGTAACTTTCGTCGGCCGCAAGGGCGGATATGGCAACGTCGTATCTGTGCGCCACCCGAACGGCTATGTAACCTGGTATGCGCATTTGTCCGGATTCAGTCCGGGCATGCGCCAGGGGAAGCGTGTATTTCAGGGTGAAGTGGTCGGTTTCGTTGGCAGTACGGGGCTGGCGACCGGACCGCATCTGCACTACGAGTTTCACGTCAATGGCAGGCACCAGGATCCGATGCGACTGGCCATGCCTCCCGGACCGCCAATTACCGCTTTGTCGCGCCCCGCCTTTGACGAATTCTCCCAACCACTCCTGGCGCGACTCGAAATGCTGCGCGATACCGATCTAGCTCGTCTGGATTGAAACATTGCGGCGGCAATTGCCGTCGAAGAATGATGTGATGGCTGGCTGCTAGACTTCATGTCCATGGCAAACACAGAGCACTACATTGGGCTCATGTCGGGAACCAGCCTTGACGGCGTGGACGCTGTCCTGGTCGATTTCTCAGGGGACCAAAGCCGCATCATCGGCGAGTCATTCCTGCCGTTTGACCATTCACTCCGCGCCAGGCTCATGGCTATTCAAGCCGCGCAATCTAATGAGATTCATCTGGCAGCACTCCTTGGCAACGATCTGGCACGCTTGTACGCCAAAGCCGTACACAAGTTGATGGACTCCAAACGACTAAGTGCCGGAGCTGCGATAGCCATCGGTTGTCACGGCCAGACTATCCGGCATCGTCCGGAAACCGGTTACACGATTCAACTATGCAATGGCGCGTTACTGGCAGAGTTGACACGAACTGTTGTGGTCTGCGACTTTCGCAGCCGCGATATCGCGGCGGGTGGTCAAGGCGCGCCGCTGGTCCCCGCATTTCATCAATCGGTGTTCGCCCATCCCTCGATTCATCGTGTCGTGGTCAACATCGGCGGAATTGCCAACATTACGGATTTGAATCGCGGAGAGGCGCTCGGATTTGACACTGGCCCAGGCAATATGTTGATGGACAGTTGGATTCAGTTGCATCTTGGCAAGTCATTCGACAAGGATGGCGCGTGGGGGAACGGTGGCCGCTGCATCGGCGATCTCCTCCAGACTATGCTGGCGCACAAGTTTTTTTCCAGCAAGCCACCGAAGAGCACGGGTCGCGAACTCTTCAATTCCGCCTGGCTCAATGACCAGCTTTCGGGAAACGAGAACCCCCGAGACGTTCAAGCGACCTTGCTTGCACTGACTGCGGTCAGCATTGCACGGGCGGTCAAAACCTACTGCAAAGGGGCGGAAGCGCTATATGTGTGCGGCGGTGGCGCAGCCAATTCAGCCTTGATTGGATGTATTGCCATGGAACTTCCCGAAATGAGAATTGGATCCACAGCGATTCTTGGGGTTGATCCCGACTGGGTGGAAGCTTGTGCATTTGCCTGGCTTGCTCGTCAGGCGCTGCTTTTGCGGCCGGGAAATCTGCCGGTTGTAACCGGGGCGGCGGGTCCGCGAATCCTGGGGGCGATCTACCCCGCCTAGAAAGAAAAAGGGGCAATAGATGTCCCTTTCATCGGTTGCCCGGCCGATATTTCACGCGGTAAACGATGAGCCGCATCCGCAGGTAGATGTCGCGTTCGGATTCTTGATGACGAATTGTGACCCTTCGATGCTTTCTTGGTAGTCGATTTCTGCGCCGGCCAGATACTGATAGCTCATGGCGTCGATCAGAAGCGTCACGCCGTTCTTTTCCATGGACGCATCATCGCCGTTTGTTTCCTCGTCAAAGGTAAAGCCGTACTGGAAACCAGAACAGCCGCCGCCAGAAACAAACACGCGCAACTTAAGGCCGGGGTTACCCTCTTCCTCAATCAGCTCTTTAACTTTCTTCGCCGCATTGTCCGTGAACAACAATGGCGACGGTATTTCAGTAACAGCGTTCATTGCCAGCTCCCGAGGTAGACTCTCAATACTATATCCTGACTATTCCTGCTCCGCTTCCATTCGATCATTCTCCGCCAGACCCTTTCAGCGGCACAATTTTTTGTGACTGATCGCCGTCCTGATGGACCAACCTGCCCTGCACAACGGCACCGAGCTGAATTTCCAGCGTTCGGTAGTGCACATCGCCTGTGACATTTGACTTGGGTTGCAGTTCAACATATTCAGCCCCGTGAACAGTACCAATAACGGTTCCATTGATAACGGCATGCGAAACCCTGATTTCTCCATCAATTTGGGCCTTTTCACTCAAAACCAAGGTGCTGGGCTGATCGTCCGCCGTCATTACATTGCCGCGCACCCGACCGTCCACGCGCAACCCTCCGCTGAACGAAACGTTTCCTTCCACGATTGTTCCCACGCCGATAAGGCTATCGATGCGATTTTGCGGCTTTGTGGTCTTGGCTCCAAACATGAAAGCACTCCAATTAAGACAGGGTCACTGTCTGGGTAGACACCGGCGTTGGATTGCCAGCTTCCATCACGCGAACCTGCACTTTTTTTATGACAGCGCCAAGGGGCACCAAGAACGTACCCTCGACGCGCTGATAGAACTTGAAAGCCAAATTATACGCCTGGGCCTCGGCTTCCCCGTTGGGAATGCTCATCACTTCCGATTTTCCATCCCGATCCAGATCAACTATGAACTGCAGCCGGCCCCGAAAATCTGTCACGCGCTGCCTGGATTGGGCTATCAGCACCCGATAGCGATATTCTCCGGGCAATGCATCTGGCTGCACGCGAAAGCGATTGACACTAATGCCCCCGGGGTCTCCTCCCGATGCCATTAAGGTCTGAAAAAAGGCCAGATCCTCTTTGAGCAACGCGTTTTCATCCGAAAGGGTGCGTATTTGCCCGGACAAATTACCGTGCATCGCGATTCCTATCTGAAGCTGCCGCTCGGCAGCCGCGACTGCCGTTCCCAACGTCGCGTTTTCGACCTGAAGCTTGGAGTTCAGGTCTTGAAGATGATTGATCTCGCGTCGCGCCTCACTATTGTCGAATCCCGCATACTGACGGCCAAGGTCGTAGGTCAGCCATCCCATACCAACCATTACGCCCCCGCCGACCGCCAGAACCAGGCAGCGCCAGTACCACGGCACGTGAGTGCGAATGGCTACTCTGGGGGCGGCGATTCCGTACCGGCGCTTAATGGTCTTGAGCAGCGTCACGGCTGCAGCGCCACATGCCCAATACCCATGGTTTCCGGAAACCCGAACATCAAGTTCATGTTCTGAACCGCCTGTCCAGCGGCTCCCTTCACGAGATTGTCGATTACAGAAAGCACCACTACCGTATCGCCGCCACCAGGGCGATGAACCGCGATTCTGCAGTCATTGGAGCCCCTTACGGACCTCGTTTCCGGATGAGACCCAGGGGGCAAAACATCGACAAACGGCTCCGCTGCATAGTGCTTTTCGTAGAGTTGCTGCAGATCAACTTCCCGCGTCAGGCGTGCATACAGCGTTGCATGAATGCCGCGAATCGCCGGTGTCAGATGTGGAACGAAAGTAAGTCCGATCGGCTTTCCCGCTGCCCGGCTCAGGCCCTGCGAAATTTCCGGAAGATGCCGATGCCCTGGCACCGCATAAGCCTTGAAATTATCGGAGGCTTCCGAGAACAGGGTGTGCACTTCGGCCTTGCGCCCAGCGCCGCTGACGCCGGATTTGGCATCGGCGATCAAATGAGCAAGGTCCACTAGTTCCGACTGGATCAAAGGCAAGAATCCCAGTTGAACCGCGGTCGGGTAGCAACCTGGATTCGCTACCAGCCGCGCCTTGGCGATCTGGGCCCGATTAGTCTCCGGCAAACCGTAGACCGCCTCTGCAACAAGCTGCGGACTTGCGTGAGTCATGCCGTACCACTTCTCCCACTCGTCGACGTTCTTGATGCGGAAATCTGCGGCAAGATCGATGACGCGAACGCCTGCATCCAGCAACGATTGCGTTTCGGTCATCGCCACGCCATTAGGGGTGGCAAAGAATACGACATCGCATTTTTCCAGCCCAGCCGTTGCCGGATCAGAGAATTTGATGGTCACTCGGCGACGCAGGCTGGAAAACAAGTCGGCAACAGGCATGCCGGCCTCTTTGCGGGAAGTTATCACCGCTAACTCGGCTTCCGGGTGTGTGGCGAGAATCCTCAGAAGCTCCACTCCGGTATAGCCAGTACCTCCTACAATACCAATTTTTTTCATCTTCACCAATGACTTAAATGGTTTTTTGATGATATAGCCTGACAACACCCAGATGCAAACGAAAAAGCCGCCCAAAGGCGGCTTTCTCATTGTGGGTTCCACGCATTAGCGCTTGGAGAACTGCTTGCGGCGACGCGCCTTGTGAAGGCCGACTTTCTTGCGCTCCACCTCTCTTGCATCGCGTGTAATCAACCCAGCTTGGCTGAGCACCGGCTTGAGCGAAGCATCGTAATTGACCAGTGCGCGCGAAATACCGTGGCGAACTGCTCCGGCCTGCCCAGACTCCCCGCCGCCATCAACGTTGATGAGAATGTCAAAGGTATCAAGGTGATTGGTCAACACCAGCGGCTGGCGCACAACCATGCGCCCGGTCTCGCGCGAAAAAAAGACGTCAACCGGCTTGTCGTTTACAGTGATTTTGCCCTTGCCCGGTTTCATGAAAACTCGCGCAACGGCGCTCTTGCGCCGACCGGTTCCATAGTTGTATTGAATTGCTGCCATGTCGGTTCCTAAACGTTAAGTGTTTGCGGCTGCTGTGCGGCGTGCGGATGTTCGGTCCCGGCGTACACCTTGAGCTTTTTCAGCATGGCGTATCCGAGCGGTCCTTTGGGCAGCATGCCTTTTACGGCCTTTTCCAGCACCCGTCCCGGGAAGCGGGCGTGCAAGCCGGAAAACGTAGCGCTATAAATACCGCCTGGGTAAGTTGAGTGGCGGTAGTAAATTTTCTGCTTGGCCTTATCACCAGTGACGCGCAGCTTTTCCGCATTGACGACGACGATGTAATCGCCAGTATCGACATGCGGCGTAAAGATAACCTTATGCTTGCCCCGCAGCCGCTTGGCAATTTCAGCGGCGAGCCGCCCCAGAACTTTGTCAGTGGCATCGACCATAAACCAGTCGTGCTTAACTTCGTGTGATTTTGCTGAAAACGTCTTCATGGCGAATGCGGTGCGAGTAGTGAATTCGGAAAGCCGCGTAGTGTAGTTGAACGATCTGCCGCTTGTCAAACCAGTGTTACTAATTTAAGTCGCGGATTTATAAGCAATTAAAGGGCGCAACGGCAATCAGACGTTCCTTGAGGACGAAGCAAGTGAAGCCGGTTTCACCCTCACGTCAGAGGCGCGCATGCTTTAAGCACAACGTCTTTTGGTGAATAATGCCCGCTCTTGCCACGCGACCCATCTCATGCGAAAGCTTTGGCTCATATTTACTCAGGCGGTAACCATCAGTCTGGCGGCGCTGTTTGTTGTCGTGACGCTTAGACCGGATCTCGTATCCTTGTCAGAACCCAACGGTGGCATTGTCACTGTGCGTGAAGCGGCCGACACTCCGCGTGACCGCCCACATGCCGCATCGTTCAGTCCGGCTGCCAAGAAGGCGATGCCGTCGGTCGTCAACATATTTACCAGCAAGGACATCAAGGTCCCACGCCACCCCTTCATGGACGACCCGCTGTTTCGTCGCTTTTTCGGCGATCAGCTCGATGGTGAGACCCAACACAGTTCCAGTCTGGGCTCTGGCGTCATTGTCGGGCCGGAAGGTTACATTCTGACCAACCATCATGTGGTCGAGGCGGCCGACGAAATTGAACTTGCTCTTGCTGACGGCCGCAAGGTGCCGGCAAAGGTTGTCGGAACCGATCCGGAGACCGATCTGGCGGTATTGAAAGCAGACATCTCCGGACTTCCTTCGGTAACCTTCGGCAATCCAGACAAGCTTTCGGTCGGCGATGTCGTGCTCGCCATCGGAAATCCGTTCGGAGTCGGGCAGACCGTGACCATGGGCATCGTCAGCGCTCTGGGCCGAAGCCACCTTGGCATCAGCACTTTCGAGAACTTCATACAAACGGACGCGGCGATCAACCCCGGCAATTCCGGCGGCGCGCTGGTAGATGCCACCGGCAACCTGGTCGGCATCAATAGCGCAATCTATTCCCGCAGCGGTGGCTCTCTTGGCATCGGCTTCGCCATCCCGGCCAACCTTGCGAGGCAGGTCATGGAGCAAATCGTGCGCACCGGCGCGGTAACGCGAGGATGGATCGGGGTAGAAGTGCAGGACATCTCTACGGAATTGGCCGAATCGTTCAAGTTGTCAAACCAGAACGGTACATTGATCGCGGGCGTTCTGCGGGGAGGGCCTGCGGATCGGGCCGGGATCAAGCCCGGGGACATTCTGGTTTCGGTGGGCCCCAGTCAGGTTGTCGACTCCACGAGCATGCTCAATCTGGTGGCAGCGCTCGAACCGGGCAAACAGGCCACCCTGAAAATACTGCGCAACCGAAATGAGATGCTGGTGCAGATCAACGTCGGCAAGCGCCCCCGTCCCAAGCGTCCGAACGAGCTTGAATAGTAAGCGCCGCGGAAAATCCGTTCAGCTTGCCGGCCCGGACTCGGTTGCTCCGGATGCTGGCTTGCCCATCCATTGCGACACGAAAATGCCCAATTCGTACAAAATCCAAAGGGGAATGGCAAGCATGAACTGAGACACGATGTCCGGCGGCGTAAAAATTGCGCCAACCACGAAGGCACCAACGATGACGTAGGGACGAATTTCGCGCAGCTTCTTGACGGTAACCAGCCCCATGCGCACCAGGATCACGACCGCAACCGGCACCTCGAATGTCACACCGAACGCGAGGAACAGGCTCAACACGAAATCCAGATACTTGCCAATATCCGTCATCACGGCCACTCCATCCGGGGCGACAGATACCATGAAGTGGAACACGATCGGAAACACCAGGTAATACGCGAACGCCATGCCGCCAATGAACAGCAACGTACTGGTGATGACGAGTGGAGCAACCAGCTTTCTCTCATGCACGTACAGCCCCGGAGCTATAAACGCCCAGACCTGGTAGAGCAGGAACGGCAAGGCAATGACGAAGGCAGCCATCATCGTGACCTTGACCGGCACGAAAAACGGGGCCGTCACCTCGGTGGCAATCAATTGTCCGCCCGCCGGCAAGGCCGAAATCATGGGCTGTGCCAGTACAGCGTACAAATCGCTCGCCCACGGAAACAGGCAGATGAATACGGCCAGCAGAGCCAGTACACAGCGCAGCAGCCGATCGCGTAACTCGATCAGATGAGACATGAATGAATCCGGCTCGGCCATCGCGGTTTGAGTCTGATACGGAATTGGAGGAGTTGCGGGAAGGCAGGCCGAAGATCAGACCGGCTTGTCGTTCGGGGGCGAGATTCCGGTCGGTGCCGGCGCGGCGCTGCCTGGCATTGCCCCGCCCGCGAGCGGCAGTTCCTGCTGGAGATTGTCTTGCGGAGGTATTTCCGGCGGCAGAGCATCCACTGCGGCAGGCGACATCAACTGAATTCCGCTTAACGGCGCGACGGTTGATTCGACCTGCTTTTGCACGGCATCGCCTGCTTGCCTGATTTCGCTGTCAATGAAATTGACCTGGGAAGTAATGGACTCCTGAACGGAAGTGGCCGCATCCTGCACGGTGGCTTTCAGCTTGCGCAGGTCTTCAAACTCAATCTCGCGGTTGATATCCGATTTCACTTCGGCGACATAACGCTGCAAGCGTCCGAACACATGGCCAAGCGTCTTCGCCACGCGCGGCAATCGCTCGGGTCCGATCACGAGAAGCGCGACGACACCGATAACGAACAGTTCAGTTGCCCCGATATCGAACATGACTGCGACCGGAAACTTGAGACGTCCGTTCAGCTCTTTGTTTTTTCCTTTACTTCGCCTTCGATGGTCTGGCCGACATTCGCGCTATCGAGCTTCGCCGCCGGTTTGTCGTCTTCCGGGCTCTTCATGCCTTCCTTGAAGCCCTTGACCGCGCCGCCCAGATCCGAGCCGAGATTGCGCAGCTTCTTGGTACCAAAAATCAAGAGCACAACCACCAGAACAATTAGCCAATGCCAGATACTGAATGAGCCCATCTTGAGTTACCTCTAAAAATGATTGCTAGGTTGAGCGCTGAATCATACCCGGCAGAGGCTGCTTGCCGCCGAGTACATGCATATGTACATGAAACACATCCTGCCCGCCGATGCGACCCGTGTTGACAATGGTGCGAAATCCATCCGTCGAGCCTTGCTCACGCGCCAGTCGGCCAGCCAGCAGCAGCATTTTCCCAAGCACTGCCTGGTGGCCGTCCTGCACATGCTGAAGCGACTCGACATGCTGCTTGGGAATCAGCATGAAATGCACCGGCGCCACGGGGTTGATGTCGTGAAACGCCAGCACTTCATCGTCCTCATATACCTTGCGACTGGGGATCTCGCCCCTGACGATCTTGCAGAAAATGCAGTTCTCGGCGGTTGCGTTCATGCGTCTCTACGCTCGATTCATCCGTTCCTGGCGTTCTTCTCATCGACGCCCGAAATGCCTTCGCGCCGTTTCAACTCCGCCAGCACATCATCCGGACCGAGCCCGTGCCAGGCCAGCATCACCAAACAGTGAAACCAGAGATCGGCTGTTTCGCGAACGATGTGAAGTTTATCACCGTCCTTTGCCGCCAGCAGCGTCTCGCCTGCCTCTTCGACGATTTTCTTGAGCACCGCATCGTGACCCTTCGAAAACAGGCTGGCTACATAAGAGGTCCCTGCATCCGCCCCTTTGCGGGAGGCAATGGTTTGTGCAAGACGATGAAGAATGTCGGCATCAATCATGACTTTGATTCGTAGATATCCCCAGGGTCTTTCAATACGAACTCGGCTTCAACCCAATGGCCTTGTTCGAGTTTTCGGAAAAAACACCGCGCGTGGCCAGTGTGGCAGGCGATGCCGCCCATTTGCTCCACTTCGAGCAAGATGGCATCGCCATCGCAATCGAGCCGCACTCGTTTAACCAGCTGCACATGGCCCGATTCCTCGCCCTTTCGCCACAAGCGCTGGCGCGAACGCGACCAGTATACCGCCCGGCCGCTTCGCACCGTCTCGGCCAGCGCTTCGCGGTTCATCCACGCCACCATGAGCAGCCGGCCGCTGCCCGCCTCTTGTGCGATAGCCGCGATCAGACCCGCGGAATCGAAGGTCACTTCGTCGAGCCACGTTTCAGTCATAACCTGACCTCGATATGGTTCTGCGCCATGAAACGCTTGACTTGTTGCACGGTCAGTTCGCCATAGTGAAACACGCTGGCGGCCAGCACCGCATCGGCCTTGCCGAGAACAACGCCGTCAACCAGATCCTGAAGGCCACCGACGCCACCGCTGGCAATGATGGGAATTTCCAGTGCCTCAGAAAAAGCGCGTGTGATCTCAAGATCGAAACCGGCCTTGGTGCCGTCACGATCCATACTGGTCAGCAGAATTTCACCTGCGCCGGCTTTCTGCATGCGCTTGCCCCACTCCAATGCATCCAGCCCGGTCGCGCGGCGGCCCCCGTGCGTAAACACCTCCCAGCGCAAGGGCGTCGAACCCGCAACACGCCGGGCGTCCACCGCAACCACGATGCATTGCGAACCGAATCGCCCCGCCGCCTCTTCGACCAGGGCGGGATTGTGTACCGCCGATGTGTTGATGCTGACCTTGTCGGCACCGGCGTTTAGCAATCGCCGCACGTCCTCGACTTCGCGCACTCCGCCGCCTACCGTCAGCGGAATGAACACCTGCGCCGCCACTTCTTCGATGATGCGTAGAATTAAACCGCGATTATCCGAGCTCGCGGTGATGTCCAGAAACGTCAGTTCGTCAGCGCCTTGTTCGTCATAGCGGCGTGCAATTTCGACAGGGTCTCCGGCGTCGCGAAAATTGACGAAATTGACCCCTTTGACGACACGACCAGCAGTCACATCGAGACAAGGAATGATGCGTTTGGAAAGACCCATGACGAAAAATTAGCGGATAGATAAGGTCATCCGACCATCAGGTCGAATCGACTGGCAATCACGGGACGCAGTGGCGCCCGCCAGTGCGGAATCAGGATTACTTCTTCAAGCCTTGCCCGGCGCTTCCTACGAATTCTTCTGCGCAATCAGGTCCGCCAGTTTCTGAGCCTGCGTGAAATCCAGGGTTCCTTCGTAAATGGCCCGGCCCGTAATGGCCCCCATAATGCCCTCGCTTTCTGCCTCACACAAAGCCTGCACGTCCTTCAGGTCGGTAATGCCGCCGCTGGCAATCACCGGAACCGATAATTCGCGGGCTAGATCGACGGTCGCCTTGACGTTGACACCGCCCATCATGCCGTCGCGACTGATGTCGGTGTAGATAATCGCCTCAACGCCCAGATCCTGAAATTTTTTCGCCAGATCAAGCACATCATGTCCCGTCACTTTGGACCAGCCGTCAACCGCGACTTTGCCATCTTTGGCATCGAGCCCAACCATGATGTGTCCTGGAAAGGCGTAGCAGGCATCATGCAGAAAACCGGGCGTTTTCACGGCAGCAGTGCCCAGGATAATATAACTGATGCCATCGTCGAGATAGCGCTCTACGGTATCCAGATCGCGAATGCCGCCACCCAACTGAAGCGGAATATCGCCCCCGACCGCCTTGACGACGGCCTTTACGGCCTCCTCGTTCTTCGGCTTTCCGGCAAAAGCACCGTTGAGGTCCACCAAGTGAAGGCGGCGTGCGCCCTTGGCAATCCAGTGCTTTGCCATCGCGCCGGGGTCTTCCGAAAAAACGGTGGCGTCCGCCATCAAACCTTGCTTCAACCGGACACAGTGTCCGTCTTTGAGGTCAATTGCCGGGATGATCAACATGATATGGAATCGTTTCGCCGCGCTGGCCGAAGAAAAATATGCGGTATGCCGCTACCGGGAGTGTGAATGCAAATCGTATCAGGCGTTAACAGTCGGGACCGCACGCGCTTTTGCAGATGCGCGTTTGGCCCCTCCCCAGGAGACAAAATTGGACAACAGACGCAAGCCGGCGGACTGGCTTTTTTCCGGATGAAACTGAACGGCGAAAATGTTATTCCTTGCCACGGCGCAGGTAAAGCTCGACGGGTAGTGACTGGTGCCCGCCACCAGGCTTTGATCGGGCGTATCGACATAGTAACTGTGCACGAAATAAAAACGACTGCCGTCGGCAATTCCCTCCCACAGCGGATGGGCAATGGTCTGGTAGACCTGGTTCCAGCCCATGTGCGGGACTTTGAGCTTTTCACCTTGCGGACCCCGGGTTGACGAGAAGCGCACAACTTTGCCGGGAAGCACACCCAGCCCGTGAGTATTGCCTTCCTCGCTGCTTTCGAACAACATTTGCAGACCAATGCATAAGCCGAGAAAAGGCTTGCTCCCGGCAGCCTCAAGCAACGGCGCACGCAGGCCGCGCGCGTCCATTTCGCGCATGCAATCCGGCATCGCGCCCTGGCCAGGAAAGACGACCCGTTCCGCCTCCAGAATGGCTTGTGGATCACCGGTCACCGCGATGACTTTCGCCGGTGCAACATGTTCCAGCGCTTTTGCCACCGAGCGCAAGTTGCCCATCCCGTAATCGACCACCGCGATATCAATCATGAACCGGTGTCTGACGTGTCGTATCGACTATTTCCATACACCACAAATTTTCAGAGGCGGCCCCTGATTTTCATAGATGGCCTTTAGTGGAGGGCAGCGTACCGGCGGCGCGCGTATCGAGCTCGACAGCCATCCGCAATGCCCGGCCAAACGCCTTGAAGATTGTCTCGGCCTGATGATGCGCGTTGCGTCCCTTGAGGTTGTCGATATGCAGGGACACCAATGCATGATTGACAAACCCCCGGAAAAATTCATGCACCAGATCGACATCGAATTCGCCGATCAGCCCGCGGGCGTAGTCGACCGAATACTCGAGTCCCGGCCGCCCGGACAGGTCTATCACCACCCGCGACAACGCCTCGTCCAGCGGCACGTAAGCATGGCCGTAGCGGCGAACGCCTTTCTTATCGCCGATGGCCTGGCCAAAAGCCTGACCCAGCGTTATCCCGACATCCTCGACCGTATGGTGGGCGTCGATATGCAGATCGCCTTTGGCCTCAATATCGAGATCAATCATGCCATGACGCGCCACCTGATCAAGCATGTGATCGAAAAAACCGACGCCGGTGGCGAGCCGGGATTTACCGCTGCCATCGAGGTTAAGCCGCACCTCGATCTGTGTTTCCAGCGTGTTACGGGTTACTTGGGCCTGGCGCATTGGGATATGCAGTCCGAAATTGGTCTTATCCTAACTCAAATCACCCCGAAGCCGAGGCGGATGCGGGTTCATCGAGAATTTCACTCACAGCGTCGAGAAGGGCCTGGCACTGTACATCCGTACCGACAGTAATTCGAAGGTACGGGGCAATACGCGCCGGATACCTGAAGTTTCTCACCACGATACCGCGCTCACGCAGACTCCGCGTCAAATCCGTGCCGGCGCGCCCGGCATGACGGACAAACACAAAATTCGCGGTCGAGGGAACCACCTCGAAGCCAAGGTTACCCAGTCCGGCAACCATGCGTTCGCGGCTGTCAACGACCCTGCGCCAGGTCTGCTCGAAATAGGCCTGATCCTCGATTGCCGCCACGGCCCCGGCCTGGGCAAAACGGTCCAGCGGATATGAATTGAAACTGTCCTTGATCCGGTTCAGTGCCTCAATCAGGTCCGGGTTACCGATCGCATAGCCAACGCGCAGTCCGGCGAGTGAGCGCGATTTGGACAGCGTATGCGTCACCAGAAGATTGGGGTAGCGCGACACCAGCGGCACGACGGATTCGCCGCCAAAATTGACATAAGCCTCGTCGATTACTACTACGGAATCTGTATTGGCTTGCAGTAGTTTTTCTATTTCCGATGGCGCCAGCACCCGCGCGGTCGGCGCATTGGGGTTGGGAAATATGATCCCGCCATTGGTTTGCAGATAGTCCTCGATTCTGATCTCGAACGACGCGCCGAGCGCAATCTCCCGATACGCGATTCCATACAGCCGGCAATACACCGGGTAGAAGCTGTAGGTAATGTCGGGAAACAACACCGGCGCATCATGCTTGAGCAGCGCATGGAAGGCATGCGCCAGGACCTCGTCCGACCCGTTGCCCACGAATACCTGGGCCGCCATCACTTCATGGCGCATAGCGATGGCCTGCCTGAGCCGCTCACTCAGGGGATCGGGATACAGCCTCAGGGAGTCTCCCACTTCGGCGCGCAGCGCTTCGAGCACGCGCGGACTGGGGCCGTAAGGATTCTCGTTGGTATTGAGCTTGATCAGGTTGGGCAGCTTCGGCTGCTCTCCCGGGACATAAGGCGTCAGGCCATCCACGACAGCGCTCCAGAATCGGCTCATCGATGAATCCGGTATTGAGCCGATCTTGCGTGCGCCGCGAGCCCTTCACCCATTGCCAGCTCGGCGGCGATTAAGCCCAGCCTGCGAGCGCCGGCCGGCGAGACTTCAATCAGACTGGTGCGCTTCTGAAAGTCGTAGACGCCCAGCGGCGAGGAAAAGCGCGCGCTGCGCGAAGTCGGCAGCACGTGATTCGGCCCGGCGCAGTAGTCGCCAAGCGCTTCGGAGGTATAGCGGCCGAGGAATAGGGCGCCGGCGTGGCGAATCTTTTCCGCCCATCGCAGCGGCTCTTCGACGGAAAGTTCCAGGTGCTCCGGCGCGATGCGGTTGGCGATCGCGCACGCCTCTTCCAAGTCGCGGGTTTCGATCAGCGCTCCGCGACCATCCAGCGAGGCGGCGATAACCCCGGCGCGCGGCATATCCTTGAGCTGGCGATCGATACTGAGGACAACCTGGTCGATGAACCCGGCATCGGGACACAACAGAATCGCCTGCGCCATCTCGTCGTGTTCGGCCTGTGAGAAAAGATCCATCGCAATCCAGTCCGGATTGGTATCGCCGTCGCAGATCACCAGGATTTCGGAGGGTCCCGCCACCATATCTATGCCGACCACCCCAAATACCCGGCGTTTCGCCGCCGCCACATAGGCGTTGCCGGGGCCGACGATCTTGTCCACTTGCGCAATGGTCGGGGTGCCGTAAGCCAGGGCCGCCACTGCCTGCGCGCCACCGATGGTGAACACGCGATCCACTCCGGATAGGCTGGCCGCCGCCAAAACCAGATCGCTGCGTTCGCCATTCGGGGTTGGTACCACCATGATGATTTCGGACACCCCGGCGACTTTTGCCGGCAGCGTATTCATCAATACCGTCGAGGGATAAGCTGCCTTGCCGCCCGGGACATACACTCCCACGCGATCCAGCGCTGTGACTTTCTGCCCCAGCATCGTCCCGTCGGAATCCGTGTATTGCCATGAGGCGAGCGCTTGGCGTTCGTGAAAGCTGCGTATGCGCGCGGCCGCCAGTTCCAGCGCCTCGCGTCGCGATGCCGGCAAACTCGCGAGCGCCCGGTCCAGGTCGGCACGCGATATCTCCAATGCGCCAAGCGACCCGGCCGTCATGTTGTCGAACTTCTTCGTGTAATGCAGCACCGCCTCGTCGCCGCGCAGACGCACATCGCGCAAAATCGCCTCGACCGCGCTTTCGATGCGCTGATCCTGGCCGCTTTCAAACGCCAGCAACTTCGCCAGCCTGACGTCAAAACCCGCGTCACGGGTAGACAGGCGCGCGATGCCGGTCATGATGCCTCCGGCACACTCGCCGCGCGAATGGCGTCGATCACCGGCTGAATCTGCGCTCTCTTGAGCTTGAGTGCAGCCTGGTTCACGATCAAACGCGCGCTGATCGGCATGATCTCTTCAACCGCCCTCAACTGATTTGCCTTGAGCGTATTGCCGCTGGAGACCAAATCGACAATCGCATCAGCCAGTCCAACCAGGGGCGCGAGTTCCATGGAACCGTACAACTTGATCAGATCGACATGCACACCCTTGGACGAAAAATGCTCGCGCGCGGTCTTGAGATACTTGGTTGCAACACGCAGCCGGGCTCCCTGACGCACAGCGGCTTCGTAATCGAAACGTTCCGGTACCGCCACCATCATCCGGCATTTTGCGATGCCCAGGTCGAGCGGCTGATAGATGCCCATGCCGCCATGCTCGAGCAATACATCCTTGCCGGCGATGCCGATGTCGGCGGCGCCGTACTGGACATAGGTCGGGACATCGGAAGGCCGCACGAGAATGACGCTGACGTCGTCGCGATTGGTCTGAATGATCAGCTTGCGCGAGACTTCCGGATCTTCTGCCGCAACGATCCCTGCCGCCTTCAGCAGGGGCGCGGTCTCTTCGAATATGCGTCCCTTCGACAGGGCAATCCTGACGCTCATGTTGTTATTCTGCTCAGACGAAAACTTTTGGCGCCGCCGGAGAATATTTCGCGGTAGAGGACTTCAGTGTGCACGTTTGATGCGCGCTCCCAACTGGCCGAGCTTTTCCTCAATACATTCGTAGCCGCGGTCCAGATGGTAGACGCGGTCCACGAGAGTCTCCCCTTTCGCCACCAAACCCGCGAGGACCAGACTCGCCGACGCACGCAAATCCGTGGCCATGACGCTGGCGCCCTGCAAACTGCTCACGCCGTGGACGATCGCGGTATTGCCCTCCACTTCGATTTTCGCACCCAGACGGCGCAACTCCTGTACGTGCATAAATCGATTCTCAAAGATCGTTTCGGTGACCACCGCGGTGCCTTGCGCCACGGCATTGAGCGCCATGAACTGCGCCTGCATGTCGGTCGGAAAAGCCGGATACGGTGCCGTGCGCAAACTGACCGCCTTCAGGGGCCCGCTGGTCGACAGACTGATCCAGTCGGGGCCTGCTTCAACATGTGCGCCAGCTTCCTGCAACTTGGTCACGACGGCATCGAGGATATTCGCGCGTGTGCCCTTCAGCTTGATTTGCCCTCCGGTCGCCGCCGCCGCGCAGAGAAATGTTCCGATTTCGATTCTGTCGGGCATAACGCTGTGGATTGCGCCGTGCAGCTCCTGGACGCCTTCTATGATGATGACGTCGCCGCCGGCACCTTTGACCCGCGCGCCCATCGCATTCAGACATGTGGCAAGGTCGACAACCTCCGGTTCCCGGGCGGCGTTCTCGAGCACCGTCACGCCATCGGCCAGCGCCGCCGCCATCATCAGATTCTCGGTACCGGTCACGGTCACCAGATCCAGAATGATGTGCGCTCCCTTCAAGCGTCCGGCGCGGGCATGAATATAACCTTGTTCGATCTCGATGTTTGCGCCCATCGCCTGCAAACCCTTGATATGCAGATCAACCGGCCGCTGGCCGATCGCGCAGCCGCCCGGTAGCGAAACCCGCGCCTCGCCGAATCGCGCAATCATCGGGCCGAGCACCAGAATCGAGGCGCGCATGGTTTTGACCAGTTCGTAGGGAGCAGTCAGGTTGTGGAGCGTTTGCGCAGTCAGCCCAACGCCCAGCTTTTCGTCGAGCGAAATCTCCACCCCCATCTGCGCCAGCAAGCCCAGCATCGTGGTCACGTCGTGCAGATGAGGAACATTCTGCAGCCGGAGCGTGTCGCGCGTCAGCAGTGCGGCGCAAAGGATCGGCAGCGTGGCATTCTTGGCGCCGGAAATGCGCACTTCCCCGGTCAGCGGCGTGCCGCCCTGGATGACGAGTTTGTCCACGATACGCCTGGGGCTATTGAGCGGCCCAGTCTTCCGGTGAGAATGTTTTCATCGATAGTGCGTGAATTTCTTCGCGCATACGATCTCCCAGCGCACGGTATACAACCTGGTGTTGCTGCACCCGCGACTTGCCGCGGAATGCCGCACTGACAATAACCGCTTCGAAATGCGCACCGTCCCCGGTCACGTTAACGTGATCGCAGGCCATGTTTTGCTCGATATAGGATTTGACTTGCTCGGGGGTGACCATAAAGCCGCTTTTTGTCAGTGGCGCAACTTGTAGCCGCGTTTGAGCAGCGCCAAGGTGGCGAATGATAAGGCCAAAAGGCAGCCGCCCACAATCGCAAAACTGAGCTTTGGCGATACGTCGGACACGCCGAAGAAACCGTAGCGGAAGCCGTCGATCATATAGAAGAAAGGATTGAAGTGCGAAACCTGCTGCCAGAACGGCGGCAGGGAATGGATGGAATAGAACACCCCGGACAAAAAGGTCAGCGGAATAATGACGAAGTTCTGGAACGCGGCAATCTGATCGAACTTATCCGCCCAGATGCCGGCGAGAATACCGAGCGCGCCGAGCAGGGCGGAACCGAGTAGCGCAAACGACAACACCCAGAGCGGGTTTTGCACCGACACCGGCACAAAAAACGCGGTTACCGCGAAAACACCCAGGCCGACCGCAACACCGCGCACCGCGGAAGCGAGCACATAGGCGGCGAAGAACTCGAAATGCGACAACGGCGGCAACAGGATAAAAATGATGTTGCCGGAGATTTTCGACTGGATCAGGCTCGATGAGCTGTTGGCGAACGAATTCTGCAGCAGCGACATCATGACCAGCCCGGGCACCAGAAACGCGGTATAGCGCACGCCCGGATAAACCTGCACATGCTCTTCCAGAACGTGGGAAAAAATGAGCAGATAAAGCAAAGCCGTCAGCACCGGAGCGAGTATGGTCTGGAAACTTACCTTCCAGAAGCGCGTAACCTCCTTGCGCAATAACGTGGCGAAACCGGACATCGGTGCGGACATGAGCGCGGCCATGGCTTATTCCCGGCGCATGATGCCGACGAAAACTTCCTCGAGATCCGGTTGCTCGACTTCCATGAACGCGACCGTAAGATGGTGCCGGCGCAGTTCGGCGAGCACGGTTTCGATCTGCGCATAGTCGCGCAACACCAGCAGGTATTCGCCATTGGTTGCGGTGCGCGCCATCATCGGAGCCAACGCGTCCGGCAATTCTCCCTGCGTCAGGCGCAGGCGCAAATGCGCACCGGAATGGCCTTTCAGCAGGTTCGCCGTGGAGTCGAGCGCGACCAGCCTGCCCTGTTTGAGCATGCCGACGCGGCTGCACAAGGCTTCGGCCTCGTCGAGATAATGCGTAGTCAGCACAATGGTATGACCCTCGCCATTCAACTGGCGGATGAATTGCCACAATCCCTGGCGCAATTCGACATCCACGCCGGCGGTCGGCTCGTCGAGAATGATGACCGGTGGTTTGTGTACCAGCGCCTGCGCCACCAGCACGCGCCGTTTCATGCCGCCGGAAAGGGCGCGCATGTTGGAGTCGGCGCGGCTCGTCAGATCGAGCCGGGACATGACCTCGTCGATCCAGTCGTCATTGCGACCCAGTCCAAAATAACCCGACTGGAAGCGCAGCGTTTCGAGCACGGTGAAAAACGGATCGAACACCAGTTCCTGCGGCACCACACCGAGCGCGCGTCGCGCCTGCCGGTAATCGGCCACGACATCGTGGCCCATCACCGTGAGGCTGCCGGCGTCCGTGCGCGCCAGGCCGGCGAGCAGGCTGATGAGCGTGGTCTTGCCCGCTCCGTTGGGGCCGAGGAGGGCAAAAAACTCACCCTGGGGAATCTCCAGATCGACGCCGCAAAGCGCTTGCACGCTGGCGTAGGACTTGGAGACGCCGCGGATCTGGATGGCCGGGATCACAGCGAAGTTGCGGGATAGTTTTACGGGATGCTGTTCCGGGAGGCTATTTAGCCGCAACAGGAATCAACTCGGTGACCCCGTAGAGATTGGCAATGCTGGTCAGATTTGCGCCAAAATTGGTGAACAAGATTTCCCGCTTGCCAGCCCGCATGCGCCGCGCCCACTCCAACAGCAGACTGATGGCCGAGGAATCCGCCTCCGTCACCCCGGATAAATCCACCACCACGGAACTGCCTTCGAAACTGCTGCTGCCCTCTTCGAGCAAGGCGCTAACGCCGGCCAGCGTCACCGGGCCTTCAATCAGATAGCGTTCGCCTTGTTTACGGATCATTTCTTGGCGCTTGGCGCGGAATTAGCGCTGTTTTTGTTGACGAGACTTTTGATGAGCCCGTCAATGCCGCCGCGATCGATGTCGAGCGCGAATAAATTACGGTAATTGATGATGAGACTGGCACCCGCGACCCGAACGTCATAGACCTTCCAGCCTTCAGGGATCAGCGCCATGTCGTAGTCCACGGCTACCGGCTCCGCGCCGCCGGGAAGTTTAATCAGCGTCTGCACGTTGGCCTCCGTGTCACCCGACTTGAATCTGAACGGCCGATAGTCAACGGTGACGT
The DNA here is from genome assembly GCA_031362885.1 of Betaproteobacteria bacterium. Taxonomy (GTDB): domain Bacteria; phylum Pseudomonadota; class Gammaproteobacteria; order Burkholderiales; family JACQAP01; genus JACQAP01. The sequence goes on from JANLTJ010000212.1 coordinate 21,812, forward strand.
TGGTGTAGGCGGTAAATGCCGCCGAATAGGCGCGCACCAGCAAGGTACGAAACTCCTTAATCAAGACTTCGCGCTGCGCCGGGCTCGCTTCGCGCCATGCCCGCCCGACGGCGAGTCGGGTCATGCGTGGAAAATCGAAATGCGGGGCGATTTTCTCCTCGATCAGAACGGCGATGCGATCAACCTTGCCGGCCTTGATATCCTTGTCGCCGCGCACGATGGTGAGCACCTCTTCCGTGGTACTGCGCACCAGCACGTCCGGCGCGCTCGCCTGCGCCCGCGCGTCCAATGCGGTCAGTGCAGCCGAAACCAGCAGAAGCATTCCCATCAGCCACTGCCGTGATCCGCTGTCGATCGCCCCGCCGTTTCGCTTGTGCATTGCCGACCCCACAAAAATGTTGATTTTTCCAGAAACTTACTTTTCGGTGCCGGCTTCCGTCGCCTTGCCGTAGAGGAACTGGCCGATAATTTTCTCGAGCACCACGGCGGACTGGGTGATCGAGAGCCGATCGCCGTCCTTCAGGATTTGATCATCCCCGCCGCCATCCATACCGATGTACTGCTCACCAAGAAGTCCGGCGGTCAGGATCGAGGCCGAGGAATCCTTCGGGAATTGATAACGTTTGTCGAGGTTTAAAGTTACGCGGGCGCGGAAAGTTTTGTTGTCGAAGGACACGTCGGCCACACGTCCGACCAGCACACCCGCGCTTTTGACTGGCGCGCGCGGTTTGAGTCCGCCGACATTGTCGAAATCGGCGGTCACCCGGTAACTGTCGGGTACGCTGCCCGCACCCATGTTTCCAACCTTGAGCGCCAGAATCAGCAAGGCACCCACCCCGGCGCAGACGAATATTCCGACCCACAAATCGAGCATTGAGCGTTCCATCACACCCCCTGAAACATGAATGCAGTCAATATGAAATCCAGGCCGAGAATAGCCAGCGACGAGGTCACCACGGTACGCGTGGTCGCGCCCGACACGCCTTCGGCAGTCGGCGGAGCATCATAACCCTCGAACAAGGCAATCGAGGTCACGGCCACACCGAAGACGAAACTCTTGATCACGCCGTTGACGATGTCGCCGCGGAAATCAACCGCGCTTTGCATCTGCGACCAGAACGAACCCTCGTCAACGCCGATCAGCACCACCCCTACCAGATAACCGCCGAAGATGCCCATGGCGCTGAACATGGCGGCGAGCAAGGGCATGGAAATCACCCCGGCCCAGAAACGCGGGGCCACCACGCGCGCAATCGGGTCCACCGCCATCATTTCCATCGCCGAGAGCTGCTCGGTCGCCTTCATCAGGCCGATTTCGGCGGTCATAGCCGAGCCGGCGCGGCTGGCGAACAACAGCGCCGCCACCACCGGACCGAGTTCGCGCACCAGCGATAAGGCCACCAAGACTCCGAGCGCGGACTCGGAGCCGTAAATTTGCAGGGTATGGTAGCCCTGAAGTCCCAGCACCATGCCCACGAACAGGCCCGACACCAGAATGATGATAAGCGACATGACACCGGTGAAGTAAAGCTCGCGGATGATGAGGCGCAGACGCCGCAAACTGGTTCCCGACTGCAACAGGATCAACAGGAAAAAACGGCTGGCGTAGCCCAGCCGCCATACGCCGTTGATGGTGTGATGGCCGATATTGCTGACGCTCGCGGTCGCGGATCGCTTCGACATGTCAGCCCCCGAGCATCAGATCGTCGCGGTACTGCGCGGCCGGGTACTGAAACGGCACCGGCCCGTCGGGTTCACCATGAATGAACTGATGCACCAACGGATCGGTGGAGGCTTGCATCTCCTGCGGAGTACCCTTGGCTACGATTTTTCCGTCGGAGAGGTAGTAGACATAGTCCACTATTTTCAGCGACTCCTGCACATCGTGGGTTACCACAATGGACGTCGCCCCGAGCGCATCGTTCAAGCGCCGGATGATATTGCCAATAACTCCAAGCGAAATCGGATCGAGTCCGGCGAAAGGCTCGTCGTACATGATGAGCATCGGGTCGAGCGCAATGGCGCGCGCCAGCGCCACGCGTCGCGCCATGCCGCCCGAAAGCTCCGAGGGCATCAGCCCCTGCGCGCCGCGCAGCCCAACGGCGTGCAGCTTCATCAGCACCATGTCACGGATCATCGGCTCGGTCAGATCGGTATGCTCACGCATCTGGAAGGCGACGTTATCGAACACCGACAAATCGGTAAACAGCGCGCCAAACTGGAACAACATGCCCATGCGCCGGCGCATCTGGTAGAGGCCCTCGCGATCGAGTTTGTGAATGACTTTGCCGGCAACCCTGATCTCCCCGGTGCGCGGTTTGAGCGCGCCACCGATCAGGCGCAGCAGAGTCGTCTTGCCGGATCCGCTGATGCCCATCATCGATACCACTTTGCCGCGAGGAATGGCCATATCGATTCCACTCAGAATCGGGCGTCGCTTGTCGTACCAGAAATTCAGACCGCTGATTTCAACGAGATTGTCGGAACTCACCGTGATGTCCGTGGCAGAAGACGGCAGGCATTGTAGCGGAGACCGGTACTCGCCGCAGTTTGCCGCAAGCGGCGCATGCCTTGCGCCGAGGTCGTGGTCGCCGTGCACCTGCCGCCGGCTCGAATTGGTCTGACCGGTTCGAGCATTGCACTTCGAATTTTGCCTCTGCCTGGCACGGGTTCAGGATCCGGTACGCGCTTCCACGCATCCGTGCCCGGACCATCGGACCTGGCCCGTGCTGACTTTTTAAGCATGGCTAACCTTATGTGGCGTCTAACTTTTCTGGCACAATCAGGCTCCTGAACCGGATCCCGCCGCGCTTGCAAGCCAGATGGACGCCAAAAAAACAACCAAACCCGATCTGCTGATCGTCGATGATGACCCGCTCATCATCGATACCTTGAGTTTTGTACTGGGCAAGGACTACAACGTACGAGCGGCGTCCTCCAGAACGCAAGTGAAGAGCCTGTTGCGCCAGCTTGATACCGCGCCGGAACTGGCATTGGTTGATCTGGGCCTGCCCCCGTCGCCTCATCGTCCTGATGAGGGATTTCAACTGATCACGGATCTGCTGGCGCACTCGGCGTCGATGAAGATTCTGGTTCTGTCGGGGCAAAGCGACGAATCCAATGCCCGCTATGCCCGCACTCTGGGCGCGGTGGAGTTCATCGCCAAGCCGTGCGAACCCGAAGTGCTCAAGTCGATGCTCGCCAAGGCCATGCGCATGGCGGCGGTGCAGGAGGAATCGGCCAAGGTCGATACCGGCATCATCGGCACTGGTCCTGCCATCAGCAAGCTGCATCAGCAGATCGCGCAATATGCGTCGGCCCCGTTTCCGGTTCTCATTGAAGGCGAATCGGGCAGCGGCAAGGAGTTGGTGGCCCGATCGTTGCACGAACAAGGCCCGCGGGCGGGAAAACCTTACCTTGCCCTCAACTGCGCCGCCATTTCGCCTACGCTCGTCGAACCCACGCTGTTCGGCTACGTGAAGGGTGCGTTCACCGGGGCGACGTCCTCGCGTTCGGGTTACTTCGAGGATGCGCAGGAAGGCACGCTTTTTCTGGATGAAATCGGCGAATTGCCCCTGGAATTGCAGGCAAAATTGTTGCGCGTGCTGGAGAACGGGGAGTATCAGCGTGTTGGCGAAACACAGAGCCGAACCTCCAATGCGCGGGTTATTACCGCGACCAATCGCGATTTGCGGCAGGAAGTGCGCTCAGCGCGGTTTCGCCCGGATCTCTACCACCGGCTCTCGGTATTCTCGATTTCGGTGCCTGCGTTGCGCGAACTCGGCGATGACAAGCTGAAGTTGCTTGAGCACTACTGTGAGATTTACGCGCGCCAAAGTCAGGCCAAGCCGTTCAAGCTCGATCACAAATCTCTTGAGTTATGGGCGCAGTATGGCTTTCCCGGAAACGTGCGCGAATTGCGCAACATCGTGATCAGACTGAGCACTAAGTTTCCCGGACAAACCATCAACACCGACCAATTGATGGGCGAATTCGACTGGGAAGACCCGATGTCCGCCCCGTCCGATGCCGGCCAGACCAGGGACATCAAGACGTCGATGCAAACCGCCCGCAAGCACTTGCAAACACAGAAGGGATTCATGCTCGACGAGGCGCTGCGCGATCTTGAACGCAGCTACGTCGAGGCGGCCTTGGACATTACTCACGGCAACCTCAGCCAGGCGGCGAAACTGCTCGGCATCCATCGCACGACGCTGTACAGCCGCATGCAGAATTATGCGTCCGGCGCGCAAGAAGGCAACTGATGTACTACAAGTATTTCGGTCTTGCCCGCGCGCCCTTCAAGATCACGCCCGATACGGACGTGTTCTTCGAGGGCGGCAATCGCGGCGCAATACTGGAAGCCCTGATTTACGCGATTTCAAACGGCGAAGGCATCATCAAAGTGACGGGCGAGGTCGGCAGCGGCAAAACCATGCTCTGCCGCGTGCTGCAAACTCGCCTGCCGCCCAATGTGGAGACGGTCTATCTGGCGAATCCAAGCGTGTCGCCGGAGGAAATACTGCATGCCATCGCCTTTGAATTGCGGCTGCCGGTGCCCAAGGACGCGGGTCGCCTGGAAGTCATGCATGCGCTCAACGAATATCTGGTCGAGCGTCATGGCCAGCAGCGCCAGGTTGTCGTCTTCGTGGAAGAATCCCAGGGCATGCCGATTTCCACACTGGAAGAAATCCGGCTGCTTTCCAATCTCGAAACCAAACAGCATAAATTGCTGCAGATCGTTCTGTTTGGCCAACCCGAGCTCGACGACAACCTGCGACAGCAAAACATCCGGCAACTTCGCGAACGCATTACGCATAGTTTCAGCCTGGCGCCCCTGGACGCGGAGGACGTCAAGGCGTACCTGACCTTTCGCTTGCGCGCAGCCGGATATCACGGCCCTGATTTGTTTAGCCGCAGAGTAATCGCTTATATGGCCAAAGCCTGCGGCGGCTTGACGCGACGCCTGAATCTGGTCGCCGACAAGGCGCTCCTGGCGGCGTTTGCCCAGGGGACTTATAACGTGACCTTGCAGCACGTCAAATCCGCGGTTCGCGACAGCGAATTCAGCCGGGTGGAACCGCCGCGTCGAAACGCCTCGCCTGTTCGCTACGCTGTTGGGGGACTGGCGATTGGCGGCGCGCTTGGAATCGCGGTCCTTGTCGCCTATCAGGCGCTTATGGCGGAAGACCCGGCGACTTTGGAAACAGTGCCGCCGCCCTCCGCTCAGCAGCCGCTTGCCGCACCCCAAACAGCGCCAATAGCAGTCACGCCCGACCTGCCGGAACCCCCCGTGGCGAGAGCATCTCCCGAGCCGCCGAGCGAACCACTGCCTCCGGTTGCGCTCGCGCGCAGGGTCGAGTCGGCGGTTGTCCATCGCCCGGCGCAAGGCCTGTCTTCGTCCACGGTTGCGACTTCCGCACCCGGGCCGGGTGAGCCTTCGCAGGCCGGTGAGAACGTCGATCTGCTGGAACAGCGCATGCAGGCGACGGAAAAGTGGTTGCTCGAACAAAATGACGGCGCCTACAGCTTGCAATTGCTTGGTTCCAACGAACACGATCTTCTTCGGGAGTATTTGAAGACGATCGCCAAATTTGTTGAAATCGAAAAGGTTTATGTGTACCGTACCAGTGCGAACGGACGCCCTTCCCTGACGGTGCTGTACGGGACTTTCGGGACCCGTAATGGGGTGGCACAAGCACTGCAAGGTCTGCCGGAAGCGTTGAAAGTAAACCGTCCTTATTACCGGACTATTCAGGGCATCCGCTCTGAGATTGCCCGTCAAAGATCGTAATGGATAGCAACTGGACGCCCGACAATGCGGCATAACCAAACAAGTTGCGTCCCGGAATGTAGAGAACGTTTTCACGGGTTCGAAAATGACCAATGAACAGGGAGGAAACGAGCCACGTAGCAGGGCGGCATCACGATCCGTGACGCGGGCTTCGGCGTGGGGTCGTCTACTGACGACGGCTCGTGTGGTGTCCGCCGCCTGCCTGCTCGCGCTTGCCGCTGGCGGGTGCGCTGCCGTCAGGCCCAAAGTTCCGCCATCGCAAGGACACCTCGACTCCGGCCGCGTAGCCGCGAAAGCAACGGAAGAAAAGATCCCGGCGCCGGTTACCAGCAACAACTTCGTCCCTGCGCCCAAGCCCCAGGTCAAAGTCCCCACTTACAGCGTTGTGGTCAACGAAGTGCCGGTCAAGGAGTTGCTGTTCGCGCTTTCGCGCGACACCGGGCAGAACATTGACGTGCACCCGGACGTAAGCGGCTTTGTGACCCTAAACGCGATAGACCAGACACTGCCTTCGATACTCGATCGCATTTCAAGGCAAGTGAACATTCGATATACCACCGGCGAAAATTCCATTTACGTAATGGCAGATAGCCCTTTTCTGAGAAGCTATCGCGTTAATCACGTAAACGTCCAGAGAGATACCGCGAGCTCAATAGGTGTCAGCGGTGACATTGGAGGCGGTTCATCCAGTAGCTCCGGTGGGTCACAGACGTCGGGAAGCAATTCCGCAACCATCGTCACCGCAACTTCAAAGAATAATTTCTGGGAGATATTGCGCGACAACATGAGAAGCATTTTGACCTCGGCACGGACAGCGGAACTTCCGAAAGCAGAGCGAGAATTAGAGCGGAGCGCGATCGTTGACCAAATAAGGCTCGATGAACGGCGCGCGGCGCTTTTAGCGGACGCCAGTCGCAACAACAATCAGCAGCTTGCGACAGGAGTTGCACTTGCCACACTGGGGGGGCCAGGCCTAACGGCCAACGCAGCCAACATCTCCCGTGCTATCACGTCGGCTGAGATCGGAAATGACGTTATCGTCAATCCCTTGGCGGGTACCGTTACGGTCATGGCGCCTGAACGGCTGCACAAGCTTGTTCAGGAGTATCTCGACAATGTGAATAATGCGTCGCAGCGGCAAGTGCTGATCGAAGCCACTATCGTCGAAGTCCGGCTTTCCAACAATTATCAGGGTGGCGTGGACTGGAGCCGGATAGCTTCCGGGACCGGATTCACTTTCAATCAACAGTTGCTCGGCACCAGCCTCGGCACCGCCCCAAGGATGATTGTGGGGTATACCAATCTGACTTCGACTGTCGGCAATATCGCTGCGTCGCTACGGTTATTGGAGCAATTCGGCAATACTAGGGTGCTGTCGAGCCCGAAGTTGATGGCTCTGAATAACCAGACGGCACTGCTTAAAGTCGTGGACAATATCGTTTATTTTGAAGTCAAGTCGGATACCACCCCAGCGACTCTGGCGAGCGCCGCGATAACCACCTTCACGACAACTGCGAAGACGATTCCGGTAGGGCTGATCATGAGCGTGTTGCCTCAGGTGACCGACACCGGAACAGTCAACCTCACGGTACGACCGACGATTTCGAGCGTAACCCGCTTTGTTCCCGACCCCAATCCGTCATTGCAAGTGGATGGCCAAGGCAATCAGCTCGCCAATCCAGTTCCAAATCTGATTCCACAGATCCAGATTCGGGAAATGGAATCCGTGCTTCAGGCCGGCAGCGGCCAGACCATCATACTGGGCGGGTTGATGCAAGATGACGTACAGCGCAACCGCGACGCCGTGCCCGGCCTGGGCAAGTTACCCTCTCCGATTGGTGACGCCTTCAGTTTCCGTGACGAAAGAGTGCGCAAGACCGAGCTGGTAATCTTTCTCAAGCCGACCGTAATCAGCAATCCCTCGCTGGATAGCGACGAGCTCAAGTTTTTCCGCCGTTTCCTGCCCACGATCGACCCGAGCGGCAAGACACCATGAGCTTGTTGCTCGAAGCCCTGCAGAAGGCCTCGAAGAACCGCGACGAAGCAAAGGCTGGGACCACGGGCGATATCATGGCGATGGCGGAGGAACTGGCGCTGGAGCCGACAATGTCCGCGCCCGACGCCCTGCCGGATTCGGCAGGCTCGCCGACTGCCGCCCAGGCGGCAACCTTGTTGCAGGCCCGAAGCGTACCGGGATTCAACGTCCTGGATTACGCACGCGAGCACTACATGATCAGTTTTCTTGGGTTCGCAATTCTTTTTGCCCTTGGGTACGGAACCTATGTTTACGTGCAGGTGGCCCAGCCGTTTCGCAGTCCCACGCCCGCATTGGCTCCCTTGGTGGCCGCGCCGCAAAGCGCAGCCATAGCCAGCGCGCCGCCGCCGGACAGCGCAAAAATAACTGGATTACCTGGTGGCATGACGTCGTCGGACGGCAGCGCCGGGGCGGGCGCCATGGCCGCCACCGCCAATGCTGCGGATGCATCCGGGCAACCGGCCCCGCCTGCGTCCGCTCCGGTCTTCGACGAACCGATGGCCATGCCTGCGGCCAGAAAAAAAACATCCGCCAAACCGGCCTCGGCCCCGAGGGCGAAGGCCGCGTCTCGCAGCACGTCGAATTCCGCGCCGCTCACCGATGCGGGCGATAGAGTAGAAACAATCGTGATACCGACATCACGGCCGGAGCCCGGCGGTGTCGAAGTGCGGAAGGACGCGACAAGGCAAACGCAAGTTACTCCGGTACTGATGCAAGCTTATGAAACTCTTCAGCGCGGAGAAAACGCGAAAGCCAGAGAACTGTACGAACAATTCCTGCAGCGCGAACCGCGCAGTATTGATGCCTTGCTCGGGCTCGGCGCCATCGCGCTGGGTGAAGGCCGGCTGGACGATGCCAGCGGCTATTACCAGCGGATCCTGGCGCTGGATCCTCGCAATTCCTATGCGCAGGCCGGCTTGATTTCTATTGTTGGTGGCGCGGATCGTCCGGCCAGTGAATCCCGGCTCAAACAACTCATTGCCCGCGATCCATCGGCGTTCCTGAATTATTCCCTTGGCAATCTGTATGCCGAACAGGGGCAGTGGCCTTCCGCGCAGCAAGCCTATTTCCAGGCCTTTCAGATGCAACAGGACAATCCGGACTACGCATTCAATCTGGCTGTCGGACTGGATCACCTCGGCCAGGACCAGCTTGCGCTCGACTACTACCGCAAGGCGCTGGATCTGTCTTTCAAGAAAGGCCACGCCAATTTCGATCAAACTCTCGTCATCCAGCGCGTCGGCCAGCTTTCCGCTCGCGTAGAGCAGTGAGTTAGCGTCAATGGCCGAGCAGCGCAAGAAGCTTCGTCTGGGGGAGTTACTGGTTCAGCAAGGCCTGATCACTCTGGATCAGTTGCGCATCGCACTGACTGAGCAGAAAACCCAGATCATGCCCATTGGGCGGCTTCTGGTCCGGCTCGGATTCGTCACCGAAGCCGTCATCCGCGACATCATGGCGCGCACCATTGGCCAGGAAAGTATCGATCTTTCCCAGGCGCTGGTTGACGCGGAAGCGCTCAAACTCGTCCCTCAGGAATTCGCCCGGCGCCATCGTCTGCTGCCGATCGCGTATGACGCCGAGAAGAATTTGCTGATTGTCGCCATCACCGAAGTGTTCAATGTTGTCGCGCTGGATCAGTTGCGCGCCACGATCGGGCAGAACATCCAGATGAAAACGGTGCTTGCGGGCCAGGCACAGTTGGACGAATTCATCGACCAGTTCTACGGCCACGAGCTGTCGGTGGACGGCATCCTGCGCGAAATCGAGACCGGAGAAATCGATTACCAGAGCATGCAGACGCTCGGCGACGAATACACCCAACCGATCGTCAGGCTGGTTGGTGCCCTGATGGTCGATGCGGTCAAGCGTGGCGCGTCAGATATTCACTTCGAACCGGAATTCGCTTTTCTGCGCATACGCTACCGCATTGATGGCGTGCTGGAGCAAATACGCAGCCTGCACAAGAACTATTGGCCAGGCATCGCGGTGCGAATCAAGGTCATCAGCGGCATGAACATCGCCGAAACGCGTGCGCCGCAGGACGGACGTCTTTCGCTTAACCTCAATGGCCGTCCAGTGGATTTTCGCGTGTCCTCACAACCCACGATCTGGGGCGAGAACATCGTTTTGCGCGTACTCGACCGCGAAAAGTCGATCATAAGCCTTGACCAGTTGAAGCTGACCAAGCCGGTGATGTCTCGACTCAATCTCATGCTTGCCAGACCGGAAGGCATATTGATTATTACCGGCCCGACCGGAAGCGGGAAAACAACCACGCTTTATTCGATGCTGGCCAAGCTCAATGTCGAGTCCGTGAACATCATGACGCTGGAAGATCCGGTTGAATATCCGGTGGCGATGATGAGGCAAACCTCCGTATCCGAAATGGCAAAGATAGACTTCGCGAACGGCATACGCTCAATCATGCGCCAGGATCCCGATATCATTCTGGTCGGAGAGGTGCGCGATCGGGAGACGGCGGAAATGGCGTTTCGCGCGGCGATGACCGGCCATCAGGTGTTTACCACCCTGCACACCAACTCGGCGCTCGGCGCGTTTCCACGCCTGCTCGATATCGGCATCGCGCCTGACATCATGGCCGGTAACATCATCGGCATCATTGCGCAGCGGCTGGTGCGGATTTTGTGTATTCATTGCAAGGAAGGTCACGATCCCTCCGTCGAAGAACGCCGCCTGCTCGGACGCGAGGCAAGCGAGCAGTTCCGGATATTTCGGCCCGTGGGCTGCGGTCATTGCAGCAACCGGGGATATCGCGGCCGCATGGCGATTATGGAAATACTGCATATGGATGCCGATCTGGACGAACTTGTCGCAAGGCGCGCGACTCCGAGAGAATTGCGCGAGACCGCGCTGTCCAAGAACTTCCGCACACTTGCCGAAGAAGGCGTTGCCCGCGTTGCCGAAGGCGTGACCAGTTTGGCCGAAGTGGCCCGCTCGATCGACCTGACGGGTCGCGCCGGCTAGCACCTCGACGCGAGCGTCGCGCGACATTCACGGCAAAATCGGTTTGAATCCAGACAGACCCTTTCACAGACGAGCAGCCAATGGCCGCATTTCAGTACAAGGCAATTGACCGGACGGGTCGTCAGGCACGCGGCAAGCTCGATGCCGCGAACGAGGTTGATCTCGAGTTGCGCCTGAAAAAAATGGGGTTGGACCTGATCGTTTCGCGCGCCGTGCGCAGCCAGGGGCCATCGCTCGCCGGCGGCAGCGTGACCAGGCAGGATTTGATTACATTTTGCTTCGACCTCGAACAGGTTTCACGCGCCGGAATCCCATTGATCGAAGGCCTGCGCGACTTGCGCGACGGCATGGAGAATCCGCGTTTCCGCGAACTGCTGACATCCGTCCTTGAAGACATCGAAGGCGGCAAGACGCTTTCCCAGGCGCTGGCCGGATTTCCGCGTGTTTTCGACACCGTGTTTATCAGCCTGATTCGTGCTGGCGAACTTTCCGGGACCTTGACCGAGGTGTTCGAGAATCTCGGTGCCACGCTCAAATGGCACGACGAACTGGTATCCCAGACCAGACGCCTGCTGGTCTATCCGGCGCTGGTATTTGTCGTCGTCACCGCGGTCATGGTTTTTCTGCTGCTGTACCTCGTCCCTCAGGTTACCCAGTTGTTGAAAACCATGGGCCTCGAGCTGCCAATCCAGACCCGCGTCCTGATCTGGATGTCGAACTTCACCGCCACATGGTGGCCGGTGCTCTTGATCGCTCCGACCGTCGCCGCGCTTACCATCACTTTCCTGGTTCGCACCCGGCCGAAATCGCGTTACTTGTTTGACTATGTCATTCTGCACCTGCCAGTCACCGGGGTCATTCTGCAGAAAATTATTCTTGCCCGCTTCGCGAACTTTTTCGCCCTGATGTACCGCTCCGGCATCACTATTCTGGACGCCGTCAAGACCAGCGAGGACATTGTCGGCAACCGCGTCATCGCCGATGGCCTCCAGCGGGCAGGCCAGCAGATCAATGCCGGCGAAAGCCTGTCCGAGGCGTTCCGCAACCTGGGCATGTTTCCGCCGCTGGTCATTCGCATGCTCAGGGTGGGAGAAACCACCGGTGCGCTGGATGCGGCACTCATGAACGTCACTTATTTCTACAATCGCGACGTCAAGGATTCGGTCGACAAGGCCTTGAAATTGCTCGAACCGACACTGACGCTGCTACTCGGCGGCATGCTGGCGCTGATTCTGTTCTCGGTGCTGACACCGGTGTACGATGTCATCGGCAAATTAAACTTATAGGGCATTGATGGCGAAGCTTCTTATCTGCGTGTCGCATGACCAGGCGAGCGTTGCCGTGTGGAGGCGCAACCGGCTGGCCTCCTGCACCCGCTTCGACAACAACGAAGCCGGCTGGAATGCGTTTGGCAATTTTCTGCGCGGCGCAAAAGGCCTGCCGGTCCACATCATGGTGGACACCGTCGAGGAAGATTTTCGCTTCGAGACCCTGCCGCACGTACGCGGCAGCGAGCGCTCGGAAATGGTCGCGCGCAAGCTCAAGCAGCTCTATCGCTCCTCTTCCTACCACTCCTATGCCTTCCAGGAGCGCGGCACCGGAACACGAAAAGACGACCGCTATTTGTTTGCCGCGCTGACTGACGCGGGGCTGTTGACTCCCTGGCTGCAGGCCATCGAAACCGCCCAGCTCCCGGTATCCGGAATCTATCCGCTGGCACTCGTCAGCGCATCGCTTATCGATCGTCTGAGGATCAAGCAACCGAATCTGTTGATCGTCAGCAAGAATGTCGCAGGATTGAGGCAGACTTTTTTCAAGGATCTGAAATTTCGCATCAGCCGCCTCACGCCCGTGCTTTCCGCCGCCGGCATGGCCGATCAGCATTACGCGGATGAAATCGCCAATACGCGCATGTATCTGGATGCGCTGACAGTCACTCACGTCGATGACACGCTGGAACTCGTTATTCTGGATCAGGACGGCTCGCTATCCGGACTGCCCGCGACGATCAAGCGCGGCCGGCCGAACATTCACTGTCAATATCTCGATATCAACGCCATTCATACGCGATTTGGTATTCCGATCTCGGATCTCAGAGTCTCGACCGACACGCTGCATCTTTTTCTGCTTGGCGAGAAAGCCCCGGCGCTCAATCTCGCCCCGGCCCAGATCACCCGCACTTATCAGCGCTTTGCCGCCGGCAGGTGGGTGTATGCCGCTTCCGGTGCAATGCTGGCCGGTGCGGTGCTCTGGAGCGGCGCCAATGTCTACCGGGCCATGGGCATCGATGACGATGCCTTCGCTGCACAGCGGCAGGCGCAGGACTTGCAGAGCAAGTACCAGCAAGTCGTGGCGCGCTTTCCCGAGGCGCCGACGAGCGCGGAAAATCTGCGCCACACCGTCCAGTTCGCCGAACAGATCCGCAGCCGGCTGCGCACGCCGGACGCAATGCTTGCCGTTGTCAGTCAGGCGTTGACCGCTTCCCCGGACATCGAATTGCAGGCACTGGAGTGGCACTATGGCGATTCGACGCCGCAAAAAGCAACCGCTGGATCGGCACCATCTCCCGGCTTCGATGCGTTGATCCAAACCGGCATTGTGCGTGCAGAGGTTGCCCGTTTCGCAGGCGACTATCGCGCGGCCATGAGTTCCATCCAGAATTTCCTGCAACGGATTGCCCAGGACAAGGCGGTCGCCGAGGTCAAGGTATTGAAATTGCCGCTGGATATCGCCTCCAGTTCCGGTTTGAACGGCAGCACCCAGGAAATTGCCGGGAAGGATACGGCGCAGTTCGAGATCGCCATTTCCTTCAGGAGCGCGATTTAGATGAATCTGTCCCGGAAAGATTTCCAGTCAATCAAGACGCCGCTGATGGCACTGGCGCTCGCGGTCGCCGCTTCGCTGACAATGCTGGCAATTACAGACCGCAAGCTTGCGAGCTCCGAGATGAATTACCGGAATCAGTTGACCGCGCTCACGGAAGCGCGCACCCGCTACCAGCGCTCCGGAGAAGAGCACGAATCCATTCTGCGTTACCTGGAAAGTTATCGTGCCTTGGAAAAAATCGGCTTCGTCGGCACCGAACAGCGACTGAACTGGGTGGAAAGTTTGCGCATGGCCAACAAAAACGCAGGCTTGTTCGGAGTGGACTACCAGTTGACCGCCCAGGAGCCTTTCCCGTTCGCCGTCAGTGACAATCCGATCGCGAATCAAGTCAAGCATTCGCGCATGACCATCACCTTCGGCGTGCTGCACGAAGGCGAACTCGCGCGTTTGTTTCTTGCCCTGTCGGCGCAGCAGCCCGGGCTGTTTTCGCTGAATGGTTGCTCGATTGATCGCGCGGGCAGGCAAGGCGACCCGCTGCCCAGGCAGGCCAATCTCACGGCCCGGTGCGAACTCTCCTGGCTGACACTGGAACCCGGTGGCGGCAAATCATGAGGAAAACACTCCAAACCGCCGCTTTGATCGCCAGCGTCGTGCTGCCATTGCAGAGTCTTGCCGGCGAGCCATTCGGCCGGCTGTTCTTCACCCCCGCACAACGCAGCGCACTCGATGCCGGCAAACAGGTCCGCACGCAGAAGGCTTCTCCTGCCCCGGAAGCGCGCAGTCCCCGGGAAATTACGCTAAGCGGCGTGGTCACGCGCAGTGACGGAGATTCCACCGTTTGGATAAACGGCATAGCCCTCGACAAGCGCAGTTCCGGGGTGAGCGCCCGCACCACGGGCTCCGATCCGGCGGCCGCAGAGGTAAGGCTGGCGGGTGCTCGCAACAGTGTGCGCATGCGCGTTGGGCAACACCTGGAATCTTCCAGCGGAAGGATTGCTGAACGCTATTCGCAGACCGCGCAGGCAAGGAAAAAAGTCGATCCGAATCTCACCGCCAAGGAAGCGAATGCCGAAGGCAAGCCCCCACCCGCAACTGCGGACGCCGTGCGCGCTTCAGCTCCGGAAAACTAAGGCTTTGCCGCACATCGCCTCGTGACCAAGTCCAATCTTCAATTCATTTCTTTTGAGAAGCAATCCGGTGCCGCTTTGCTCATTCTGCTGGCGCTGATCGCGATTGCAACCGGTGCTTTCCTGGTCAACACGTTTGGGGCTTCCGCCCAGCAGGAAGATCGTGACCGCCGGACAGAAGCTGCTCTGGCGCAGGCTAAGGAAGCGCTCATTTATTATGCGGCTTCTTACGCCGATACCGACCCGGGAAACGTCCCCGGCTACCTCCCTTGCCCCGACGACGGCAGCAACAGCGAAGGCACCCAGGCCACAGCCACCTGTGCCGCACGGGACGTTTCGGCTCTGGGCAGATTGCCATGGAAAACTTTGGGGCTTCCTGCCCTCAGGGATGGCAGCCAGGAATGTCTGTGGTACGCCGTGTCAGGCAACTACAAATCGAACGTCAACAAGACCTACCTGATGAACTGGGACACCAACGGCCTGATTACAGTGCGCGGACCCGGGGGCGACGTGGTCGCATTGGGGAATACGCCCTCAGGTGCCGTAGGAGTCATATTTGCCCCCGGCCTCGCGATCGCCGGACAGACTCGCGCGGACGCTGCTCCTTCAATCTGCGGTGGCAACTCTACCGCAGCCAACTATCTGGATTCCTTCGGCGGCTTCAACAATGCTGTTCTGGCCGGGGGCGCCAACGTCATCAGCACCGTCACCGCGGCCGCTGCAGTGCCTGGCGCATTCAATGATCGCCTGATCTTCATTACCGCCAAGGATATTTTCGATGCCATCGAGCGCCGTCTGCATGCTGATCCGACCGTTACTCCGACCACCCCTCCTACGCTCGTAAGTTTTTCCACGCTGCTCGGCAATGTCGTCAGGCGTAGCGCCGAATGTATTGCCGGCTATCCTGCGAGGAATAACCGTTACGCGTCCGATGATGATCGGCGGCTGCCGTGGACTACAGATCATCCTTTGACCGGGGGAAATTACGGCTCTGACGACAACTACCTCGATCGGAACAATCGCTATTTCGGCCGCACCCCCCGGGATGTCGGTACTGCGAGCAATTCACGATCAAAAGATCTTACTAACAACAGTAATTCAGGCAACTATTTGCTTTCTACAGCCAATTGTCCAGCGGGGTGGGGTGCAGTGCAGCCTTGGTGGCAAAACTGGAAGGATCATATTTTTTATGCCGTCTCCGAGGATTTCGCACCGAACGGCGCCTCAACTAATACCAATTGTGGTGCTTGTGTCCGCGTGATTGCCCCTGGTCCTGACCCTGAGTATGCCGGCATCGTCTTCTTCGCCGGTAAACGCCTGGCAGCACAGGACCGCCGCAACAACTTTAGTTCTTCGAACAGCACGGCAAAAGGCCAAATCGGTAACTACCTTGAGAGCGAAAATGCCACCGCCAGCACCAATGGCATGGGAATTTATCGCACCGGCGCGGAATCCAGCGTTTTCAATGATGTGCTCTATTGCATAAACGAGAACCTCACGGTGATCCAGTGCCCCTAAGTAACAAGGCCCGTTATTCCATCCGGCGCTCACCCCGCTCTGCTCACAGGGTCAAGGCCCGGCTCCACGGTTTTTCCTTGGTCGAGGTAGCCATCGCCCTCGTCATCTTTGCGCTATTGGTCGGAGGTCTTCTGGTTCCATTGTCCGCGCAAGTCGAGCAACGACGCATTCTGACGACGCAGCAACAACTGGAGGAAATCAAGGCGGCACTAATGGGCTATGCCGCCGCCAACGGCCGGTTGCCGTGCCCTTCATCGGGGTTGAATAATGGTTTGGAAAGTTTCGCGGGCGGAGGCAACGCGACAAACGGCAATTGCTCAAACTTCTTCAACGGCTTTCTGCCAGCGGTAACTTTGGGGTTGACACCGATCAATGGGCAGGGTTATGCGCTTGACGCCTGGGCCTTGCCTCAGAGCCGAATTCGCTATGCTGTTTCAAGCCGCCCCCTCCCATTGGCCGCCAACCCTGTTGTGAGCACCGACTGCGCAGTGACTCCGGCGTTGTGCCAGTCCAATCCATTCACTGCTGCCAGCGGAATGAAGAACGTCGGAATTGGCAATGTGGCAAGTAACGAGCCGAACGCGAGCTTGATTCTTGTCTGCTCGAGCAGCGCCGGGATCGGCGCGAACTGCGGAATCGCGGCTGGTCCGCCGCCTACGCTGACCCTGAACAGCAAGGCCGTGTTCGTCGTTTTTTCAGAAGCGGGCAACCCGGGATTGGGGGGCGCTGGAGCCGATGAGCAAGCCAATCTCGACAATGACCCTATATTTGTAAGCCACCCCAGGACAGCAACTGCCGGCAACCCATTCGACGATCTGGTGACCTGGATCGGCCCCAGCCTGCTGCTCAATCGGATGATCGAAGCCGGCCAGCTTCCCTGAAGCGCCCTGACTGGCTGCTTAGTTTTTCGCGCCCGCTCAGTTTTTCGCGCCGAATGGCGCGAGCGATAAACAGACCTTTCCTGGCAGGTTGCTGGAAACCGCAGCTTCATAGCCCTGTTCTTTCGCGAACTTCGCCACTTGATACAGCCCGACTCCCAGCCCGGACTTTGACGAGACTGCCGTCGAGAACAGTTGCCCGGCAATCGTGTCGGGAATCGGTGTTCCGTCATCGCACACCGACAGCACGAAGCCTCCTTCCCACTGCAAACTGGCGCGGATGCGCAGGCCGGTTTGCATTTTTCGTTTCTCAAGCGCGTTCTGCAAAAAGTTTTCCGCGGCGGACTCGAACAAGTCCCCGGGCAGCACCGCATCCGCGGGCAGGCTCACGGCATCAAATTCGATATGCTCATGGGAATAGCGTTCGCGCAGGCCCTGCCACCACTGCGCGCCGGCGGCCTGGTCTTGTCCGACAGAGGGCTTGGTATTGAGCTTGTCGAGCGTAATCTGCAAGCGCTGGGTAATCTGCGGCAGTTGCCGCTTCATCAGCAGGCGGACGGCTTCCGAATCGCTCTCATCGCTGGTTTCCGCTGCGGCGCAAAGCGAGCGCAGCGTTTGCAGCAGGTTTTTCACGTCATGCGTGAGCCTTGATCCGGTTTCATGAATGGCCTGGATATACGCGTTCCGACGCTGCTCCTGCTCGCGTATCTTGGCCTCGTAATAATCGCCCAGTAATCGCGCCAGCAGGCGGATATGCAATACCAGCGCCGGACTCGCGGACCAGCGGGTGTAGAGCTTCAGTGTCAATCCGCCAAACGCGAATTCGGTGGGGTACTTGGTGATTTCTCCGGCTTTTCCGGTGGCGCTTTTCGATTGCCAGCTCACGCCCGACAACCAGGGCAATCCGGCCATCTCATGGGCTGCAACAATGACGAACTTGTCCGGATCGCGCTCGCGTTCCGCCAGAGACGCCAAGCTGTGCATCCACAGCTCGAAGGGCACGCCGATGCTCAGGAAATAACGCGTGATGACCTGTCCAATGCCGGAGAAGCCGCCGCGTGGATCCCAGATCAGTGACAGCGCCACCAGCAAGCTGGCAATGACGATCAAGGTCTGCGCCAGCGCGAGAATATAGTTGCCATGGCTGACCTGGTAGATTACGAAGGCGCCCAGCACCAGGACCACGACCATCAGGAACAGCAACAGGCTGTAGAACAAATCGACGGTATAGCTCGTCGCGCCTTGCGCCTTTTCGGTGCGAATGAAGAAGATCAGCGTTGCCGGAACGATGAGTCCGTAACGAATCACCGCTTCCAGCGCTTGCGGCATTGCCCATGCCGCAAACAGGTGTGGGACTACCCAAGCCAGCAGAATCGACATCAGATACAGGGCGGCGAGCAGCGACACAGCGCGCTCGCGCAGATTCTTCATTCCCGGCACATGGCCGCCGACAATGGAAAGCAGTACCGCCGTCCAGAGCGCCATCAGCCACCAACTTGCCGCCGCGATCGCAAATACGGCGGCACTGACGATCAGGGCGACCTGACTCGGAATCAGCCTCCTTTCTCCGTGCCAGAGCGGTTGCCACAGCAGAAAGAACCCAAAATGTGCCAGCAACAGGGCGCGCGCCATCGGGTCGGCCAGGCCCATCATCAACGCGCCATGCAGGGCCAGCAGGGCCAGCGACAGCCAGTGCTGCTGACGCAGCCGGGCGATCCATTGCTGCAGGCGCGATTCTCTCTGGACGATGGCGTTCATGGGTGCGGTTCCAAGACAGCAGTCTACGCTATGCGAAACGGTGCGCGAGTCCATCCAGACCCTGACCGCAGACCTTGCCTTGGCCGATAGCCGGGACTTGCCGAGGGCAAGGTCGACCAGCGCAATTGGCAATAAATTGTCGAAAAATCGTCGACATTGTCGAGAATATGACCGAATAAACCAGCCGTATCTTGGATGCATGGCGACTGGCGTTCAAGTTTGTTGTAGGTCTCGATCGGCATTAATTTCAGACTAAAGGACCCTAACGTGGGGTAGTTCTTGCCCTACAGGTGGGAAATCCCAGCGATTCAAGCCTTCAGGGGATCAATGCCGCATTTCAAAATTCTGCGGTCGACATCTTCGCCAGCAAACTGGCACGCTTCTAGCGTCCCCCGAGTGCAAACCGATCATTCTGGTGTCGGCACTCTATCACTGAACCTACATAAATCATGAGTAAAAGCATCGCAAGACCGCGCGGACAAGCCGGCTTCACACTGATTGAAATCGCCATAGTTCTGGTCATTATCGGTCTGTTGCTCGGCGGCGTGCTCAAGGGGCAGGAACTGATCAACAATGCCCGGGTCAAGAGCTACGCCAACGATTTCCGCAATATTCCGGTGTATATCTACGGCTATCAGGACCGCTTCCGCGCGCTGCCAGGGGACGATGCCGCGGTCGCGACGCGTATACCTGGCGCTACGCTTGCGACAACTCCGGCAGGCACGGTTGGCAATGGCGTAATTAACGGCGCTTGGAACTCTGTTACCGGCACGGATGAGACTTGCTTGTTCTGGCAGCATGTGCGCCTGGCAAACTTGGCAACCGGATCGTCTACCGTAAACTGTGCCGTCCTCACTGGCGGCTATTATCCCCAGAACGCCAATGGCGGCAACATCGGCATTCAAAGTACTGTCGGTTTCACCACCATCACTCTTCCGACCGTGATGACCGCCACCTACATCATTTGCTCAGCAAACATTCTCGGACAGTTCGTGTTGCAACTCGATCAGACGATGGACGATGGAAACCCGGAAACCGGTTCGATGCGGGCGATTCGACAGTCGGCGCTTGCCGCAGCGACTGCGGCAACAACTCTGGTCGTTCAAGCCAACCCGGGCGACAGCTTTACCGTCTGCATGGGCGTTTAAGAAGTCTTTATGTCCTCGGAAAAAGCCCGCTTCATGCGGGCTTTTTCTTGCGTGCAACTCGGCCGCAGGCTTTACGCCAGTACAAGGTCGTCTTCGACGGCAGTCCGGGACAATCTATGGGTTATACTCGACCGCCATGACTGCACTGGGAAAACTCGACTCCGGACAAGCGCTCGCGTCGGGCAGGCGCGTGCTGGAGATCGAGGCGCGCGCGGTCAGCCGACTGGCCGATCGACTGGATGCCAATTTCGCGCGCGCAGTGCAGATCGTGCTTGGCTGCAAAGGCCGCGTGGTGGTGAGCGGTATCGGCAAATCCGGCCATATCGCACGCAAGATCGCATCTACCCTGGCCAGTACCGGCACTCCGGCATTTTTCGTTCACCCCGCCGAAGCAAGCCATGGCGATTTGGGCATGGTGACGCGCGATGATGTCATGATTGCCCTGTCCAACTCCGGAGAGAGCGGAGAATTGCTGGTGATTGTGCCGTTGATCAAGCGCATGGGCGGCAAGCTCATCGCCATGACCGGCAATCCGGATTCAGCGCTGGCGCGCGAGGCCGATGTGCACCTGGATGCCAGCGTGGCCGAGGAAGCCTGTTCTCTCGGACTCGCTCCCACGGCCAGTACCACCGCCGCTTTGGCGCTGGGCGACGCGCTGGCGGTTACGCTGCTGGAAGCGCGCGGATTCAACGAAGCCGATTTTGCCCGCTCGCATCCCGGCGGCAGCCTGGGCCGCCGCCTGCTCACGCATGTGCACGACGTCATGCGCACCGGAACGGCGATTCCCTCGGTGCGAAGTGGCGCTTCCTTCTCTGAGGCGATTCTGGAGGTTTCAAGAAAAGGTATGGGCATGACTGCGGTCATCAATGAGACGGGCCAGGTGGCGGGCATATTCACCGATGGCGATTTGCGACGCGCTCTTGAACAAGGGGGCGATTTGCGCGGCATGCACGTTGAGCAATTGATGACACCGAACCCTCGCAACGTCGGCCCGGATCAGTTGGCCGCCGAAGCAGCCGGCCTCATGGAGCAGTACAAGATCTCCCAGTTGCTGGTGGTGGACGCGGATCGGCGTCTGGTCGGCGCACTGAATACTCACGATCTCATGCGCGCGAAAGTCATATGAACAAGCGACTGATTGCGCGCGCGAATCGCATCCGGCTTGCGATTTTCGATGTGGACGGCGTGCTCACCGACGGCACGATCTATCTCAGCCAGCGCGGCGAAGAGATGAAAGCCTTCAATGTCGGCGACGGACTCGGCATGAAAATGCTTGCCGACGGCGGCATCGTGGCGGCCTTGCTGTCCGGGCGCAAGTCCAGGGTCGTGGAGCTGCGTGCAAAGGAAATCGGAATTACTCACGTTTATCAGGGCATCAGCGACAAGCTGGACACCTACCAGCGCTTGCTGCGCAAGCTGCGCCTCGCCGAGGAAGAAACCTCCTTCATGGGCGATGACCTGCCCGATTTGCCGGTACTGCGCCGCTGCGGTCTCGCCTTCAGTGTTCCGAACGCGCCCAAAGTGGTGCGCAACAGCGTGCACCACGTCACCAGCCTGGCTGGTGGGCGGGGGGCGGTACGCGAAGTCTGCGAGTTTCTGCTTGAGGCGCGCGGCACGCTGGAGGATCAATTGCGGGCATTCCGGAAATGAAGGACCGCCTCATCACCTGGTCGCCGCTGATCCTGCTGGCGCTGCTCGCGTCAATGAGCTTCTGGCTGGATCGCAAAGTGCAGCCGTCGGCGCAGCGTCCGGACGGCAATTCACGGCACGATCCGGACTTCATCGTCGAAGGATTCTCGGCGGTGCAAATGAACCCGGACGGCACGCGTCGCTATGCGCTGTCGGCCAAACGCATGGAACATTTCCCGGACGACAACAGCACACTGCTGGAGCTGCCGCGGCTCATTTATTTCGACCAGGAAAATGCCCCGTTAACCATCCATTCCGAAACGGCCGAGGCGGTGCAGGGTGGCGACGACGTGTTCTTCCGGGGCGATGTGCAGATCATCCGGGCAGCCCACGCAGGCAATGCCGAGCTCGGCGTGTTCACCAGTTTTCTGCACGTCATTCCTGACCGGGACATCGCCAAGACGGACAAACCGGTGCGCATGGTAGAAGGAAACTCCACGGCCAGTTCGGTTGGCTTAGAATTCAACAATGCGACCCGCCAGATCAGATTGCTCTCCGAGGTCAAGGTCCACTATGCCGTCGCGAAACGCGCCAATCGCAAACCACGTGCTACCGGCGACCGCTAGGGTCGCAAGGTTGGCTCGGCTCGCGGCGTGGTTGTTGCTGCTGGCTCTTGGAGTCGGTGCGGCGCTGCCGGCGCTCGCGGAACGCGCGGACCGCGACAAACCGGTGAATCTCGAAGCGGACCGCGTTGACTTGGATGACCCGAGGAAAGAAGCCGTGTTTATCGGCAGTGTGACGTTGACCCAGGGTACGCTGACCATCAAGGCAGACAAGCTCATCGTCAAGCAGGACGCGGCCGGCTTCCAGTACGGCATTGCCTACGGCACACCGGCACAATTCCGCCAGAAGCGCGAAGGCGTTGACGAGTACATTGAGGGCTCGTCCGAACGCCTCGAGTACGACAGCCAGGGCGACAAGGTACAAATGTTTACCAACGCGCGCATTCAGCGTGGCGGAGACGAGGTGCGCGGCGACTATATTTCCTACAATGCTTTAACCGAATTCTTTCAGGTGATCGGCGCCACGAAATCTTCCGTCGCACCCGGTAGCCCGAAGGGCCGGGTGCGCGCGATCATTCAACCCAAACGCAAATCCGAAACGACCACGGTGCCACCGGGTTCGGTGAATCTGCAATCGTCCGACTCGGTGCAGCTTCCCGGGCAATGACCGCCGAGCCCTGCCTAGCCATCAATGAGCCAACTGCGCGCGGAGAAACTGAAAAAACGCTATAGGGCGCGCACCGTCGTCAAAGACGTCTCATTCGACGTTTCGAGCGGCGAAGTGGTCGGCCTGCTCGGACCCAACGGCGCGGGCAAGACCACTTGCTTCTACATGATGGTGGGCCTGGTGGCCGTGGACGGCGGCGATCTGTTCCTCGACGAACGGGCGCTCACGCATACACCGATCCACCGCCGCGCTCGTCTGGGTTTGTCCTACCTGCCCCAGGAAGCTTCGATATTTCGCAAGCTGACCGTGGCGGAGAATATTCAGGCGGTTCTCGAACTGCGCGGCCTCGAAGATGAGCAGGTTCAGGAACAGCTCAATGTGCTGCTGCAGGATCTGCATATCGCTCATTTGCGCAACAGTCCCGCCATCAGCCTGTCCGGCGGCGAGCGCCGGCGGGTCGAAATTGCACGTGCGCTCGCCACGCAACCGCGCTTTATCCTTCTCGACGAGCCATTTGCCGGGGTTGACCCCATCGCCGTACTCGACATTCAGAAAATCATCCGGTTTTTGCGCGAACGCGATATCGGTGTGCTGATCACCGACCACAATGTGCGCGAGACTTTGGGCATCTGCGATCGTGCCTATATCATCAATGACGGCTCCGTGCTGGCCTCGGGCATGCCGGAGGAAATCGTCTATAATGAAAGTGTCAGAAAAGTGTATCTGGGCGAGCACTTTAAACTCTAAGGACCGCCTGCCGTCCTCGAATTTCCGGACCCCTTCTCCGGGTCCGATACCAACAGCCAGCAGATGAAGCAGTCCCTGAATCTAAAGCTCTCGCAGCACCTGACACTCACGCCGCAGCTGCAGCAGTCGATCCGGCTATTGCAACTGTCTACGCTGGAGCTGAATCAGGAACTGGAAGTTTTTCTTCAGGAAAATCCCCTGCTCGAACGCGATGACGACGAGGATGCGCCCGCCGCTGCTCCGCCGCTGAACGCCGACACCACAGCGACCGCCCCCGCATCCGAATCTTCCCCGGCCCCGGCGGCGGAAGACGAGTCGCCCGGCGAGCGCTCGGCCAGCGATACGGACTGGTCGCTGGACGACGGCGATGGGTATGGCTCGTATAACGGCCAGGACGGCGAAGATGACTCGGAAGCGCCGCAGGCCGCCGCGGAACCGGCGAAACTGCGCGATCATCTGTTCGGCCAGATCAATCTGATGCAGATGCCCGAGCGGGACAAGCGCATCGTCGCTTTCCTGATCGACAACCTGGACGACGATGGTTACATGACCCAGGACTTTGTCGAGTTGGCGGCCTTGTTGCCGACGGAACTCGAGATCGATTCCGAACAATTGACCATCGGGTTGAAATACCTGCAAAGCCTCGACCCTCCCGGCGTCGGTGCACGCAATCTGGGCGAATGCCTGGCGCTGCAACTCGATGCCCTGCCGGACGATACGCCATACCGGGAGGCAGCTTCACTGGTGGTCAAGCAACACCTCGATGTTTTTGCCGCGCGTGACTATCCACGCCTGAAAAAGCTGCTGCGTTGCGACGACGATATTCTGCGCACCGTACAAACGATGATCATCGGGCTCAACCCGAGACCGGTCGCGAATTTTTCCGGAACCGAAACGCGTTACATTATTCCGGATGTCGTGGTACGCAAAACCAAGGGCATGTGGGTTGCCGCTCTCAATCCCGAGGCAATGCCGAAATTGCGTATTAACCGCATGTACGCGGACATCCTGCATCGCAATCGCAGCGCTAGCTTCCAGCAGCTCGCCGGTCAACTGCAGGAAGCCAAATGGCTGATCAAGAACGTACAGCAGCGCTTCGACACCATCCTCCGGGTTTCCCAGGCCATCGTTGATCGCCAGCGCCATTTTCTGGAGTATGGGGAAGTGGCGATGAAGCCCCTGGTGTTGCGCGAAATCGCCGACACGCTAGGCTTGCACGAGTCCACGGTTTCGCGCGTCACCACGCAGAAATTCATGCTGACACCGCGTGGAATATTTGAACTCAAGTATTTTTTCGGCAGTCACGTATCCACTGATACTGGTGGCGCGTGTTCGGCAACCGCAATCCGCGCGCTGATCAAGCAGATGGTTGGCGAAGAAGATGCCCGCAAGCCATTGAGTGATGGACAGATAGCTGAGATTCTTGGCAAGCAGGGCATCGTGGTGGCCCGGCGCACCATCGCAAAGTATCGGGAATCGCTCCAGATTCTCCCCGTTAGTCTCCGAAAATCAATTTAACCAACAGCCCATAAAGGGAGGTGCCGTGAATCTACAACTATCCGGTCGTCATCTGGAAGTCACTCCCGCGATGCGTTCTTATGTGATCGAGAAACTCAATCGTGTAACCCGCCACTTTGACCATGTAATCGATATCAATATCATCGTTTCGGTCAGCAAACTGGAACACAAGGTCGAGGCCAATATGCACGTGCGCGGCAAGGATTTTCACGCCGAGTGCATCGACGAGAACATGTATGCCGCGATTGACGGGCTGGCGGACAAGCTCGACCGCCAGGTTGTCAAGCACAAGGAGAAGGTCGTCGATCATCACGAGCAGGAATCCTTCCGCAAGTTGCCCGCGGAGTAGACGGAAAAGACCCCTTCCCCCATGAGTTTGGTCTCAGGCCTGCTGCCGGTAGCCAATATCACGCTCGACCTTGATGTCGCCAGCAAGAAGAGGGTGTTCGAGCATGTCGGCCTGCAGTTTGAGAATTCGCTGCGCATCGGCCGCAGCCAGGTGTTTGAAGCCTTGTTCGCGCGCGAACGCCTGGGATCGACCGGGTTGGGCCATGGCATCGCGATTCCGCACGGACGAATCAAGGGATTACGTGATGCGGTTGGCGCATTTATTCGTACTGCCGCGCCGATTCCATTCGAGGCTCCCGATGGCAATCCGGTAAACCTGATTTTTGTCCTGCTGGTGCCGGAGAAAGCAACCGATCTTCATCTGCAAATTCTTTCGGAGCTGGCGCAGATGTTCAGCGACAAGGACCTGCGTGCGCAGCTTGGCCTGATGAGGGATGCGGCCGCCGTGAAGCAGGTCTTCAACAATTGGCAACCCCATGCCCCAGGTCAGCGTCGCGCAGCTGTTTAAGGATAACGCCGCGTCGCTCGAACTGACGTGGATTTCCGGGCCACGCGAGCCATCGCCGCATCTGGACAGTAGCGAGATCAATCACGCTTCCCAGGGACTGATCGGTCACCTGAATCTGCTCCATCCCAACTGGATTCAGATTTTCAGCCGCACCGAAGCCGCCTACTTCGCAGCCCTTGGCGAGCCCGAACAGCGCGAACTGCTGGCCCGGCTAACCGGCAGCGGTCTGGCCTGCATCATTCTCAGTGAGCAGGACCAACCTCCGGTCACGGTGGCCGAATTCGCCGCCTCGCGCCAGATTCCGCTGCTGTCTTCAGCTCAGCACAGTCTGCAGATCATCTGGGTGATACGTACCTATCTCGGGCGCGCACTGGCGGAATTCGTTACCCGCCACGGCGTACTGCTCGAAGTCCTGGGAATGGGCGTACTGATCACCGGCGAGAGCGGCGTAGGCAAGAGCGAGCTGGCACTGGAGTTGATCTCGCGCGGGAGCGGATTGGTCGCCGACGACGTCGTCGAGCTCTATCACATCGCGCCGGAGACTCTGGAGGGCCGCAGCCCGGAGCTGCTGAAGGATTTTCTGGAAGTGCGCGGGTTGGGCATGCTCGACATTCGCACCATTTTTGGCGAGACCGCGGTGCGAACGAAGAAGAATCTGAAGCTGATCGTTCAGATGGAAAAGCCGGTGGGTGGTGTCATTCCCGGCATGGATCGGCTGCCACTTAATGCGAGCTCGGAAGACATCATGGGCATCCGGATTCGTAAAGTCGTATTGCCGGTTGCCGCCGGCCGCAATCTCGCCGTGCTGACCGAGGCCGCGGTGCGCAACTATGTCCTGCAGTTGCGTGGCATCGACAGCACCAAGGAATTTATCGCGCGCCAGGAACAGCAGATGAACCGGCGCGGCTGACAACGGCACATCGACACGCATGCAACTCATCGTGATCAGCGGCCTCTCCGGTTCGGGCAAGAGCATCGCACTCAATGTGCTCGAAGACAGCGCCTATTATTGCGTGGACAATCTGCCCGCCAAGCTGCTCGAAGGTCTGGTGCAGTTTCTTGCCAAGGAAGGATACGACCGGGTTGCGGTCAGCATCGATGTGCGCAGCGGAGCCACCTTGTCCGAACTGCCGGGTTACCTGGCCCAGATCAAGGCGCGGGGCGTGGACGCGCGCCTGATTTTTCTGGACTCCAAGACCGATACTCTGGTCAAACGGTTTTCGGAAACACGCCGCCGGCATCCGCTGGCCGACCAGGACCGCACTCTTCCAGAATGCATTGAGCAGGAGCGCGAGTTGTTGGGTGACATTGGCGACCTGGGACACCGCATCGACACCAGCGACCTGCGTCCGGGAGTGCTGCGTTCGTGGATAAAAGACCTGCTGCTTGCGGCTCAACCGGGTCTGCGGCTGTTGTTTCAGTCGTTTGGCTTCAAGCATGGCATTCCCCTGGATGCCGACATGGTGTTCGACGTGCGCTGTCTGCCTAATCCGCACTACGATCCGGAATTGCGGCCGCTTACCGGCCGGGACCCGACGGTCATTGCCTTCATCGAATCCAACCCGACTGCTCGTGAAATGCTGGCCGACATTCGCGCTTATGTCGATAAATGGTTGCCGTGCTTCATTCGTGACAATCGCGCCTACCTGACCGTGGCGATTGGCTGCACCGGGGGGCGGCATCGGTCGGTGTATTTCGCCGAAGCGCTTGCCGCACATTTCAGTGGCAATCGCAACGTGCTTGTTCGCCACCGCGAACTTTCGGCTTGAGTCTGCGTTAACAGGCGCCGTGCAATGGTGACCCGGCCGCAAACCATCACGCTCGCCTTCACGGGTGCATCCGGCATGCCTTACGGCGTTCGGTTGCTGGAATGCCTGCTGAAGGCCGGCATCAAAGTCTATCTGCTGTATTCGCAGGCCGCCCAGATCGTCTCGCATCAGGAAATGGATCTGCGCCTGCCAACGAGCGCCAGGGAAGCCGCACAGTTTTTCAGTGCGCGCTTTGGCGCATCGCCAGGGCAGTTGCAGGTCTTTGGTCGCGAGGAATGGTTCGCGCCGGTGGCCTCCGGTTCCAACCCCGCCGACGCGATGGTAATTTGTCCCTGCACCATGGGGACGCTGGCCTCCATCGCGGCAGGTCTGGCCGACAACCTGATCGAACGGGCGGCCGATGTGGCGCTCAAGGAGGCCCGCAAGCTGGTGCTGGTGCCACGCGAAACACCGTTGTCGGCGATCCATCTGGAAAACATGCTTAAACTCGCGCGTGCCGGCGCGATCATCCTGCCACCCAATCCCGGCTTCTACCATCACCCGCAGACGGTGCAGGATCTGGTCGATTTTGTCGTGGCGCGCGTACTCGATCATCTTGGCGTCGAACATCAGCTCATGCCTCGCTGGGGCGAGTCCGCCATGGCAGACCCTTCGAACCCCTGAATAGCATCGCCACCGGCGGCGCAGTAAAGCCAAGCGCAGGAAATCATGCTCTGGTTTGTCCATCTCTTCTTGTCTTTGACGTTCTTTGCGATGTTCTTTGGTTTATTTTTTTCGTCAACACTGCCATCGCCGTCAGCTTGACCGCTAACCGATGACATCGATACCGATTTTTCCGCTCAAAACCGTGCTCTACCCGGGGAGTCTGCTGCCACTGAAAATATTCGAGCAGCGCTATCTCGACATGACCAAGACCTGTGTCCGGGATGCTGAACCTTTCGGCGTATGTCTGATTCGCGAGGGCCGCGAAGTCGGGCTACCTGCGGTTCCGGAGCCGGTCGGCTGCACCGCCGTCATTTCGGAGTGGGAAATGCCGCAATTGGGAGTGTTTCATCTGCAAACGCAGGGCCGGCAGCCGTTTCGCATCCTGCGCCAGACCACGCAGACCGGCGGATTGATTCGCGCCGACATTGAACTCCTGGAAGAAAGCGCTGGCGTGAGCGCGCCGGCGTCGTTCGCGCTGTGCCGCAGCGTGCTGGAACAGATCATCCGCAAAATCGGAGCCGGTTACGTGCGCGGGCCCGTGGATTACGACAATCCACGCTGGACCGGATACCGCCTCGCGGAACTGCTGCCGCTGGAGCTGACGGACAAACAGGCGTTACTCGAACTGCGCGATGACGGCGCGCGCATCGAACGGCTGCACACCTTTCTCATGCGTGGCGGTTGGCCGAACACTTATAACTAAACGGCTTTTCGCGCCAGCTTGCGCAAAATTTCCCGAACCGGGACCGGCACTGCGGCGCTCATCGCCTGATCCACGGTCAGCCACGCATGTCCGGGCGCATGCGCGCGTGGCTGCAGGGCGGTCACCCGCAACAATGCGGGTGTGATGGTCAGCGCGAAGTGGGTAAAGCCATGACGCACATCAACCAGTGTGCCCTCGGAAACCACTTCGGCGCCAAAGCGCGATAACGACGCGCCCGCCACGTCCTCCAGATCCGCGATTTCCGGAAAACTCCACAGGCCACCCCAGATCCCCGGCGCCGGCCGCTTCTCCAGCAGCACCTCGTGATCGCGCCGCAGAATCAGCATCACCGTTGTTTTCTCCGGTCTCGGTTTCTTCGGCCGTGGCGATGGCAACTCGGCGGTACGATGTTCGCGGCTGGCTACACATTCGTCTTGCACAGGACAGTTTTCGCAGCGCGGGCGGCGGCGGGCGCATAGGCCTGCGCCGAGATCCATTAATCCCTGGGTGTAGGCTTCGATCTGGCGCGAGGGCAGCGCCGACTCGGCGCGTGCCCACAGCAACGCCTGCGTACTTGTCTGCCCCGGAAAACCGGCGATTCCGAAGGCGCGTGCGAACACCCGCTTCACATTGCCATCGAGAATGGGATGCCTGGCACCAAATGCGAACACCGCAATAGCGCCGGCCGTCGAACGACCGATGCCGGGCAAAGCAAGGATATCGTCGAAAGCATCGGGAAACACGCCGTCATGCCGCTGCATGATCGCGCGAGCCGCACGGTGCAGATTACGGGCGCGGGCGTAGTAACCGAGCCCGCTCCACAGGGCCAGCACCTCGTCTTCGGCAGCGGCGGCAAGGCTTGCCAATTCAGGAAAACGATCCAGAAAACGCCGGTAGTAGGGAATAACCGCCGCCACCTGAGTCTGCTGCAACATGATTTCCGACAGCCAGATCCGGTACGCGTTTCGCGTGCCCTGCCACGGAAGGTCGTGGCGGCCCGAGGCCTGCTGCCACTCGATCACGCGCTCGGCAAAGGACTTCATTTCGACGGTGCAGTTGCCCTGGTCAGAACAGTTTTTTCAACTTATCCTTGAGTTTGTCTTCCTGCGTCGCGGGCGGAGCCTGACCGGCCTGCCCGCCAGCGGGCGCTGCGGCCGGTTCGTTTGTCTTGCCCAACAGTTTTGACTTGAGCTTGTCTTCCAGTTTGTCCTTGACCTCGTCCTTCTTTTCCTCGAGTTTCTGTCTGGCGGAGTCCGACAGGACTGAACCAAATTCGATTTTGTATTTAAGCGCCGCGAAAGGGCCGTATACACGCACCGGAAGGGTCAGACCTTTGGCCACATTCTTGCCTTCCTGCCCGGCGCCGGCTGCGGCGGCTTTCACCGCATAGTTGAGCGAGTTGTCCGACAAATTGATATTGCCTTCACCGGTCAGTCGCAGGACCGGCGCGCTGGCGAGGAAATCGCCATTGTGGGCGATGCCGTTCCTGATATCGAAACTCGCGCTCAGCTCGGAGAATACCGTCTGCTCGCCTGCCGCCGCGCCTTGTTCCGCCTCGCGCTTGCCGCCGCTCGCCAGGGCTTTGGCGTCGCGCAAAATCTTTGCCAGATCGATTCCCTTGATCGCACCATCCCGGAGGTCCACTCTGGCGGTGCCGTTGAGCGCTTTTTTCATCGCCGAGACCAGATTGCCGGTGGTCACCACGTCCAGCGCCACGTTGCCACGGCCTTCCATCAGATCCTGACCGGTCGCGTCGCGCAGCAAGGGCCCGATCGAAATGCCCGCGAGGTTCTGCTTGATGGCCATGCGGTTGCTGTTCGCATCGACCGACGCCGAGCCCTTCAGATTGCCTTGGTACAAGTCGGCGGACACCGGATTGATATCGAGCCTGCCGCCTTTGGCCGTGACATCCATGCGCAGATTCTGCGTTTTGACGTTCGACGCGATCAACTCATCAATACGCAGGCTTCCCGCCAGTTTGAGCGCCTTGATCGGAGAAAAATCGATCGGCTGCTCGGCGGGCGCAGGCGCTGCCGGGGCGGAGGATTCTGTCTTCTTCTGCACCGGCGGGAGATAGCGATCCACGTTGAGCTTGTCGATCGCGATATCAAAACGAGAAAACGGCGCCGCAAAGTCGCTGAGGACATACTTGACCTTGATGTTGCTCTCATCGAAGCGCGTGACCAGATCGACACTTGCCGTCTGCCTCTTCAGGTCGGTGCGGGCGGAGCCCGCCAGCGGTACCTTCAACGTCTTCATCGGCAGTGCCGGCGAAGTGAGGTCGAATTCGCCGGCAAGCTTGGGCAACTCGAAAACCTTTGCTTCAAAATCGGCCGCGATCGGCGTCGACAAACTGCCTTTGAGCGCGTGATCTGCCTGCCTGGCATCCACGGTGGCCAGAAATTCCCCGATCCGCAGCGCTTTGGCCGACCCTTCGAGGCCGGCGAGCTTGATGTTTAGTGTGCCCTCCAGTTGCGGGCCTTTAACGGTTACCGAAGTGGTCAGAACCGGGACCGAGAAACTCTTGCTTTGCGGATCGGCACTCACGCTGCCGCTGCTTTGCAGTTTCAGATCCAGCTTCGGTTTCGATACTGAGAATCCCGCGGCCAGATCGAATTGGACCGGCACCCCCGGCGCCACCCGGCCGGTTTCCAGCGCGAGATCCGATACGACATATTCGGCACCGGTCGCCTCATCCTTCCAGCTCAGCGCGACCTTGCTCACTTTGACGCCATTGATGTCGAATCTGATCGGGGTCAAGGCGGAGGACCGCGTTTCGGAGGCTGATGCGGTTGCGTCCTGCGTGGATTCCCGGGTGCCCAGCAAATCGTCGAAGTTGGTTTTGCCGTCCTTGTGCTTGATCAGGCTCGCACGCAGTCCGTCGACCTGGATCTGGTCCACCACCACTTGCCGGGACAGCAGCGGCATCAGCGCCAGAGAAACACGTATGGTGTCGATACCGGCAAATTCCTTATCACTCTTGAATTCCGACAGCCGGGTTTTTCCCAGTTGCACGCCGAGTTTCGGAAACAACATCAGCCGGACATCGCCCTCTATGGTTAGAGTCCGCTGCGTCTTTTCCTTGACCAGGGCTGCGACCTGCGCCTTGTACTGGTTTGGATCAAACGTAGCCGCGATGAATGCCAGCGCGCCCGCAAACAACAGCACGAAAGCGCCCAAGCCAAACAGAGCCCATTTCACCCATTTCATGAACATCATCTCGTGTTGAATGCAACGCCGGCATTATGGCGCCCGCTCGCGGGCAGCGCCATCGTCAACCCGCCGTCCTGGGAAATACTTGGGGGTCTCTGGAGCGGGTGATGGGGATCGAACCCACGTCTAAAGCTTGGGAAGCTTTCGTTCTACCATTGAACTACACCCGCATGCTAGGATTGATCTTACCCAATCAGCGACCTGTTTTGAAGTGATTGCGCTCATCATCAACGGCCAGCCGCGCTCTTTTCGCGCCCCCTTGAACGTCGCCGGTCTGATCGAACAACTGGATCTGCGCGGCAAGCGCGTGGCGCTGGAGCGAAACGGCGAAATCGTCCCGCGCGGCCAGTTCAGCGCCCTGGAACTCGCCGACGGCGACGCGCTCGAAATCGTCGTCGCGGTCGGTGGCGGCTGAAAAGTGGCGAGCGGCTTCCAAAGATAGCGAATCGTAAATTCCAAGCCAACCGCCCAGTTAGTGGTTGCCCTTTACTGCTCACGCCTTAGCTCTCACCCCCTTACACCACGCCATGGACCAACTCATCATCGCCGGCAAAGCTTACTCCTCGCGCCTGCTGGTCGGCACCGGCAAGTACCGCGACTTCGAACAAACGCGCGTAGCAATCGAGGCGAGCGGCGCCCAGATCGTGACCGTGGCCATACGCCGAATCAACATCGGCCAGAACCCGGGCGAACCCAGCCTGCTCGATGTGATCACGCCACAGCGCTACACCATTCTTCCCAACACCGCCGGTTGTTACAGCGCCCATGACGCGGTACGCACCCTGCGCCTGGCGCGCGAACTGCTCGATGGCCATGATTTGGTCAAACTCGAAGTGCTTGGCGATCCGCACACGCTCTATCCAAATATGCTGGAGACCCTGTCCGCCGCCGAGACGTTGGTGAAGGAAGGCTTCAAGGTGATGGTGTACACCTCGGACGATCCGATTCTCGCCAAACGCCTGGAAGAAACCGGATGCGTGGCAGTGATGCCACTGGCTTCGCTGATCGGTTCGGGCATGGGCATTCTTAATCCGTGGAATCTGGAAATCATTATCGCCAACGCCGCCGTGCCGGTTCTGGTCGATGCCGGCGTGGGCACCGCCTCCGATGCGGCCATTGCCATGGAACTCGGATGCGATGGCGTGCTGATGAACACCGCCATTGCCGCCGCACAGGATCCGGTGCTGATGGCGTCGGCGATGAAAAAAGCGGTCCAGGCCGGCCGCGAAGCCAGGCTGGCCGGGCGCATGCCAAAGAAACTCTACGCCGCCGCCCCGTCGTCGCCAGGCGCCGGGATCATTGCCTCCGCCAATCCGGGAAAAGCCGCCTGATCGCACGGAAGTAAGCGGGAAAACTCCCTCTGTTCGTTGCCAGCAGGCCGTCCGTACTGCGGATAATCGGTTGTGAATCCCGCCCGACTTTGGGTACCCGGGACATGGACGGAGCCGATGAGCACACAATCAATACAGGAAAATTCGCCGCCAGACCAGGCTGGCCTCTCCAATTGGAACGGCGATCTGTCCCGCTCCCCAGCTATGCATGCCATACAAGAAGCGGTGGAGCGCGTTGAAGAGGAAACCGGCGCGGCACTGGCCGCTCAGAATCGCGCACATCGGCAAGCGCGGGCCCGCGTTGTCGCCGCAGAGCGTGAGCGGCTGGAGGCCGAAGCGGCCCGAATGACTGAACAGCGCACTCGCACTGACGAGGAAGCTGCCCAATCGGCGGCAGCGCTGATCGAAGCCCAGCGCCTGGCCGTTGCGGCGGCGGAACAGCGCAAGCGCGCCAACCAGACGGCAATCGCGCAGGCGCGCCAACGCGAAGAAAGCGAAGCGCATGCCGCGCGTTTGGCGGAAACTCAGGCCGCTACCGATCGCACGCTGGGCGAGCGCGCCCGGATACGCGCGGAAGATCTCCAGCGCCAGCTTACCGATCTGAGCGCGGCCCATGAGCAGCGCGAACAGGAAGAAATTCGCGCCGAAGCGCAGGCGCGCGCCTGTTCCGAAGCGCAAGGACAGGCGCTCGAACAGGCGCGCGCCCGCTCCGAGGCCGAGAACCGGGCCGCGCAGGAAGCGCGCGAACGAGCCAACGCGGAGGCCCGTGCCCGCGAGCTGGCTGAATCAAGAGCCGCCATCGATGTGCGTCTGAAAATGCTGTCTGTCGCGCGCATCGAGGCAGAAGCCAACGCCGCGGCGGAAACAGAAGCACGCATCAAGGCCGAGCAGTCCGCCCTGGCGGAGGCTCAGGCGCGCGTTGCGCATGAGACCCGCGCCCGCGGCGCCGCCGAGCATCAACTGCGCATGGAGCGGGAACTGGCCAGCGCCGAAAAATCCCGGGCGGACGAAACCGGCGCGCTCATGCACGAAGCCGAACTGCGTCTGCGCGCGGAACAGGAAGCGCTTGGAGAAATCCAGGCGCGCCGGCTCGCCGAGCGCAAACAGCGCGAATCGGCAGAGATGCGCCTGCGGATGGAGACGGAGCTTAATGCTGCCGCGCAGAAACGTGCGCAAGCGGAACTGGCCTCGCGCGAAGCCTCGGCCGAGCGCGTCAGGACCGAATCCGTCGCCGCGGAGCAGGCCCGCACGCGCACCGAACAAGTCAACGAAGCGGCCGGCATTGCCGCAGAGCAGGCCCTGCTTGACGCCGCCACTACGCAGGCGCAACGTCAGCGCAACGAGTTCGCGCGCGAGACCTTGAAACTCATCGAGCAGCGCACTGCGGCCGAGCGCGCGGCCGCCGCCGAAGCGCAGGCAGCGTTCGAATCGGCAGCCGCGCAACTGACGGAGTTCGAGCAGAGGATTGAAGCCACCGTTGCCACCTGTAGTCTGACGCAAGATCAGGCCCAGGCAGCGGCACTCGCGCGGCAGTTGGCCGAAGAACGTCGCGTGCAGGCGGCCGATGAGAAAATACGCAAGGAGCAACACGCCATGGCGGAAGCCGAAAGTGCCGCCCAGGCCGAGGCTCTCGCCTGTCAGGCCGTTGAGGAACGCGCACGTCTGTCGATTCGCGCGCGTGCCGCAGCCACGGCGCGCGAGCGCGCGGAGAAAGATCTGGCGCTTGTACAGACACAGCGCATCGAATCGGAATCCGCGTTGCTGCGCGATGCCAGCGCGCGCACGCAGCTCGAGCAGGAAGCCGAAAAAATAACCCGTGAACGCGGTCGCATCGAACAGGAAGCCGCCGATGCGGCGCGGGTCCGCTTGCAAGCCGAAACTTCGGCGCGCGACTCGGCGCAGGCGCGGCTCGCCGCGGAGCAGGAAGCCAGCGCTGCCGCCGAGGAGTTGGCGCGCACCGAGACCGAACTTACGCACGCCTTGCGCACCGCTACTGAATCCGCGCGCCGGAAAATTGCCTTCAGGAACAGTCGCATCAAAGCCGCGCACGAACGCAGCCGCGGCAATGACGAAGTGGTCGCGGCATTAGCGAACGTGAAATCGTCCGGCGTAACGCAGGACGAGGAAATGACGAGGAGCGCGCGGTTGCCCCCGATCGCGGTGGCCCATGAAGCATCCACCCGCGAATCTCCGGAGCAACCGGCGGTTGGCGAAGGAATAGAACATCCGGAACCGGAAACGCGCGACGCCGGATCGCACCAGGCCGGATCTCACGACGCTGGATTTCACGAGACCAGGTCCCCTGCCACCGTGCCAAACAGAAGTAGCGAGGGTATGCGAGCTCCATTCCAGGACTATGGATTTCTGGCCAGTGTGGAGATTGCGCCGCCACGACGCACCCATGGTAAGGCGCTGGCCGGTGGTGTCATCGCCGCCACGGTCGCCGCCGTGACCTGTGTATTTATCGGCTGGACGCCTTACTCGGGAATAGCGCAAGCACGCCGCACCGAAATAGAGCCGGCCAAGCCCATCGCGCTCTCAGCGGTTGTACCTCAGGCGCTCACGCCGGTTGAAACGCGGCCAATCTCGCCCCCATTGGCGACGATGGATGTGCCCAACCTGAGTCTCAGAATGCAACCCGGGCAGTACGCACCAGACAGCAACGCCGCGGGCACAGAGCACACCCCCTGACCGTATTTGATCTGGCGCCGAAACGCCCGGAGCGCTATATTCGCGCCCGGTGAACTCTCCGCAACGACCCATTCGAAGTTTTGTGCTGCGCCAGGGTCGCGTCTCGAACGCGCAGCGGCGCGCGGTCGATGATTTGCTGCCGCGCTTCGGGCTGGCTTACACCGGGGCGGCTAGCGATTTCGGCGCCGCCTTTGGCCGCCGCGCGCCGCGCTTCCTGGAAATCGGTTTCGGCATGGGGGAGACCACCGCGCAAATCGCCGCCGGGCATCCGCAGCACGACTACCTCGGCATCGAAGTACACACCCCAGGGATCGGCGGCCTGCTGCGACTTATCGACGCGCAGCAACTGACCAACATTCGCATCATCCAGCACGACGCGGTGGATGTCGTCACGCACATGATCCCGGCCGCGAGCCTGTCCGGCATCCATGTGTTTTTCCCCGACCCCTGGCCCAAGAAACGCCACCACAAACGCCGGCTGCTCCAAACCTCCTTCGTGCACTTGCTGGCGAGCCGTCTGCAAGCCGGCGGCTATCTGCATGCAGCGACCGACTGGGAGGAATACGCGGCGCACATCCTTGCGGTGTTCTCGGCCGAGCCTCTGCTCATCAATAGTGTCGAGAATTTTGCACCGCGGCCCGAATACCGGCCGCTCACCAAGTTTGAAAGCCGTGGCATCAAACTCGGGCATCAGGTACGCGATATTGTTTTCCGTGCTTTGGGTTAAGCCGTCCTGCGGACGCAAGAATGGCATTGACGCAGAGGCAACGGAGGAAAAACAGCGGAGGACACAGAGAACGGCCATACCCCCTGCGGAATTGTTGTCGAAAATCAGCCTGATTGCCGGCTTTTTCTCTTGGCTGTTTCTTGCCTTTCCTGCGTGAGTTCCGTGTCAACGCTGGTCAAGCTGGCGGCAGGCGGGCTGACGACGGCTAGCGTAGAAATATCTGCAACAAGTCGTTCAGAAAACGCTGGCCTTTAAGCGTCGGCCTCAGGCGCAGGTGGTCGCGTTCGAGCAATCCGCGCGATTCGGCTTCCTGCAGGGGTTTGCGCAACGCCTGCAGAGACAAGCCGGTGCGCTCGGCGAAAAGCGGCAGTTCAATGCCATCGATCAGGCGCAGCGCATTCATCATGAATTCGAACGGCAGATCCGCCACCGCCACCACTTGCTCCTGCTGCACGGCCGCGCCCGCCTGCGCCTGATCCATGTATTCGCGCGGCTGTTTGTAGCGCATCTGTCGCAGCACCCGGTCGGGAAACGACAGCTTGCCGTGTGCGCCGGCTCCGATGCCCAGATAATCGCCGAAGCGCCAATAGTTGAGATTGTGCGCCGCCCGCCTGCCAGGAAGCGCGAAGGCGGAGGTTTCGTAGTGTTCATAGCCGGCCTGGGCGAGCCGCGCTTCGATGCCTTGCTGCATGTCGGCCGAGGCGTCTTCGTCAGGCACCTGGGGCGGATGACGGTAAAACAGGGTGTTGGGCTCGATGGTGAGATGGTAGGCAGAGATATGTGCCGGCGAGAAACCGATCGCGGCATCCAGATCGGCCATCGCTTGCGCCTGGGTCTGACCGGGCAGGGCATACATCAGATCAAGATTGAAATTGTCGAAACTGGCTTGCGCGATCCCGATGGCGGCATATGCCTGAGCCGCGTCGTGGATGCGACCAAGCGCCTTCAGATGAGCGGGATCGAAACTCTGAATGCCGATCGACAAACGATTGATGCCGAGCGCGCGGAATTGCGCGAATTTGTGTGCCTCGAAAGTGCCCGGATTCGCCTCCAGAGTGATCTCGGCGTCCGGCGCCAGCGGCAGACGGGCGCGGATGGCGCACAAGAGATCGTCAAGGCCGCGGGCCGAGAGCAACGAGGGCGTGCCGCCACCGAAGAACACGGTGTACACCGTGCGCCCCCAGACTTGCGGCAATGCGCGGTCCAGATCGGCGATCAGGGCCTGGATATAGCGCTGCTCCGTGACCATGTCGAGATGCACGGCGCCGTCGAGATTCATTGCTGCGCCGGGATTTCCCGGCGCGCGGGCGCCGCTGCCCGCCGGCGCTGCCTTCAATTCATGGGAATTGAAGTCGCAATAGGGGCATTTGCGCACGCACCAGGGAATATGCACGTACAGCGACAGCGGCGGCAAAGCCGGCAATGCGCTCGCGCGTTTGGTCGTCGCTGGTTCCAGAATGGGCATGCGCGTGTTGAAGAAAATCCGGTTTCTACTATAACCTGTGCGGCCGTCCGCCCCTTCAGGCTTCGCACTCCATTTTCGCCACCATGACGCCATCCGGCATTGAGCATCCGATCGGAATCTTCGACTCCGGTGTCGGCGGACTGACCGTCCTGCGCGCCGTGCGGCAGGCGCTGCCGTGCGAACATCTCGTTTACGTCGCCGACACGGCCCATGTGCCTTACGGGCAAAAATCGCCCGGGCAGATTCGCGCCCGTGCGCTCGCCATTGGCGAATTTCTGATGGCGCAAGGCGCCAAACTCATCGTCGTCGCCTGCAACACGGCGACCGCCGCTGCCATTGAAGACTTGCGCGCGCAACTACCAGTGGCCTGTGTGGGCGTCGAACCCGCGATCAAACCCGCCGTGGCCGCCACACGCAGCGGCGTCGTCGGCGTACTGGCGACGCCGGCTACCCTCGCCAGCACGCGCTACCGCTCCCTGATCGAACGCTATGCCTCCGGCGTGCGTATCGTTGCGCAGCCTTGCGCCGGTTTGGCGGAGCACATCGAACGCGGCAATCTGGACAGTGCGCACACCGAGGCTCTACTGCGCGGTTTTGTCATGCCGCTGCTGCGTGAAGGCGCCGACGTCATCGTACTGGGCTGCACCCACTATCCGCTGGTCGCGCATATTGTTCAGCGTCTCGCCGGTCCCGGCGTGGCGGTTGTGGAAAACGGCGGCGCCGTGGCACGGGAGGTGGCCAGGCAGTTGACGCTGCGATCTGCGCCGCGCGGAACAACAACGGGAAGCGAACGCTTCTGGTCGAGCGGGCCAACTCAGCCGATGGAAGCCTTGCTGGCCCACCTCTGGGCGCCAGATGCGCGGGTCGAGCGCCTACCGGGATCCTGAACCGGCGATCCTGAACCGGCATCCGATTCAAGACCGCAGGCGCTTAAAAGTCTTGACCAGTCGCAGTACGCCCAGAATGATCAATCCGCCGCGATAACCCAGGCGCAACCATTTTCCAGGGCCGACCGCCACCA
Organism: Betaproteobacteria bacterium; assembly: GCA_031362885.1. Lineage (GTDB taxonomy): Bacteria > Pseudomonadota > Gammaproteobacteria > Burkholderiales > JACQAP01 > JACQAP01. The sequence continues at coordinate 61,486 of JANLTJ010000212.1, forward strand.
GGGCGGCGGCCGTCACGGCGAGTGCCAGCGGATGCGATTTCGCCAGGCGATACCCGCGCCACGCGAGATCGGTGAAGGCAAGCGACGCTCGCAAGCACCCGGCCTGCGCCGCCAACTGGCCACGCTCTACTCCCGCCCGCGCCACCAGCATGCGGCGCCGTTCAACGATGGCACGCAATCGGACACTCATGGATCGACCGCACGATCGCGATCCCGGGCAAGCTCACTGAGAGTGGCCTGAAACAATGGCGGGCGGCTTCGCGCCATGGCTCTGACTTGCCACCAGGCAAGGAGAGCCGCCACGGCAAACAGGCCGGCCAGGACCAGGGCAACCAGGATCCGGTGGGTATCCCAGAACACAGCCAGCACGGCTACCGAGATCAGCACGATCGTGGTAAACGCGAGAAACAGCGCGACAATGGCCCACAACAGCATCGCGGCAAGCCGCGCGACCTGTTCCTCAACTTCGGCGCCGAGCAATTCAATGCGCGTGTGCGCGATGGCCACGAAAGTCGCCAGCAACTGCCGCAATGAAGCGAACAAGCCTCGCGAAACCCCTGGCGATGGACTGGGACCCGTCTGGTCATCCATATTTTCGATTGGCGTCTGGCAAGTTATCGTGGCGGTTGCTATTTCCTGGCGATCAGCATGCCGATAAGAACACCCGCCACAGCCGCTATTCCGGCCACTGTCCACGGGTTGTCGTGAACATAATCGTCAGCCGCTTTCGCGGCTTCACGCGTCTGCCCGGCAACCGCATAGCCGGCCTGCGCTATGCGCGTCTTCGCCGCGGCGACCGAGGCTTGCGCACGCTCGCGCGCTGCGGCAATGGTTTCGCCAGCCTGTCCGGCGGTGGCACTCAGCAACGCTTCCGCATCGGCCATCACCAAGCGCAGATCTTCCATCAATTTTTCCGCTGAAACGGTGTTGCTTTTCATCATGGTCTCCTTGATCGATGCCTGTTCAACTTCCCTGACAACCGGGGTGCCGATACGGTCAGTTAAGCACGCCTCGGATCGGCGAAATTGATTAATCGCAAACCTTTCAAAGACGCACTCAGCCGCTCCAGAGCCTGACCCCGGTGACTGATGAGATTCTTGCGCTTGGGCACAAGTTCCGCAGCCGTCTGATTCACTGCCGGGTCCAGAAACAAAGGGTCGTAGCCGAACCCTCCGGATCCGCGCGCTGCGTGCAGGATTTCTCCTCGCCACAACCCTTCCGCCACTAACGGCTGCGGGTCGTGTGCGTGATACAGAAGCACAACGACGCAATAATAGTGCGCCTCGCGGTCCGGCCGCTCGCCGAGCGCATCAAGCAGCTTGGCGTTGTTACGCGCATCGGAGCGGGGTTCGCCGCCATAGCGTGCCGACTGTACGCCCGGGGCTCCCCCCAGCGCGTCGACACACAGTCCGGAGTCGTCCGCCAGTGCCGGCAGGCCGGTCGCGAGGGCGGCATGCCGCGCTTTCGCCAGCGCATTCTCAATGAATGTCCCATGCGGCTCGTCGGCCTCCGGTACCGCGAACGCGGATTGCGGCAGCACTTCGATGCCCAGTGGCGCGAGTATCTGACCGATTTCGCGAAGCTTGCCGAGGTTGTTGCTGGCGATGACAATTTTTTCAAGCACTGGAACCTTGAAGCTCAAAGTAGCGCGGAAACGCTGAGGAAATCCAAACCTGGTTGTTTATTTAATGTTTCACTATCCACTGCGTGTTTCTGTTTGCGCCTTTACGCTAATGCACTTTTCTCAAGCGCGGCACGCTGCGCGGCAATCAACTGCGCGATGCCCCGTTCTGCCAGGTCGAGCATCGCGTTCATCTCGTGACGGGAAAATGCCTCGCCCTCGGCCGTGCCCTGCACTTCCACCAATTTCCCGCCACCGGTCATGACCACATTCATGTCGGTATCACTAGCCGAGTCCTCCGGGTAATCCAGATCCAGAACCGGTATGCCCTGGTAGATGCCAACGGAAATTGCGGCAACGAAATCGCGGATCGGCGAAGTGGCGATCAGTTGTTTACGTTTGAGGAAGCTGACCGCGTCGTACAAAGCGACAAAAGCGCCTGTAATGCTCGCGGTGCGCGTACCGCCGTCGGCCTGGAGGACATCGCAATCGATCTGGATGGTCCGCTCGCCGAGCGCTCCCAGATCGGTCACCGCGCGCAGGCTGCGGCCGATCAGGCGCTGAATTTCCTGGGTACGTCCGGATTGCTTGCCGCGCGCGGCTTCCCGGTCGGAGCGTGTATTGGTAGACCGGGGCAGCATGCCGTACTCGGCGGTGAGCCAGCCCTGGCCTTTGCCCTTGAGAAACGGGGGCACCTTCTCCTCGATGCTCGCGGTGCAAATAACCCTGGTGTCGCCGCACTCGATCAGCACCGAGCCTTCCGCATGACGTGTGTAGGCACGAGTAATGCACAACTTTCTCAGATGATCGGGTGCACGTCCGCTCAGTCGCATGGTCGTTCTTTCGTGGAGGATGACATCGGAGCCGGCGGTGCTCTGGGTGCACGACGACGCAAAACGCCGTCGCGCAAGCCGGAAAATGCCCTGATTTGTGTGCTATCTTTTGGGCTCGCCAATTTTGGTGAAATTCTTCGCCCTTGTAAAGCTTGCGCGCCGGCGAACATCCACACGCCATGATTTACAGCATGACAGGTTATGCGGTTGCCGGCGCCGAATTGGCGTCCGGCGCGCTCAATGTCGAGTTGCGTTCGGTCAATCATCGATATCTTGATATTCAGTTCCGCATTCCGGACGAACTGCGCCCGCTTGAAGCCGGGTTGCGCGAGAAAACGGGCGCTCGAATCGGACGCGGCAAGGTTGAGGTTCGTATCGCCATCAGCAAATCGGCGGTTTCCCCGTCGAACCTGGAGATTGATCGCGCGCTGCTGGGCCAGCTTGCACGGCTGGATGCGCAGGTGAAAGACGTGCTACCCGAAGCGCAGTCGCTCTCTGTCGCCGAAGTGCTGCGTTGGCCGGGATTGCTCGGCGACGATGGTTTTGTGCTGGATGACTTGCAGGAAACCTGCGCGCGGTTGCTGGACCGCGCTCTCGACGATCTGGCGGCCACGCGCGGGAGGGAAGGCGAGAAGCTCAAGAATCTGCTGCTGGAGCGTGTAACCTCCATGGAGACGCTGGTTGGACAGCTCGCGCCGCGCATGCCGCAGCTGGTATCCAGCTACCGGGAGAAACTGGCCGCGCGTCTTCGTGATGCCATGGTCAGTCTGGACGACGAACGCCTGAAACAGGAGCTGGTGTTGTTTGCCTCCAAAATCGACGTTGACGAGGAATTGTCGCGACTCACCGCTCATTTCAGCGAAATTCGCCGCATCCTCGAAAAAGGCGGTGCCGCTGGAAAACGCCTGGATTTCCTGATGCAGGAGCTCAATCGCGAAGCAAACACCCTGGGGTCCAAATCGGCCGACCTGGATTTCTCGCAAACGTCGATGAACCTGAAGGTGCTGATCGAGCAAATGCGCGAACAGATTCAGAACATCGAATGATGACGGGAAACATCTTTACTATTTGCGCGCCATCCGGAGCCGGCAAGACCTCGCTGGTCGCCGAATTGCTCAGACGGGATCGCAATGCGCGGCTTTCCATATCCCATACCACGCGCGCGCCGCGCCCCGGAGAGCAGGACGGGCGCGATTATCACTTTGTATCCAGGTCCGCATTCGAGTCCATGATTGAACGCTGCGAGTTCCTCGAAAGCGCCGAAGTGCACGGCAATCTTTACGGCACCTCCCAGAGCTGGATCGACCACCAGCGCAGGGGGGACGTGGATATTGTGCTGGAGATCGACTGGCAAGGCGCGCAGCAGGTGCGCAGGCTGGTTCCGGAGGTCGTCGGCATATTCGTCCTCCCGCCTTCGCTGGCGTCGTTGCGGCGCCGATTGAATGATCGCGGACAGGACAGCGGGGCCGTTATCGAGCGCCGGCTGGAGGCCGCACTGGGCGAGATCGGGCATCTGGCGGAGTTCGACTATGTTATAGTCAACAACGACTTCGATGATGCCGTCGAAGACTTGGTGAGCGTCGTGCGAGCGGCTCGACTGCGGACCGCGCCACAACTATCCCGCCACAGCGATTTAATCAACATCATGAAATGATTTGCATATGGCGCGAATAACGGTAGAAGATTGCTTGAAACATATTCCGAATCGCTTCGAGCTCACGCTCGCCGCGACGTACCGGGCGAGACAGCTTGCCACTGGCGCGTCTCCACTGGTGGAAGCCAACAAGGACAAGCCCACTGTGATCGCCTTGCGCGAAATCGCGACCCGGAAAGTCGGCGCCGATATCCTCAAGACCAAGGCCTGACGGCCCAAGGCCGTCACGAACACCGCGGGAGGCTCAGCCGATCCATCGTCCAAACCGGTGCACTCACGATTTTCACCGGTACCGGCTGACGCCCTCATGCCCCAGGCCGAGCTTCTATTCAAGAGCGCGGCCGGCTACCTGAAGCCGGAGGACATCGTACAGCTTCAAAGCGCATATGAATTCAGCGAGTGCGCGCACGAAGGACAGTTCCGTATTTCCGGCGATCCCTATATTTCCCATCCGATCGCCGTCGCCCAGATCCTCGCACAGTGGCATCTCGATGCCCAGGCGCTGACCGCTGCCCTGCTCCACGACGTAATGGAGGACACGGCGATCACCAAGAGTGAAATCAGCGTGAAGTTCGGCAAGCACGTTGCCGACCTGGTCGATGGTGTTTCCAAGCTCGACCGCATCGAATTCCAGACGCAGGAAGAAGCGCAGGCGGAGAACTTCCGCAAGATGCTGCTGGCGATGGCGCGCGACGTGCGCGTGATACTGATCAAGCTTGCCGACCGCCTGCACAACATGCGCACGCTCACGGTCATGATTCCGAAGAAGCGC
>JANLTJ010000148.1:0-3011 GCA_031362885.1 Betaproteobacteria bacterium
ATTCGGTAACGCATGAGTTCTCTCCGGAAGCGCGGCGGCAAAGTACAGCTCAGACGCCGTGACGCCCAACGAAGTTGTAGAAAAAATCTCCGGCAATATTGCTCCTGTTATTGGCATCCTTCAACACCTGGCCGTCTAGTTTGTGTGGAAAGACTTTTGCGATGCCTCGTTTCAACCCCGTCGACGCCGGCATGAAGTTACTGTCCATCGACCTTTCCGTTCAGTTGCTTCCCGACAACTTCGAGCACACGCTGTCGCACCTGATCGATCACGAGCTGGATCTGCGGGCCCGACGCGTTGAAGCCTGCGGTTCAAGAGAACATGCCAGCGCATGCTGATGCATTCTCCGGTGCATCTGCGACAGCTTTCGCTAGATGGATTACCCAGAAGTCCGGAATGGTCAGAGGCGTTCCCCCGCGCAGGTCCGCGACGAGCTTGCCATCGACCAACCGAGAGTCGGATAAACGGACGTCCGGCGGCATGACTGCCTCGTGCAGAAGGTGACAGCGGAGGTGCTTGTACATCACCTGATCAAGGGGCATTTGATTCGAAGTGTCACCATTAAAGATCACGCTGACGCCGCCAGGGATGGCGGGGGCGGTGGAGTTGACGATCGTCGGGGTGACTTCTCTAATGAACTGGCGAAAAGCTTCGCCGTCGCCCTTCGTCGGAAAGCGTTGCCTGGAGGTGGCCGCGGCGGCGATGAGGACTTGGATCCATGCGCCATCTTTCCGGCCCTTTTCCCAAAGAATCTTTGCGTCTTCGAGTCGCTCTCGAACGCTCATGACCGACTCCCCTCGCTTCCGCTAAATACCTCGTTGGGCCCAACGAAACCAGCTAACCGGCGGCCCGCTGCGCGGGCGCAGCCCCGCTTACGGGACGTCCGTGGTTGAGCGCCGGGCCCCATTGCGCACAGGCTTAAGCACAAGGTCTTTGATGACTTCATAGGGTCTATCGCCCCATTCCTTGTCGCCCGGGAGAGGCGGCAGCGCTAGCCAGTGACTTACTGGGCCAACTCTTGGCATCTTGGAAGCCCGAAGTCAGTCCACCGGGTCGCGCCGCTCGTAAAGTACTTGTCATCCAGCGGCGGGTGATCTTTCTTGGGACCATACGTGCCCACTCCTCTTGCCTCGCGATCAAATCATTCAGTGGCATATGGCGACCTCGGCATTTGCTGCATAACGCTTGAGTTCAGGTACCGCCGAGCGGCAAGGCCGCGAGGGAACCTGCAAGCGCAGCTTGCAGGCGGTCGCCTGGAGCGAGATGCTATGCGACACCTTGCGTCCGATAAGCCCTAAGACGTTTACTTTGGAACCGGCGCATCAACGGCGTTTCGCCACCAAAAAGCAAAACATAATTTTCAACTGCGCGCGCTAGCAAGCGCCCCGCTTGCTCTTCCAGATTTATCTGGATCGACTTTGTGGTCGTAAGGTGTTTCATCGCGTTTTTCGATAGGTTACTAAGACGCGCGAACTCCTTTCGGTCCGGAACAGGCGATTTCGGAAATATGGCCTTAAACATCCCAATCTTGTTGTCGATTCGCTTGTCGAGGCTTGGTGTCTTTCCATTCGCTTTGGCGAGCCTGTCCAGAATTTCTTCTGCGGCGCCTGCAAGTGTAATAGCGGAAACAAGGTCGTCGCCGCGCATGTACAGACTGAGCGCCCTTCCAAGCTGCGAGAGCGCGATCTGCTGAGGAGTCAGTGTGGTGATGGCCATCGCGCATAACGTGGCTGTAGAAAAACCTTTCTTACAATGTTGCTCCTGTCATTTGCATCCTGCAATATTCGGCCATCGAGATTTTGTGGAAATGAGGTGCACGATGCCCCGCTACAAGCGAATCGACACCGGCATGAAGTTCCCAAGTCTCTTGAACAGCGAATTGAAACGACTCTGTGAGTCGTCTCAATACTTATGGGTTAGATTTTTTCACCCCTCACATTTCGACCGTGTAGCCGTCTTTTATTATCGCCGTAAGGTCGCTGTCCTTTATTCGCCCGAAGCCCCTATCTCCCCACTTTTCGCTCCAGTCATTTGCGAAGGTAAGCTCAGCGCTCTTTGAGTCATACCCGACAATACTGACGGTCTTTAACCCGAGGAAGTCGTCGCGATCGGGTAATTTTAAGACAACTAATCCTCGGTCCCCAGGGTTGTCGAACTCGGAGGTAATCGATACGGCGGCAATGACTACCTTCCCGGCCCGCAGGGCAGCTAAGATTTCGGGCAACGTTACGCATTTTGTGTAGCGTTTAATTTTGAATAGAGGCTTGGCATTCAGGCGCGGCGCGTTTCCAGAAGCATACGGCCAGTCCGCTTCGCTATATACCCCGACCTTGGCCGCTCCTTTCAGTGCTCCCATTATTGATGTGCCGTCATAATCGTTTCCTGCGTATTCATCAAATCGCTTGGCGGTTTCGTATATACCCCATGCGGATATAGGCTGCGAATTGCGCTTTTCCGCAAATAGCGCGGCTCGGATAGCGTACATCACGGAAAAGCCGACTGTGGAGCCATATTCGCCCGTATCTCCAATACGACCGACTGCTTCTCTCAAATCGACGACTTCCCTCGGTGGCGTGTCAGCCGATTCTCGGTATTCAGGAGGCAACACAGGCGCCCCTAATTTGATTTTTACTGGCCCGAATTCAGCGGCGCTTTCAGGAGATTCAGAGAACTTATCGATCAAGGATGCAATTGGACGATGGAAGGCCAGAATCGCGAGCAAACCTACAATTGGCCAAGAGACGAATGCTGGGAGCAGGACTTTAAGCCACTCGAGAACTGGCGAGGCGTAGCTTTTGGGCGAGGACTCCTCAGGCTTCTTACTCGGCTTTTCCGACACTCGACCCTCTCCTCAAGAAATCTAACGAATGAAAGGGACTTCCCCGTCCCGCAAATGTGGCGAGGAAGCGACGCGGCATCGATGTGCCAAGATCGTTTTGGGCACAAACATCAACGGTCTCGAAAGGGGAAGTCCATGACGATTATGACGGTCGGTATTGATCTTGCCAAGA
>JANLTJ010000155.1:0-34722 GCA_031362885.1 Betaproteobacteria bacterium
AGGCATGAGGCTGCATTTCTGGCAGTGTCGGAGTAAACTGACCCGGCTCCCTGGAGGTAATCGCAATGATCGACATAGCCACGCTGACCCCAAACGAACGGCTCGATCTTATCGAGCAGCTATGGGAAAGTTTGTCGTCCACCCCGGACGCCGTTCCGTTTCCAGACGCGCATCGCGAAGAACTCGACCGACGCCTGAATGAACTGGACCGAGAAGGTCCAACCGGAATCCCCGTCGAGGAAGTGCTAAATCGCCTTCGCACCCGACATACGTGACGCCGGTCATCGTTCGGCTTGGGGCTGAAGCCGATATCGAGGACGCCTTCCATTGGTATGAGGAGCAACGCGCCGGATTTGGGGAAGAATTTCGAGCGGCGTTAAGAGTGGCATTTGATGAAATTGCCAAGAGTCCGCTGTTGTCGCGCGTGCTCCATCGAAACACACGTCGTTATCTTATGCGAAGGTTTCCATACGCAATTTATTATCGTGTGTTTCCCGATACGGTAATTGTTGTCGCGTGCATGCACGTTCGCCGAAGTCCGAAGCGATGGCAATCCCGCAAATGAGTGCTGACCAGCGAAAGGAATTGCTGTCCCCCGGATTTCTGGCCGGCGTCCCGTTCGAGCGCCTCAAGCACTATCCGCGCTATATCCGGGCAATCGCGGTGCGCCTCGACAAGATTGCCTCCAACCCGGAGCGCGACGCCAACTGGCAGCAGCAGCTCGCGCGCTATTGGCAGACCTACCAGACCAGGCTGGTTGCCGACCGTGCGCGCGGCGTGCGCAGTCCCAAACTGGAAGAAATGCGCTGGATGCTCGAGGAGTTGCGGGTATCGCTGTGGGCGCAGCAATTGAAGACGCCTTACCCGGTATCCTTCAAGCGGGTTGAGAAATACTAGAGCGAGCTTTAGCAGTTTTCTGGAAATCTCTTTTGCAATGCATACTTTCGCGCTATCGTCGTTGCCATTGGAATTGCTGTGGATCAGCGACGTTGCGTGGACCCGATGTGATGCAATATGCATTGTTCACGATGAGAAATCTCGATATCCATCATGCTCTCGCATGACGGATAAAATCCTATTCGTTAGACTGTCATTGTGGACAACGCTAAGCTTATCGAACTGATCCTCAATATCGGAGTCTCAGCGGCGGAGATGTCCCAGTCGTAGTTGAACCGCCCCGGGTTTCGTGGAGGCTGTTTGGTTTAAGTTAGCGCCACAGATGTGGCGTTCTTGGTGAGTTGCCGATAGTAGTTTGCCTCAGCTTCGGCCGGCGGGATATATCCGATCGGTTCCAGCAGCCTGTGGTGGTTGAACCAGGCCACCCATTCCAGGGTTGCCAGTTCCACCGCTTCCTTGGTTTTCCAGGGTGCCCGGCGGTGGATCAATTCGGCCTTGTACAGCCCGTTGATCGTCTCGGCCAGGGCGTTGTCATAGCTGTCTCCCTTACTGCCAACTGAGGGTTCTAATCCAGCCTCGGCCAAGCGCTCGGTGTAACGGATTGAGACATACTGGGAGCCTCTGTCCGAGTGATGGATCAGCGCATCTGCACGTTCGGGCTGCCGATCGAACAAGGCCTGTTCCAGCGCGTCGAGCACGAAATCCGTTCGCATGGCACTGCTCACCCGCCAGCCCACGATGCGCCGGGCAAACACGTCAATCACAAAGGCGACGTATAACCAGCCCTGCCAGGTCGAGACATAAGTGAAGTCCGACACCCACAGCTGGTTGGGACGTTCGGCCTTGAACTGACGATGGACCCGATCCATCGGACAGGCGACGGTGTTATCTGGAATCGTGGTGCGCACAACCTTGCCACGGCGCACGCCTTGCAATCCCAGGCGTTTCATCAACCGCTCGACCGTACAACGAGCAACCTTGCTGCCTTCCCTGTTCATTTGATGCCAGACCTTGTCCGCGCCATAGACCTGCATGTTGGCCTGCCATACCCGTTCAATTTGCGGGACCAACACTTCATCACGCTGGGCGCGGACACAACGTAGGGCCGGATTACGCCGATGGGCGGCATGGCGTCGATACCCTGACGGGGCAATCTGCAGGACCTTGCAGATCGGCTCGACCCCATAGGTATCGCGATGTTGGTCAACGAAGTCCTTCATGATTTGAGTCGGCGGTCGAGCTCCGCCTGGGCAAAAAAAGCACTCGCGAGCTTAAGAATCTCGTTGGCTCTGCGCAGTTCCTTGACTTCGCGCTCCAGGGTTTTGATGCGATCGCGCTCGTCGCTGGTGATGCCATCGCGCACACCCGTATCAATCTCGCGTTTACGCACCCATTCATGCAGGGTTTGCGGCACGCATCCGATCTTGGGCGCAATCGACTCAATGGCAGCCCAAAGGGAGGGATATTCGCCACGGTGTTCCTGCACCATCCGAACCGCGCGTTCACGTACTTCCGGGGAAAAACGTTTTGATTTGCTCATGGCTCCATCTTCTCAGATTAAGGAGCCTCCTCAAATCCCGGGGCGATTCATTGCGCATCGAATGCGGCAAGCGGCATTTCAAGAATTTCGCGGAAGTTCGATTCAAGGTGGTTACTTCGTTGACTGAGTTGGTGGCATGATGTTCCATACAACTTACCGGAGCTAGATTGATCTAAGCTTCTAAATATTCAGAGTGTCCAGTGGGGGTGCTCGCGATTCTGAACATTTATGTGGGATGGAGACCTTATGCGTAAGCGAGAGTTATTGCTTGTTGCTTTGCGGGCGGGAGAAAAGCATGAGCACACGCCTGTTCAGGTCCAGAAACTTCTATTCCTCATAGACAAGAATGTTGGTGCACGTATTGGCGGACCTGTTTTTGATTTTGCGCCTTATGATTACGGGCCGTTCGACGCATCAGTCTATGAAGTTCTCAGGGAATTGGAAGTGGAGGGCTTTGTTTCCTCGTCAGAATCAGCGCGTGGCTGGAAACGAATTGCACTTACCGACGAGGGTGTTGCCGAGGGTGGGCGACTGGCTCAAGAGGTCGATCCCTCTATTCTTGACTATATCAAACGCGTTTCAGAGTTTGTCAGAACCCTATCATTCTCCGATCTTGTCTCAGCCGTATATAAGGCTTACCCGGAAATGAAAGTAAACAGCGTATTCCGGGGCTAGTTCATGACGGTACTGGTCGGGATCAAGTGCAAAGATGGGGTACTCATTGGATCAGATAGTTCCGCCACTTTCGCTGCTGGTCAGATTAGGACGATCGAGCAGACTACAAAGAAAATCGAGATTGTTGACGAGAAGATCATTGTGGCTGGAACTGGCCAGATTGGTTTGGGCCAGCGGTTTTGTAATCAGGTAGAGCAGGGTTGGAAGAATGGAGCCTTTAAGACTCTAGGACCCGTTTCGATGGCAACCAAAATCTGTGGGTTGGCGCGAACGGATTTTTCGAGTACCCAAGCTCCAATGGGACAGTACGGCGCGTTGGTCGCGTTTCCGGCAGAACATAAACTTCATTTGTGCGAATTCTCGACGTCTGATTTTCAGCCTGAATTAAAAACAGAAAATATCTGGTATGCATCAATGGGGAGCGGGCAGCTAATCGCAGACCCGTTCTTGGGATTCATGAGAAAAGTGTTTTGGAGTGATGGCATGCCGTCACTTCAAGACGGGATATTCATTGCCACATGGACGTTGCAACATGCAATCGACGTGAATGCAGGCGGCGTGAACGGTCCAATACAGTTGGCTGTGCTCAAACTTGAAAAGACTGTCCCAGTAGCGCGGATGCTGACTCAACCTGAAATGGATGAGCATCTACAAAACGTCAGCGGAGCAATGACGCATCTTAGGCAATATATGGAAAAGGTAGCAGGCCGTTCCACAGAGGCGATTCCAGATGTGCCGAAGCTCTAGCGCCTGCCGTTAACCCGCCCGTCACGCCGCTTGCTGGCTTCGCGGCAAGCGACGAGCCGGGCTACATGGTCGCGGATTCGACCGCCGCCAGCGCGCATGAAGCCGCGCCCTGGCTCTGTCCTTCGTTTGGCACCGCACCTGCTAGCCCGCCGCCTCTTCGCCACCGCGGGCTTCATGCTGCGCATCAAGCCCTTGCGGCTCGCAGGCGGCTACGGTGTCGCGTACCGAACCAGAGGTGGCATCAAGGAGTTTCGGCCCTTCAACATAATGCGGAATTATGCGTGGCACTGCGTGCCGTTCGGCTCGCGCCCGCATAATTTGCATTATGTGTAAATGGCCTCGCGCCCAAAGGCGTTTATCCCCCACCCGCCCGGCATGTCGCTGCGCGCGGGGCTTCAGCCGCTTCGCGTCTTCCGCTCCCCGTGCTCGCGTCACGCTTCCCGTCCGCCCCCGGGGGCTCCCTCAAATCGTCGCACACAACGGCCGACGTGACGTGATCGCAATTGCCGTGACGGTTCGGTTCGAGCTCAATAAGATTCTATGAAGTGCAATACAGGCGGGGAGAGTGTCGATTCCTTGCTTAACGGCGACGAAGGTCAGAGTAGCAAAGGTTAAAGCGTGGTAAAAAACGTGATAACTAGTGAGTGCCATATTGGCTACATCAAGCACTGGCGCGGGGTTCCAGACTAAATGTGGCCGTCACCCCTCCACCACTTCTCCGTTATCCCGAGCCAGAAATCAAAAACCCCGCGTTAAGCGGGGCTTTTTTCATGCCAATCAATGTAGTTACAGCAGTGACTTGGCAAACTTGATTGCCGCCGGCATGTCGGGAAGTTGAGTCACTTCCGGGACGACTTGAATATAACGCACGATATTATCCTTGTCGGTGACGATAACCGCACGTGCCAGCAGGCGCAGCGGATCCAGCAGCAGGCCATTGTTCTTGCCAAACTCGCCAGTTTTGTAGTCCGAATAGAATGTGATGTTCTTGATCTTGGCTTCTTTGGCGAAGCGCTGCTGAGCGAACGGAAGATCCATGCTGATCGTGATCAGATCAACTTTTTCCGCCAGTTTGCGATCTTTTTCGCTTAGTTCGTGAGTTTGAGCTTCGCAGGTCGGGGTGTCGACGGAAGGCACGACGCTGATGATGCGAACCCTGCCTTTAGCCTCGGCTATATTGACGGGCCCCAGGTTTGCGCCAGTGACCATGGCGGCAGGCAACGCGTCGCCGACTCTGAGCGCCTGGCCGCTCAAAGGCATGGCGTTGCCTTGGAGTGTGACGCTGTTGCCGTCGCCGGACGCCGTGCTTTCCGTGGTGACCTTGATGGCCTCGACTTCCTTTCCGGCCGCATGGGCCGAAATCGAGCCGACTCCCAATAAGCCGGATATGATCCCGATCAGCAATGCAGATGATTTCATGGTAGTTCCCTCGTTATGGTTTGATTGAAGTGAAGTGATATGACGCAATCGCATTGTGGATCAAGAGCACATCCTTGCGCTGGGAGAAAACGGCTGATATGCCCAAGCGAATATCATGATTTTAAGTTAACGCTGAAACTTGAGAAACGGCGCCCGGAAAGGCTGAATTTGATCAACAATTTGATTATCTTCGATATTGATGCTTGTTCTGGATGTTCTAACCATGGTCGTTAGCCGGGCGCAGCCGCTCAGTCCCGTGGACCACAGCCGCGATAGCGCCGGGTTAATCTACGTGTATCCCGTTATTTCCCGGCGCGCGGGGGGGGTGTCCGTCGGCATCAATCTCAATATCAACAATGCCTGCAACTGGCGCTGCATCTATTGCCAGGTTCCAGGGCTGAGCCGCGGGGCGCCCGCGCCGGTTGATTTGCCGGTACTGCGCAGGGAATTGAGCGGATTTCTGCATGATGTCCTGCACGGCGACTTTCTCACCACGCGCGTGCCGGAGGGCGCACGCCAACTCAACGATATTGCCCTGTCAGGCAATGGTGAACCGACCAGCGCGAGTCAGTTCGAGCAGGTTGTCGATCTGATCGGTGAAGTACGTAGCGAATCCCGTGTACCCGGGACGGTAAAAACCGTGCTCATCACCAATGGCAGCCTGATACAGCGTAAAGGGGTCCAAAGCGGCATAAAGAAATTGGCAGCTCTCAACGGTGAAGTCTGGTTCAAGCTGGATCGGGCAACCGATGCCGGGCGACGCAGGGTAAACAATGTTCGTATCGGGGTGGCACGGGTGCGCGCCAATCTGGCCCTGGCGGCGCAGTTTTGCCCGACCTGGATACAAACCTGCGTTTTTGCCATCGATGGCAAGGCTCCCGGCGCGGTGGAGCGGGAGGCTTATCTGAAATTCTTGCGCGGATGCCGGGCGGACTCAATTTCCCTGCAGGGCGTGTTGCTTTATGGATTGGCGCGGCCATCCCTGCAACCCGAAGCACCGCGCCTTACGCCGCTTTCGCCGGCAGAGATGGAGACATTCGCCCAGGAAATTCGCGCCCTGGGGTTCGCCGTCAAGGTGACGCCCTAGGCGCGTTAGCGGCTGCCGCGACGTGGCGGTCGTTTGCCGGCCTCTGCCTTGAGCCGGCGATAAAGGGCGGGTTGTGTCGATTTCATATAGGTAATCAGTGCAATATCGGCTTTGTTGATCTTTTTAAGATCGACCTGATCCACATGTACCAGCCTGAGAAGTTCGCGTACCGGCTTTGGCATATTGCGGCCGCTCTCGTAGCGGGAGCCGCCGCTCTGGGTAACGCCGATTTGTCCCCAGAAGTCCTGCTGGTTCAGACTCAGGCGCAAGCGTATCTCGCGGGGATTACGAATTTTCTCGAACATGGACTCTCCAATACTTCAGTTCGTTATGATTACCGGACTGTCTTGCAATCCGCGTTCTGAGTAGTTTGTCTCAACGCCGATGGAAAAAGTTCCAATTTAATGACAGTCGGTTAGCGGCACGCGCTCAGGCCAAGACCGGCCTGTGGTGGTGTTGTAGTTCCTGGGGCGGACGACGGAACGCCGACAATTTCGTTCCCTGGGTGCAATGCGAGCCGAATAATCGCGACAGCTCGGGCGCTGGTTACTTTGCGACCTGCCGTTCCCTCAGCTCATCAAGTGTCTTGCAATCTATGCACAAGGTTGCGGTCGGACGCGCTTCCAGCCGCTTGAGGCCGATTTCGATGCCGCAGCTATCGCAGTATCCGTAGTCGCCCGAGTCGATCTTGCCGATGGTTTCGTCGATTTTCTTGATCAGCTTGCGCTCCCGGTCCCGGTTGCGAAGCTCGAGCGCTATGTCGGATTCCTGGCTGGCGCGATCGTTCGGATCGGCAAATACCGTTGCCTCGTCCTGCATCGTGTGGACCGTGCGATCAATATCCTGCGACAACTCGGTCTTGAGCTGCGTCAGCATCTTCCTGAAATGATCGAGTTGCTTGGCGCTCATGTACTGTTCACCCTTTTTTGGCACATAGGGCTTGAAGCCAACGCGGAATTCGGAAGCCATTATTTTCAATTCTGGATACCTGAAAAGTGCGCTTTAATATCAGAAAAGGAAGGGGGGTGCAAGGAGGAATATATGATCGCAGTGAATGCTCAGTCAGGGATTTCATCCAAATTGACCTTTAACTGCCTGATCGGTATAGTTCCGGCCCTCCGGGGTGTAACGCAGCCTGGTAGCGTGCCTGCTTTGGGAGCAGGATGTCGGGAGTTCGAATCTCTCCACCCCGACCAGATAAGCGAGGGTTTGCCCGGTCAGAGACGTGCCCGTAGCTCAACCGGATAGAGCACCAGCCTTCTAAGCTGGGGGTTACAGGTTCGATTCCTGTCGGGCACGCCAGTGCGCCCCCACTATCTGGTCATTTGGGTTTCAAGTGGTGGCTGTAGCTCAGTTGGTAGAGTCCCGGATTGTGATTCCGGTTGTCGTGGGTTCGAGTCCCATCAGCCACCCCATCTTTTTCGTAATATTCCGCGTTTTCCGATGATCCGAAATTCATGATAGTTCTGCGCGCTTTGCAGCTGCGTCGCGGCGTAAAAGTTTTGTTTGAAGAGGTCAGCCTCACCTTCAATCGCGGCCAGAAAATCGGCGTTACCGGCGCCAATGGTTCTGGAAAATCCAGCCTGTTCGCATTGCTGCTGGGCGAACTGCACCAGGATGCCGGCGATCTCGAGATCCAGCCGAGGTTGGTGGTTGCCCACGTTGCTCAGGAGACGCCTTCCACCGATCAACTGGCCATCGAGTACGTGCTCGACGGCGACGCGGAGCTGCGCCACTTGGAACGCGCACTGGCTGCCGCAGAACAGGCGCACAACGGCACGCGCATTGCCGAACTGCACGAAGATCTGCACCGGGTCGGGGGATATGCAGCACGGGCGCGCGCGGCGCAGCTCATGCACGGCCTGGGATTCGACGACGCGGAGATCGAACGACCGATCGCGCAGTTTTCTGGCGGCTGGCGGGTGCGGTTGAATCTGGCGCGCGCGCTCATGTGCCGTTCGGAGCTGCTGTTGCTCGACGAGCCCACCAATCACCTGGATCTGGATGCCATCGTCTGGCTGGAGCAATGGCTGCTGGGTTATCCCGGCACGCTGCTGATGATTTCGCACGACCGCGAATTTCTCGACACCGTGGCGAATGCCATTTGCCATATCGAAGGCCAGCGGCTGCGCCTGTACAGTGGAAACTATTCGGCGTTCGAGACCCAGCGCGCGATGCAACTTTCCCAGCAGCAGGCCACTTTCGTGAAACAGCAGCGTGAAATCGCCCACCTGCAATCCTATATCGATCGCTTCAAGGCACAGGCCACCAAGGCGCGACAGGCGCAAAGCCGTATCAAGGCGCTCGGACGCATGGAGAAAATCGCCGCCGCGCACGTAGATTCGCCGTTTGAATTCGCATTCCGCAAGCCCGCCGTGCAATCCGATCCGATGCTCCATCTTGACGGCGTGGACGCCGGCTATGGCGAGGTCACCGTGTTGCGCGACATCCAGATGACACTGCGCCCGGGCACCCGTGTTGGCTTGCTCGGGCGCAACGGCGCCGGCAAATCGACCATGATGAAGCTGCTGGCCGGAGCGCTGGCGCCGCTGCGCGGTCAGCGCACCGAGGGCAAGGGCTTGCAGATCGGCTACTTCGCGCAACATCAACTCGAGCAACTCAGGCCCGAACATAGCGCGCTGTGGCACCTGACGCGTCTGTCGCCGAAGGCGCGCGAACAGGATTTGCGCGATTTTCTTGGCGGGTTCAATTTTCATGGCGATCAGGCCACTGACGCGGTCGCGCCGATGTCGGGCGGCGAGAAGTCGCGGCTTGCGCTGGCGCTGATTGTCTGGCAACGGCCCAATCTTCTGCTGCTTGATGAGCCGACCAACCACCTGGATCTGGAGATGCGGCACGCGCTGACCCTTGGGTTGCAGGATTACGAGGGCGCCCTGGTCCTTGTGTCTCATGACCGCAGTCTGCTGCGGGCGACCGCCGATGAACTATGGCTGGTCAATGAAGGCCGGGTGATGACTTTCGATGGAGATCTGGAAGACTATGCCAAGGGACTGCGCGCAAGGGAATCGCGTCCAGAAGAAGTTGCGCAACCGGTGGTGAGTCGCAAGGAGCAAAAGCGCCAGGAAGCCGAAGAGCGCAACCGGCGCTTTTCCCAGCGCAAGCCGCTGGAAGGGCGCATCAAGGCCGCTGAGAAGGAAATCGAATCCCTGGGCGCGCAGAGGCAGCGTCTTGAAATACGCATGGCCGCACCCGATATGTACGGCGATGCCCGCAAGGAAGAACTCAAGCGTTGCCTGTTGGAGCAGGCGCAGGTCTTGAAACAGCTTCAAGTGGCCGAAGAACGTTGGCTGGCGTTGTGCGCGGAACTTGAAGCGCTGGCGACCAGTGCATAAGCCGCCATCGGCATTGCGGAACCTGGCGGGTTTGCCGGGTTCCAAGGACTGACTCAATTTTCAGAAAGGACAATCCGTGTTCAATCGTATAGCGCTGTTTCTCATTACCAACATTGCGGTACTGTTCGTGCTCAGCATTACCATGCGGTTGCTCGGTATCGACCGCGCGATGGCGCAGAGCGGGCAGGATCCGGTCGGACTGCTGGTGATCGCCGGGGTAATGGGTTTTGGCGGTGCGTTGATTTCGCTGGCCATGTCGAAGTGGTCTGCCAAAAGGATGACCGGCGCCAAAGTGATCGAAACCCCGGGCACGGAAGCCGAGCACTGGCTGGTGGAGACGGTGCGTCGGCAGGCACAACAGGCAAATATCGGCATGCCCGAGGTAGCCATATTTCAGGCCGCGGAAGTCAATGCCTTCGCCACCGGCATGAACAAGAACAACGCCCTGGTGGCGGTCAGCAGCGGATTGCTGAACAGCATGACCCGTGACGAAGCCGAGGCTGTGCTGGCTCACGAGGTGACGCACGTCGCCAATGGCGACATGGTCACGCTGGCGCTGATCCAGGGCGTGGTTAATACTTTCGTCATCTTCCTGTCGCGCATCATCGGCAATCTGGTGGACAAGGTGGTGTTTAAGACCGAACGCGGCAACGGGCCGGCGTTCTGGATTACCGCGATCGTGGCCGAGATCGTCCTGGGCGTACTGGCCAGCATCGTGGTCATGTGGTTCAGCCGCAAACGCGAGTTTCGCGCCGATGCCGGCGGCGCTGCCCTCGCCGGGCCAGGAAAAATGATTGCCGCGCTACAACGGCTGAAATCGGCCCATAGCGCGCCGCAACTACCGGCCCAGATGCGGGCATTCGGCATCGCGGGTGGCGCCGGCGGCCTTGCACGGCTGTTCATGTCGCATCCGCCGCTCGATGAGCGTATCGAGGCCTTGCGCGCCGGGCGCTGAAATACGTTTTGATTGGAAGTCCACAACGCCCGCTCGCGCGGGCGCTGTGTTTTGGCGCTGGCGAATGTGACAGTGCGGTTATAATTCGGCCAGCCGGAAACGCCAGTCTTAAACGCAGTATTTTTCGACAAGACAATGAAAGCAAAGCAATGGATACCGCTGAAAGCGTGGTTGCGCAGGAAAGGGAGTTGGCCGAACTGATTGTGGCAGCGCTGAATCTTGAAATACAAGTCAACGAGATCGAGCGGGAAGCGCCGCTTTATCGCGAGGGTCTCGGGTTAGATTCGATCGATATTCTCGAAATTGCACTGGCGGTATCCAAGAAGTATGGCTTTCAGTTGCGCTCCGATGACAGTGACAACATCCAGATCTTCAGCTCGCTGCGCAGCCTGAATGAGCACGTCCAGCGGCACAGAGCCGACTAGCCGTACTCTCCAGGCCCACGGGTACCGCTTCAACCGAGCCGCTCGGCGCAGCTGATCGCATGGCGAAAGTAGCGGCCATCAGCCATACCGCGGCGCAGGATGTGGTGGCGTTCAGAAATGCGCAGCCGGTGAGCGCGGCGCACTTCCTTGCCGACGTGGAGCATGTGGCCTCTCAATTGCCCGCGCGCTCCCACCTCGTGAACTTCTGCATGGACCGGTACCGGTTCGCCGTCGGATTGCTCGCGGCACTGGTGCGGGGGCAGGTCAGTCTGTTGCCGCCAACCCAGACCCCGGAAATGCTCGGGCAACTGCAGCGCGACTATGACGGGCTCTATGTCTTGACCGATACGCCGCAGGAGCCCGGTGCCATCGAACAGGTGAGCTATCCGCGGGTCGCGGAAGGCGCCACGATGCCGGCTTCCAATCCACGCTTCTCGGTGCCGGCGTTTTCCGAGGAACAGGTCGCGGTCATCGCCTTCACTTCCGGCTCGACCGGCGCGCCTACGCCGCATCCCAAGACCTGGGGCGCGCTTGCGCGAGGCGCGACTGCCGAAGCTTTTAGTTTCGATTTGCATCTCGGGTCCCGCGCAACGCTGCTCGGGACGGTACCGGCGCAGCACATGTACGGACTCGAGTCGACCGTGCTGATGGCATTGCGTGGTGGTCTTGCGCTGCACGCAGGACGCCCGTTCTACCCGGCCGACGTGGCTGCGGCTTTGGCCGAGATTCCCGGGGAACGTGTTTTGGTGACGACACCCGTTCATTTGCGGGCGCTGCTGACTGAAGACATCCAGTTGCCGAGACTGCGGCTGATAGTTTGCGCCACCGCGCCCCTGGCAACGGAAATGGCGGTGCAGGCTGAACAGCGTTTTGGCGCACCCTTGCACGAAGTTTATGGTTTTACCGAGGCCGGCATGGTGGCGACCCGGCGTACGGTGCGGGGTCCGGCATGGCATTGCCTGCGCGATGTGCGACTGCGCCATGAAGCGGATGTCGTGAAGGTCGCGGGTGGCCATGTCGAAAAAGAGGTCCCGTTTACCGATGTAATCGAACCCAGAGGCGATGATGTTTTCATCCTGCACGGGCGCAATGCCGACCTGGTGAACATCGCCGGCAAGCGAACTTCTCTCGGATACCTCACGCATCAATTGAACAGCATCGAAGGCGTGCGTGACGGCGTGTTCTTCATGCCCGATGAGAGCGGTGACGGTGTTACCCGGTTGACGGCGTTCGTGGTCGCGCCGGATTTCACACGCGAAGCTCTGCTGGGCGCGCTGCGCGAGCGCATTGATGCGGCATTTCTGCCGCGACCTCTGTACTTTGTCGAATCACTTCCGCGTAATGCCGCCGGCAAACTGCCGCGCGAAGCGCTCTTGCAGCATGCGCAGCGATGCGCCGCCGGAATCCGGCGGGAGGGCAGATCCTGAAGCAAGCCTGGCTTGAGCAGCGCGAACGCTCCAACGACCCCACGCTGCGGTTTCTGGTTTGGATGGCGCTGGGGCTCGGCCGTCCGGCCGGGCGCGTGTTGCTCTATCCGATCTGTCTTTATTTTCTCTTGTTTTCGGTCAAAGGGCGGGCTGCCTCCAGGCAGTATTTGGGCAAGGTGCTTGGGCGGCCGCCGCGACTGGCGGAAGTCTTCCGGCACTATTATTGTTTTGCAACAGTCGCGCTGGATCGCATGTTTCTGCTGCGCCATCGCTTCGCCCAGTTCGACGTGCGCGTGCATGGCAAGGACGTACTCGAGGAGGCGCGGGTTCGGGGGGAGCCTTATTTTTTGCTCGGCGCCCACTTGGGCAGTTTCGAGGCTTTGCATGTTTTCGGCCTGGAGCACAACATGAACGTCACCATGATGATGTTCGAGGAAGGCAGCCGCAACATTAACGCGCTTGCCAAGGCAATCAGTCCGGAACTGCACCGATCGGTGATCGGCATGGGTGCGCTCGATTCGATGATCAAGGTGCAGGAGCGACTCGCCCTCGGAGAATGGGTGGGCATGCTGGGTGACCGCAGGATCTATGAGTCCGGCGCGGTCCCCGTAACTTTCTTCGGGTCGACTGCGGCGTTGCCGACCGCGCCATTTCGCATCGCTGCGCTCATCGGGCGGCCGGTGGTGCTGATGGTGGCGCTTTATCGCGGCGGTAACCGCTACGATTTGCACTTTGAGCGTTTGGTGGAAACCGTGAAATTGGAGCGCAGCCAGCGCGACGCGAAGATAAGCCAATGGGCGTCACTGTATGCGCAGCGGCTCGAATACTATTGCCGGCTGGCTCCTTACAACTGGTTTAATTTCTATGATTTCTGGGCTGATGCAAGCGAGCGCCCGTGACGGTGTTGTCACGGCGTTTTTCGCGGCGCTGATTGCCGGGCTGCCCGGCCCGGCGCACTCGGCGCAGCCGTCAATCGAAGCAGCGCAGCCGTCAATCGAAGCAGCGCAGCCGTCAATCGAAGCAGCGCAGCCGCCAGCCAATCCGGTGCGGTCGCAGGCCGGGTGGGACATCGGGAGCCTGATGCTGCAACTATCCGAGGTTGAACGGTCCCAGGCCCGCTTCGTCGAGCGCAAGTATCTGAAGATACTGAAAGCGCCGCTGGAGCTCTCCGGCACGCTGACCTATATCCGACCCGGACAGATCGAAAAACGTACGCTCAAGCCCAGGCCGGAAACACTGACGGTGGCGCACGACATACTCACGCTGGAAAATCCGGGGCGCAACGAACGCCGCGTGCTGAAGTTGCAGGACTATCCGGTGCTGTGGGGTTTCATCGAAAGCGTGCGTGCAACGCTCGGTGGTGACATCAAGGCGCTGGAGCGATTCTATCGTGTCGAGTTGGAGGGCGGTCCGGCGAAGTGGCGGCTTTATCTCGCGCCGCGCAGCGACAACATGAATAAGGTCATCAGCCTGATTCGCATCGACGGCGGCGGCGCGCGCATCCATGTGATTGAAGTCCAGGAGGCTCGCGGCGACCGCTCGGTCATGAAAATCATCGAGGATTTGCCATGAAGACGCCGGCGCGCCTGCGCGTCGGCATCTGGCTGGGCTTCGTTTTTGCCTGTGCACTCATCGTTGCCAGGTCGCAATACGGTGCCGACCTTGCCGCATTTCTGCCGGGTTCGCCCTCACCCACACAACGCTTCCTGGTCGACGAGCTGCGCGAAGGCGTGGTGTCACGTCTGATCCTGATTGGCATCGAAGGGCCAGCGGAAGAGAAAACCGCGGCACTCAGTCGTTCACTGGTAGAGCGACTGGAGAAGGACGATCACTTTAGTTACGTTGCCAACGGAGCCCAGGACGCTTTGCGCGCGGACGGCGAATTTCTGCTGCGCAACCGCTATTTGCTCAGTCCGGCCGTCACCGCTGAGCGCTTCAGCGTCGCGGGCATCCGCCGCGCTCTGGAGCAGCAACTCGATCTGCTCGGTTCTCCGACCAGCCTTCTGACGGGTCATTTGCTGCCGCGCGACCCAACCGGTGAAATGCTGCAACTGATCGATCGCCTGCAGGGGCAGGGCGGGCCGGAAAAACGCGATGGTATCTGGTTCTCAGCCGACGGCGCGCGCGCGCTGCTGGTCGCGCAGACCCGCGCGGCCGGCTTCGACATCGATGCGCAGGAACAGGCTCTGGCGCGGATTCGTGCCGCCTTCGACGAAGTCGCGGCGCAACTGCCGGTCGCCGGTGCGCGTCTGGTCATGACCGGGCCAGGCGTGTTCGCGGTTGAAAGTCGTGCCAGCATCAAGCACGACGCATTGCGCTTTTCCATCCTCGGCACGCTGCTGGTCGCTGCGATTCTGTTGTTCATTTATCGATCTGTGCGCGTGCTGGCATTGACATTGGTTCCGGTGGCGAGCGGCGCGCTGGCCGGTATCGCCGCCGTGAGTCTGGTCCATGGATCTGTGCACGGCGTGACGATCGGATTCGGGGCGACGCTGATGGGCGAGGCGGTGGACTACGCCATCTATCTGTTCACGTATACCGCACCGGGCAGCACGCCGAAGACAACCCTGCAACGCATCTGGCCAACACTGCGCCTGGGTGTGCTGACCTCGGCGTTTGGGTTCGGCGCGATGCTGTTTTCGGGATTTCCGGGGTTGTCCCAGCTTGGGCTGTTCTCGATTGCCGGGCTGACGGTGGCGGTTCTGGTCACGCGCTGGGTGTTGCCCGAGCTGGTAGCGCCGGGTTATCACATCCGGACTGCGGCCGGGCTGGGGCCATTTCTGCTGCGATTGCTGGCGCACGCGCAAAGTTTGCGTATTGCGCTGCTGGTGCTGGTGATTGCGGTCAGTACCTGGATTGCGATCCGGGGAGCCACGATCTGGGACGACGAACTGTCAAGCCTGAGCCCGGTACCGCTGCATCTGCAAAATCTTGATCAGAAAATGCGCTCGGATCTGGGCGCGCCGGACGTCGGTCCATTGATTGTCATCCGGGGCGACACCGAACAAGCCGTGCTCGAAGCGGCGGAGCAGGTTGGCGGCACGCTCTCGGCTCTCCAGGCCGATGGGGTTATCCAGGGATTCGATTCGCCCGCATTCTATCTTCCCAGCATCAACGCACAGCGCGCCCGGCAACAGGCTATTCCGGATGCGCGTTCATTGACACGCAACCTGGCCGTGGCCGCGCACGGGTTGCCGTTCCGGGCAGGCATCTTCGCTGCTTTCGTCGAGGAAGCGCAGGCTGCGAAGCACCAGGCACGCATAACATCGCGGGATCTGGCCGGAACCGGCCTTGCACTCAAGTTGCAGGCCTTGCTCGCACAGCGTCAGGGCGGCTGGATGGCCCTGATGCCGCTACGCCAGGTGGCCGACCCGGGCTTGTTGGAAAAAAGCTTGATACAGCACGATCCCGCGCGGGTGGCACTGCTCGACATGAAGCGCGACCTTGATGCGCTTTATCAGGGGTACCGGTTGCGGGCGCTCGGCTTCGCCATTCTCGGCGCGGTGGCGATCGTGATGCTGTTGATGGTCACGCTGCGCTCCGCCCGGCGTACCTGGGACGTGGTGGCACCGCTGGCGGCGGCGGTGCTGGTCACCGCCGGGATTCTGCTTGCGACCGGCGAGCGCTTGAACATCTTTCATCTGGTCGCACTGCTTCTGGTGGTTGGCGTCGGTTCCAACTACACGCTGTTTTTCGAGCGTGGCAATCCGGTCGCGGACGATCCGCAGCGCACCGCGATCGCGGTTCTGTTCTGTAACTTGTCCACGGTGGTTGGTTTCGGTGCACTGGGCTTTGCCAGCACCCCGGTGCTTAGCGCCATCGGCACGACGGTGGGGATTGGAGCGTTCCTGAGTCTGGTCTTCGCGGCAATACTTGCGCCGCGCTTGCCGGCAGGTATGCGGGCGTGACATGACCGGGTGCTACATCACCAGGCGGCGCGGCCGCGGATTGCGCGCAACCGCTCAGGCCATGAAGGTCGCGATGGTCCCGAGCGTTGTCAGTTTGCCGTCCAGGGTAACCTCGAAGCGGTAGTGCGTAAGCGGGGGAGCGGCCGCCTCCAGGCTGACCGAAACCCGCAAATCCTGGTCCGCGGGAACGCGCGTGGTGAAAAAAACCACTTCGCGAACCGCAACCAGATAACCGATGCGTGGTGAGGCGCTGCCGGTATCGCTGGCGCGCCGCAATGCCTCCCACGCGGCGGCGGCCTGCGCAGCCGCTTCGATCGTCGCGACGGCCGGCGCCCAGTCACCGACGACCAGTGCGCACCTGCCCGGTATGCGCGCGGTGCAAATCAGGGCTTCCGCGCTCTGTTGCCGGATTGCGCTCAGGAAGCGCATCGGCGCCTTGTGCGGCAGCAGCTCTTCAAGCGGCGGACCGGCTGCGAGCGGGGCTGCGAGTACCGCACCTTCATGGGTTGCGCGGCGCGGGGATTGCGGAGAACCGAGAATGAATTCGCCATTGGCAACCAGGGACTCGCCGCGTTTCAAGTCGAAGCGCAGGCGTTGCGCTGGCTGTTCGCGCACCTGCAGTTCGAGATGCTCGCCCGGCAGCACGATCTGGCGCAGTCGTGCGAAGGCGATGCCCTGAATGGGAACCGGTCCACGGGTCTCTCGTTCCAGTGCTTCGAGAATCAATGCGAACTGTGTCACGCCCGGCAGAATGGGTCGGTCCGGAAAATGTCCCTCGAAACAAGCGTTGCTGAATGCAACCGCGATCGGCTTCCGGGGAATCGCGTTCATGTCTTTCTGGCCACGATTGCCGCTATGACGAAACTCGGATAAGCCTCGCGGATTGCCGCAATATCGGGAAATATACGCACCGCCTCGAAGCCATTGGCCTCGAGTGCAGCAGTCCATTGTTCCGGTGTCAGGAAGCCGCCGTTCGGGCGCCAGTCAGGGACGCGCACGGCGTCGCGAAACGAACCGAGCAAGTTGAACACCAGTTCAAGATGCAGCGGAGTATCGGGAAACGGGCGCACACATTCGGCCATCACCAGAGTGCCGCCCGCGCGCAGGGCATTGCGCAATTCGCGCAGCGTCGCCGCGAGGTCGCGGGCGACATGCAGGACGTTGACCCCATAGACGAGCGAATAAGTTTCGGCTGCCACGGCGTCTTGCGAGAAAGTGCGGTCAATGTCCAGAGCGGAGAATGAGAAGCGGCAGTGCGGATGTCTGGCCGTAAGATCGCGCTGCGCGCGCTTCAGGAACAGAGGGGAAATTTCCGTGAAATGGTAGCAATGAACTTGCGCGGCGTGTCCGCGGCGTTCGATCTGTTCAAGCAGCGCATCCGCACCGCTGCCCAGGCCGCCGCCAATTTCCAGAACCGCGATCGGGTCGTGAGTCAGTGCCTGGGCGGCCGCGATTGCGCCGACGGTGTTGCTGATGGAATAGAGCGGGTTGTCGTTGGAAAAATATTTGACCCATGGAATGATTCCCTCCGGGCCGAACAATGCCTGCTCGCCAGTCGTCTGGCCGCGCAGAACGGCGGGATAGTGCCTTGCCGCCAGTTCCGCAATTTCGTAGCTGGGCAGACAGCGTGCGTCATGGGCACGCTGCTGCTCGTGAATTTCATCAGCATCCAGCAAGGGTGGGGTCTGTTCGACGCAATACTGGCGTTCGCCGTTGTCGCTGATGATCGTGGTGATCCACTTGCGCGTGGCCAGCATCGACAAAATCCATGACGTCGGCACCAGCGCCACGCCGGGTACCAGTCCCGCGCGTTCGACCGCCTGGGCAACGGTGGCTGGTTTGCGGCAGGCCGCTTCCAGACCGGTGGCCCGGAACAATCCGAGGGTTAAGCGCGCGACGTATTCTTCAAAACGGTCGAAGGAGGTGATGAAGGAATGGTCAAAATAGGGCAGCAGTTCAGGCGGGCATAGCGCCGCGCGCTCGTCCTGCCCGCTGCGTCTGGAAACGATGGGCATGAATCGTCGCGCTACCCGGAAATGGATTCATTCATCGACGATGACCTGTTTCGATGAACGCGAAAAAATCCAGGACGCGGCGATACCCACGGAGAAGGTGTTGGTCTGGCGCACCAGAGGGCTGTCCTCGAATACCGCGCCGGCCAGCGTGTCCGCACGCACAAAGCCGCCCACCCAATACGATGGATAGCGCTTGCTCAGGGCGGCGATCAGTTGCAGGCCCGCGTACCCGCTGCCGGCTTCGTAGCCTGATCGGCGGGGCGAGGCGAATTGCGGGGCCACGCCGTAAAAATAGTTGTGATAACGCTTGTCCCCGAAAAGCGGTCCGGCGGCAAATCCGAGATTCCAGCCTGGCCCCGGAAAGCGATCGAGTACATCCACATTGATTTGCGGCTGGAATACCCAGCCGGCGCTGCGCACTGAGGTGAAGTCGCTGGCGATGACCGCGCGCACCGGAGCCCGCAGACTCAGATGCAGGGTATCGGAGCGCAGCATCGTAAGCGTCAGATTCGGCCCGATTTCCAGAGTTGGATCCAGATCGGGCATGCCGCGCCGCGCGGCATTGTTCTCGCTTTCAACCGGGATCGACCCGTTCACGCTCAGATGCAAATCCAGCCGTTCGTCTTTGTAGAACTGGGCGCGAATGCTCTCGCGGTCGGCTTTGAGAAAATCGCCGCGATAAACAAGATAGGGAATGGGCAGTACCAGCGTTTGGCGCTCGTCGGAGCCCCGGTAGTCCGGAAAGTCCAGCACCGCGACGCCGGCACCGGCCTCCCAAAGCGGCAGTTCTTCTGCCCGTGCGACGGCTGGATCGTCTGCCACCATGGCCAGGACCAGGCCTGCGACCAACCAATGGCGCGTCGATCGGTTCACAGGGGTCGCGACCGGCGTGCGCAGACAACCTCGATCTCCAGCAACAGCTCGCGCCGGCAGATCTCGGCCTGTAGATAGACAATCGATGGCGCCGGTCCAAAGGTTTCGCGCAGACGCGCTTCCGCGATCGTGCGCAATGCCGGTTGCCGCAGGTAAACCTTGAACAGCAGATCGGTTTCCCGCCTGACGTCGATCAAGCCAAGCACATCCGCCTCGTCCATCACCGAGCGCAAATTGACGATAGTCTCGTCGGTCTGCGCTTTGGCATCACCAGCATGCTGGCTCTGATGGCCGAAAATCGCCGCTGTTCCCGAGATGTAGAGCTGCGGCAAGTCGTTCCACGAAGTAAACAAGGCTCTGCAGAAGGTGGGACCGCGTGGACCATATTGCGCGGGATAGGAATACGCGCTGACCTGGCGTGGATTCTCGATCGGGATGCCGGGATGCGGTGCGGCCAAAAAGTAAATGACGGTATTTGCGGAATGTTTGCCCACGGCACTGGCGGCCGGCACGTCCCTGACGATGGTGCGCTTCCTGGCGATAAAGGCCTCGTGCCGGCCCAGTGAAAATCGCCGGTAGCGCTCAAGCGAGTGTTCGTCGAAATGAATATCCGGCAGGTAGTGCCAGATACGGATCAGATTCGGATAACCGAGAGCGTCAAGATGGTCGAAAATCTCGCAATAGGCGGTGTATATCAGGACATCGTAGTCCGTGCGATCATCCTGGGGGATTTCAACACATCCGAACAGTACCTGGGAGTTGTGCGCGCCACGGATACTACCGTGGATTTTCGTCTGGACGGGAAGAGCGCTGGTCCAGACCTCAAACACCGGACCGGAGTCGATCGTCGGCATATCCACCCAGGTTGATGCGATGCCCTTGAACTCGGAACAGGGACTGCCGAATCCGACGATGCCAAGCACGTGGCCGCGGCACTGCTCCAGCACTGAATTTAAATCCGCGGAGCTGGCGTAACGCAGACCAGCGGCAGAGGCAGTCTGCGGCATCAGGTGCCGGAAGTTTCTGCCCACCGCGCGCCCAGCATGCGCCGACGCTGGCGCCATGCGACGAAACTGCGGCGCGGATGCGCCAGGCTCGCCAGGTAGTACAGGCACTTGAACGCACGCAGGCTCCAGTGAATCGGTGTGCCGCGGAACAGATCACCCGCGAGCAGCGACAGCAGGGCTTCCTGCATGCGCAGATGATTCTTAGGTCCCATAAACAGTGCGCGCATGGTGGGGCTGGTCATGCGGTAGATGAGCCAGGAAAACTGCTCCAGGCCGCGCCGGATGGTGTGTTCGAAGCACTGGCGCGCCGCCGCCGCTTTCTCGGGGTGGCGCAGGGATTCGTCCACCACGTCGGCGCCAAGAAACGCGCTGTTCATCGCCAGAAATACACCCGAGGAAAATACCGGATCGATGAACGCATAGGCGTCCCCCACCATGATGTAGGCATCTCCCGTCATGTGCTCGCTCTGGTAGGAATAGTTTCCGGTCGCGGTTGCCGGGTCGATGAGTTGCGCGTCCCGGAGGCGATCAGCCAGCGGTGGACACAGGGCAATCGTGTCATGGAGGAAAGTCGTCGGATCCGACGTTCTCGACTTCAGATAAGCCGGCTGGCACACCGCGCCCACGCTGGTGGTGCCGTCGCGCAGCGGAATAAACCAGAACCAGCCGTGCTCGAACCAGAACAGGCTGATGTTTCCCTCTTCGCGTCCGGCCAGGCGCCGGGCCCCGGTGAAATGACCATACAGCGCCGCGCTCGAATGGCGGGGATTACGTTTCTTGATGGCGAATTTGCTGGCAAGAATGGTGTCGCGTCCGGATGCATCGATGACAAATCGTGCGTGCCAGCGCCGCGGCAACTCCCCATTCAGGGTCGCGTGGATGTCTGCGCCACCGGTTGATGGAAACTCCACGCCGGTGACCCGGCATTGCTGCACGGCGTGGGCACCTTTTTCGACACAGTTGTCGAACAGAATCCGGTCGAAATCCGAGCGGCGCACCTGGTAAGCATAGGCAAAGCGCTTGTCCCAGGCCTGATCGAATTCCAGTGTCACCGGTTCGTCGTGATTGGGCGAGTTGAGTTCCGCGCCGTATTTGCAGATGGCGATGTCGGCGACGCGCCCTGCCACGCCCAATTGCTCGAACAGCGGCATGTTAAGCGGTAGCAGGGATTCGCCGATGTGAAAGCGCGGATGCCGGTCTTTCTCCGCGATCACAACTTTCCATCCGCGTAGCGAGAGCAATGCGGCGATGGTGGAACCGGCCGGGCCCGCGCCGATAACGAAAACGTCGCAGGACTCCGTTGCGTGATGGCCGAGCGCCTGGGTGGCTGGTGGCGTACTGGTCTCGGCTGACATGGTCATGTGCGAATTATGCTCGTGAAGCGCGGGGTCAATGAACCGGCGTGGGTGCCGAAAATTCCCGGCGAATACCCGCCAGATACCGTGCCGGCGTGCCAGCCCTATTGGCCGGACCGAGCAGGGAGACGATCGGATCGGCGCGCAATGACGGATAGAGCGCGGTGACCTTATCCACGATTTCTATTGCGAGGTTACGAAACTCTTCCGCGTTCACACGCATGCGTTCGAGGAACCCGGCGTCGTCCAGTTCGTCGCGCAGGCCGTAATTGAGCTGCGCAAACCAGCCGATGCTCGCCTGGTCGATCATCTCGCGGCTGTTGTGGCCGGTGGCAGTCTCCGCCCAGACGCGCAGAAAACGCTGCATGGCTTCATTGACCGCCATGGCCATGGTGAGTCCATCGCGCACCCGCCCCAGCATGGCGATGTCGGTGAGACGTTTCTGGAAAAACAGCGGGCAGAGTACACCCCAGTAATAGGTGTAGTCCCAGATCACCTTGACCGGGAATACTTCCGGATTGCCGAACATCGGATACTGGTTCCGGTAAAGCGTCAGCATGCTTTCATAAAACGAGAAATAGAAGCGCTCGTAAACCTTGGCGCGCGTCTGCATCGACTCTCCGGCGCGATCGCGCGCCACCAGATCGACAATGTAAGTATTGGCGATCGCAATGAAATCACCACCGGGAGAATAGAAAGGATCGAGAAATACTCCGGCCTCACCGGTCAGTGCCCAACGTTGGCCGGAGAATACCTGCTTGCAGCCGTAGGAGAAGCTGCGCAGGAAGGCAAAATCCTGCAGCAGATCGCGTTTGCCATCCAGCTCGCGTGCCAGCCGGGGCTGATGTTTGTGCAGCCAGAGCATGGCCTTGTCGAAGGTGTCCAGGTCCCGCGACGGATGCAGCTTTGAATCGGCCACGATGCCCACCGAGTGCGACCCGGAAGACAGCGGAATCAGCCACACCCAGTAACCCGCGCCGACCAGATGGATGGTGGACAGCCACCGGTCCGGTGGCGAGCAGCGCCCGAGCCAGGCCTTGTCTTCCGACCAGTCGTTCACGTCGATGCGCGTCCCGATCCGAAACCAAAGCGCATTGGCTTCGTGGCCGTTGTCCTGGGCCAGATCCAGACGGCGCTTGATTAGCCCGGCGCGACCGGTGGCATCAATCAGCCAGGCGGCAACCGCCTTGACCTCGCGTCCTTCATGCTCGTAACTGACCTCGTGGGGCCCCGCGCCCGTGTCCGCCAGAGCGAAAGAGCGTATTACGGCAGCGTCGAGAAAGCGGATGCCGCGGCTGCGCGCCAGTTCGCCCAGGTAGTTCTCAAAAATTCCGCGGTCAATCTGGTAACTAGGCGTTTCAAGATATCGGCTGGCGCCCAGTTCGAGCACCTGGTCCACATCCTCACGCGCCTCGGAAAAGAAAAAGCGGAAGCCGAACTTCTTAAGCTGGCGCGACGCCAGATGTTCTTTCAGGCCGAGGACAGTATCGAAATAGTGGGCGGCGATTTCAACCGAGGATTCACCCACCTTGTGAGCGGCTTCCGGCACCGGGTGTGGGCGGCGTTCGATCACCAGAATGTCGAGATCGGGAAGGCGCTGGCGCAAATGCAGTGCCAGCGTAAGTCCGGCCAGGCCGCCGCCCATGATGATGATGTCGTGCTGATCGGATTTCATTTCAGCGGTTTTCCGTTGCCAATTCAGCGACCGGTTCGACGTCAATATCGAGTGCAAGTCGTGGGCCTAGTGCAAAGGTGAGTTCGCGTTTGCCGTCCGCGGCCAGCGCCTCGAACAACGGCAGGCAGGCGGACATGGCGTTGCCGGCGACCAGCGCCACATTACGCGGATGCGCCGGTGACTCCGCGATGGTTGCAGCGCTGCGTGTACGCCAGCCGATGCGAGATCGCGTGCGCGCGGACTCCACGGCGCTCAGGACCAGCGCCACCGCAAGCATGCCGGTGCTCGGTGCCATGGTCGCAAGCGGTCCGCGGGCTTCGATGTCATAGGCGACCAATAATACCCGGTCCTGATCGGCGGCGACTTCCACCAGCGCTTCGAACAGACCTTCGGCGAAGGTGCGCTGCCACGCGCTGATGGCGTTGTAGCGTTTCAGGCAACCGGTGCCGATGGTCCAGTAACCGGCGGGCGCGTTATGCACCGAGTTGTGAAACTTCGTCGGCGACAGCAGGGTGGGCGAATGCGCCAGAGTCTCACACATGTAGTCCGTGACCGCGAGGTCGCCGTGGGTGGAAGCAAATACACTGGGGAGGGACTTCGGATCAATGTCCGCATTAGCGCAGGCTTGGTTGCCGACTTCCAGAGCGATGGCGACACTGTCAGGCACCCGGCGGCGTTCATTTGCTGGCAGCAGCATTGGGGCCGGTCGCGCTGCACTGGTCTGCGGCGCGGACCGGTCGCCGCGCAGGACTGCGCGCGCCATCTCCCAGGCTGCAAGCCGGGGCGACCAAAGGGCAATGCCTTCGATATAAGCGTAACGGTTCGCATTGGCGGTCATGGTCGCGCATCCTCGCGCGCGAACAACAGCGCGGCGTTGCTGCCTCCGAATCCGAACGAAAGGCTCAGCGCCAGGCGCAGATCCGCATCGACGTTTTCCAGGCGCACCTGCGGACCGCAACAGGTGGCATCAAGGGCTGTGGAATTGAGCGTGCCGGGCGCAAAACCGGATTCCATGGCGATGAGCGTTATCAGCGCCTCGATGATTCCGGCCGCGCCCAGGGCGTGGCCGGTCCAGCCCTTGGTCGAACCGGCGAGCGTGTGCGGCGGGAACATCCCGGCCACGATGCGCGCTTCAATATCATCATTCATCCGGCTTGCGGTTCCATGCAGGTTGATGTAATCGACCTGTGCGGCGCTGATTGCGCTGCGCTCGAGTGCTTCCACTACGGCGAGGCGCGCCCCCAAGCCTTCCGGGTGGGGCGAAGACATGTGGAATGCGTCGCTCGATTCGCCATAGCCGAGCAGCCAGTGGCCGGCCGGCGCTTCGCGCTCCAGCAGCGCGAATCCCGCGGCTTCACCGAGATTGATGCCGCGGCGATCGGGATCGAACGGTCGGCACGGTTCGGGCGACAGCAGCTCGAGACCATTAAAACCATAGAGTACGCTGCCGCACAGGGTGTCGGTTCCACCCACCACGGCTGCGTCCGCCACGCCGACGCGGATCAATCGCTCGGCTTGCGCAAAAGCCTTGGCGCTGGAAGAGCACGCCGTGGATATGGTCACCGCGACGCCCTCGAGGCCGAGCGCGTGCTGCACGAATTGTCCGGTCGAATGCGGAGTGTGGATCGACGTACGCCGCAACGAAGCGGGGAACTGGCCATCCGCGGTCAGATTGCGGTAGGCGAGCTCGGTCGCATCGATACTCGAGGTTGAAGTGCCGAACACCACGGCTACGCGTGAAGCGCCATAGCGCTGCCTCGCCTGGGCGACGGCGTCCAGAAACCCGTCCTGCGCAAGTCCCAGCCACGCCAAACGGTTGTTGCGGCTATCCCATTCGGCGAGCGTGGCGGGCAGTGGCGTGTCTTCCAGACCGGGCACCCGTCCAATCCAGGTCTCCACAGGGGTTGTGCCGATGTTGTTGCGCGTCAAGCCGCTGCGCCGGCTGCGCAACGCCTCCAGCGACGCGGCGCGACCATGCCCGATAGCGGAACACAGCGCATACGCACTGATCCGCAGAGGTGCCATTCGGCGCGGTTTATTGCGGTGATCGACGTTCATGGGTGCGGCGGCCATCTGGATGTGTTGCAGTGAGTCTTCTCGTGCTTGCGTGTAGCCTGGGGCAAAGCGACCAGCTGCATCGGTCCGCCGCCGCCTGCGGTATTCATCCGGCCAAAATCGTTGTTCTCAATGATAAGAGAGATTTGCGATCGTTGCCATCGCATATAATTCCCGCGGCACCGGTCAAACCGGGAGAAAAGCTGGCGAAACCGGGACATGAAGCGGACGTGGACAGTGCAAGGTCGATGGCGCATCCGAGGCGGAAACTGGCTGAACCGATGGCGTCTAGACTGGATCTCGAGGTCACAGCGGGCGAAATGGTGCCCCAAACCCGCTCGTATCGCGGAGGTCTTGGGTTTGACTCCATTGATTGCCTCGGCTCGGCGCGCGTTGGCTCCACAACGTAGCGATTTCAATTGCGTCCCGGTGGCACCGGCAGTATCGAGTATTTCAGCAAGCCGCACCGCCTGAACCAGCATGTCCAGCGCCAACGAATCATCTGAGTCCGATCGCGCAACGCCCTGGCGCAAGGCGGCGTGGCTGCTCGCCCTGCTGGTGCTCTATCAGCTTGCCCTCCACTTCGCGGTTTCCTCGGATCCTGGCAGCGGTTTTGGCGAGGTGCTCACCATCGCTCCGATGGCGGCGGCTGCGGTGTGGTTCAGCGCGCATACGTGGCCCCGGCGGCTGCTGATCGCGCTGCCGGTCACCATTGCCGTGGCGGGATGGATCGCGTGGCGGGTGGCCGGCGCGGACCCGTCGCTCGTCTATCTGTTGCCTCACGTGGGCAGCTATCTTTTCCTGCTCTGGTTTTTCGGGCAGACGCTGCTGCCAGGCCATCTGCCGCTGGTGACGCGTCTGGCGCGTCTGGTTCATGGCAATTTGCCCGGCCCGATCGAGGCCTATACCCGGCACGTTACCGCCGCATGGTGCGTGTTCTTCGGCGCCATGGCGCTCACTTCCCTGCTGCTCTACCGGTTCGCACCGCTTTCGGTCTGGTCGCTGTTTGCCAATCTGCTGAATCTGCCGCTGGTCGTGGCCATGTTTGTCGTGGAGTACGCCTATCGCTTGCTGCGTTTTCCGGATTTCTCCCACTCCTCCATCCGCGACATGATTCGCGTGATTCGCGAACATGGATCGGGTCCAAGGCGCGGTGGTTAACGCGAACTGCGTGCCGGCGCACGCCAGGTCAGGCGGCGCAGTATCAGTACGGGCAGGCGCAATAGGAAGCCGACGAAGAGCCGGGTGTGCATCCCGGTCAGCAACACATTGTCACGACCGTAGCGGAAGTGCGATATGCCGCCTTCCTCGCGGCTGAAATAGCGCACCGGGGCGTCGATGTTGACTGGCACCGCGCCGCGCCAGACCAGGCGCACCACGGCTTCCACGTCGAAATCGAAACGACGCATCCAACGGCTGCTTTCCATGACGCGGAGCAATGCACCTACTGGGTAGACGCGCATTCCGAACAGCGAGTCGCCGATGCCGCCCCAGAGCGTCTCCAGATTGGCCCACCAGTTGGAAATTTTGCGGCCGCGCACGCGCAATGCGGGCGCGCTCGCATCGAATACCGGCCGGCCCAGCACAAGAACATCGGGCCGCGCGATCGAAACTTGCATGAAAGCAGCAATCATCGCGGCCGGGTGTTGACCATCCGCATCCAGGGTCAGGACGTGGGTGAATCCACGGGTATCGGCTTCGCGCAGGCCATGCAGTACAGCCGCACCTTTCCCGCGATTCTGCGGCAGGACAAAGATTTCCAGTCCAGGGTCGCGGGCGGCGAGCGCCCGCAATTGTTCTGCACTGGCGTCGGTGCTCCCGTCGATCACGACCCAAACCGGATTCCATTCATGGCGAGCGTCGCGCACGGTTTCAAGAACCTTGTCCCCGGTATTGAAACTCGGAATCAGGACCAGGTGAGTGTTGGAGGCGGGTTTCATGGAAGAGGCCTGCCGGGCGCGCAAATGGCACCGCAGGTGCCGGTCTGATCAGCGGGCATGCCCGGGGACTGCGGGGTCCGGCTGCTCAACGCCGGACGGTATGCCCAATGTGGGAGGCCGCTCCAGCTCCTCGCGATAATAGGATTCGAGTTCGGCCAAAAAAGTCTTGATATCACCCTCGACCCGGAAGCGCCGGCCCAGGCGCACACCATAGTAAACCGGCAGATCCGGCATCTTGAGCAACGGCCAGCCTTTGCCGAGGAACGCACTGTTGGTCTCGATGAACACGGTCTGCACCTGGGCACCGGCGTTACGGGCGATAAGCGCAAAGCCGCCCTTGAATGGGTTCAGGCGTCCGTTGCGGCTGCGTGTGCCTTCCGGGAATACCAGCAACTGATGACCTGCCTGCAACTCCGCGATGGCTACACGCACCATTTTCCCCGGTGAGTCGTTGCGGATGTATCCGGCGAGACGGGCGCCGGCGCCAAGGAACAGGTTGTCCCAGATTTTCGCTTTCATGATGCAGGTCATGGCTGGCAATCGTGAAAGTATTAACACGGCATCGAGCAGGCTGGGATGGTTGGGCGCAAGCAGAAGCCCGCGTTCTCCTTGCAGCGAATCGAGCGCATCCA
Organism: Betaproteobacteria bacterium; assembly: GCA_031362885.1. Taxonomy (GTDB): domain Bacteria; phylum Pseudomonadota; class Gammaproteobacteria; order Burkholderiales; family JACQAP01; genus JACQAP01. The sequence continues at coordinate 27,986 of JANLTJ010000155.1, forward strand.
GGTCCAGCCGGATGATGCCGGTGGCTTTGAGCATGGCGAGGTAGCTGCGGAACTGCCAGCCGATGGTGTTGCGCCCGAGCCAGGCGCCGAGTTTGCGTGGCAGCAGCGGATAAAGCGGCGTGCTCACCAGCGTATAGAGCAGGCCGTTGATGCCGAAATAGACGAAGCCAAAGGTGAGCGCGGTACGCTGGTAGATGCGCTTGCCGAGACTAAGCAATGATTTCATCAGGAGCGCGCGCGAGCCGCAGCGGGTGCGGGTTCAGCTTGTTTGAGCCAGATGCGCAGGGCCGGCGTTGTGATCACGGTGCTCAGTATGGCCATGATCACCAGCATGGTGAACACGTCCGGCGGGATCACACCCAAGTCCAGTCCGACATTGATAACCACCAGTTCCATCAGGGCACGGGTATTCATCATGATACCGATGGCTTTAGCTTCGCGCGGCTCCATTCCAGAGCGGCGTGCCGCGAAATAGCAGCCACCGAATTTGCTGACGGTTGCCAGCAACAGCAGCAGAGCGCACCACCCCCACAATTCGGGGCTGCTCAGCGCGCCAATGTCGGTGCGCAAACCGGTATAGGTGAAGAAAATCGGCAGGAAAAATACAACGACAAAATCGCCGATCTTGTCGCGCCAGGCGTGCGTGAATGCAGCTTGATCGTGCAGCAGAACGCCGAGCATGAAGCCGCCGAAGATGGCGAAAATCCCGAGCGAGTAGGTGGCCATCCCGGACAGAAAAATCGCACCGATCAGAATGCCGACCAGATTGGGTGAGAGTTTTCCGCTATCGGCGCTGAATCGCCGCAGCAGACGCAGCAGCAGCGGTCGCACCACCCACCAGCACAGTGCGATATAAACCGCGATCAGTCCGATCTTCACGGCAAATCCGGTTGGCGAGAATTTAGCGATGGTGAGCGCGGTGACCACCGCCAGCATCAGCCAGCCAATCACGTCATTGATCGCCGCGGAGCTGATCGCGATTACGCCCACCCGGGTGCGGGTCAGGCCGAGCTCCATCAGGATACGGCCCAGGATGGGTAATGCGGTGATGGAAAATGCCGTGCCGACAAACAGCTCATAAGCCAGCAGATTGAGCTGCGGGGCGAGATAAGGATGCGAGAGCCAGCCGAACAGCACACCTGCGGCAAACGGCAATGCCAGCCCCATGAGCGAAATGTTTATCACCGCCTTGCGATTCTGACCGGCCTTGAGATGGCCGAACTCGAACTCCAGTCCGATCTGAAACATCAGCAGGATCAGCCCGATCTGGCTCATGATGGTCATCGGTTCCGGCGGGGCGGAGCGGAACACATAGGTGAACGTCTCCGGCAGCAGCAGCCCGAACAGGGAAGGTCCAAGCATGAGCCCGGCGACGATTTCTCCGACCGCGCGCGACTGGGACAGGCGCACGGCGATTTCTCCGGCAAGCCGTGCTACAACAACGATGATCGAAAGTTGCAGCAGCGTGAAGTAAAGCAATACCTCGGTTTGGTGTACGGTCGATTGCATGCGATGATTTCTTCCGGCCGGAAACTCGTTTTCGGTTACTGTTGCTGATGCTGATGTCGCAAAAATGCTAGGCTCGCTTGGTGCTTGAGCGAAGCATAGCATCGGCGGCCTGAATTTCGGACCGGAAGCGTTTTCTAATATAGAGGTGGCAGTGAAATCCGCGTTGGTAACCGGGGGCAGCGGGGCAATCGGATCGGCGATCTGCCGCGCGTTGGCGGCACAGGGCCTGCATGTGATCGTGCATGCCAACCAGAGGCTGGAACAGGCGCGGCTGCTTGCTGAGCAATTGTGCGCCGACGGCGCTTCGGCGCAGGCCATTGCCTTTGACGTGACGGACCGGGTTGACGCTGCCCGCGTGCTCACCAGCCTTGTCGAGCGCGAGCCGATCCAGGTGTTGATTAATAACGCCGGGGTGCATGACGATGCGCCGCTGGCTGGAATGAGCGCCGCGCAGTGGGACCGCGTAATCGATGTGTCGTTGAACGGTTTCTACAACGTCACCCAGCCGCTGATGCTGCCCATGATTCGTACGCGCTGGGGCCGGATCATCAATGTCTCGTCGGTGGCCGGTGTTATTGGCAATCGCGGTCAGGTCAACTACGCGGCGGCCAAAGCCGGATTGCATGGCGCCACCAAGTCGCTCGCTCTGGAGCTGGCCTCGCGCGGCATCACAGTCAATGCGATTGCACCCGGCGTCATCACCTCACCGGTGATCGAACAGGCTTTTCCCAGAGAGGTCATCGAAGCGATTGTGCCGATGAAACGAGCCGGTACCCCGGACGAAGTCGCCGCCCTCGTTGCTTTTCTGGCCTCCGCGCAGGCCGCCTATATCACCGGGCAGATTATTTCAATAAACGGCGGAATGGCGTGAAGGCACCGAACTGTGAACGCTGATCCGTGATCCGTGGTTTGGATTGCGAGCGCGCGGCAGCCGGTTGAGCGGCTTGCCTTTACTCTAATGTCTCTGTTTTACACGTTCACTGCTTACTCATCACCGATCACTGTCTGTCATGCGCTGGGATATTTTTTGTTCAGTGGTGGACAACTTAGGCGACATCGGCGTGTGCTGGCGGCTCGCGCGCCAGCTCGCGGCGCAACATGCGGGGGACGTGCGCGTGTGGGTGGACGATCTGGCCAGCTTCCGGCAACTCGCTCCGATGCTCGATGCAGGCGCGGCGGTGCAAAGGCTCGGTGAAATCGAAGTGCGTGCGTGGAAGACGCCCTTCGAGCCAATCGAGCCAGCCGATATCGTCGTTGAAACTTTTGGTTGCGAACTGCCTGATGCTTACGTCGGGGCCATGGCCGGGCGAGCGCGTGCCCCGGTGTGGATCAACCTCGAATATCTGAGCGCCGAGACCTGGGTGGACGGATGTCATGGGTTGCCATCGCCGCATCCGCGGTGGCCCTTGGTCCGGTATTTTTTCTTTCCCGGATTTAGCGCACGCACCGGCGGTGTTCCGATCGAACGCGGATTGGCCCGGCACCGGCAGGCGTTCCAGCAGGATCAGGCCGCCATGCGGCAGTTTCTGGAAAGCCGGGGTGTGCGCGCGCCAGCGCAAGGCGAAATACTGTTGTCGCTGTTTTGCTATCCGCAGGCCCCGCTGAAGTCCCTGCTCGAAGCGTGCGCAGCCGGACCCCGTCCAGTCAGGGTGATTAGCTTCGATGGGACTCCGGGTGCGCAGGCGCTGCGCGCGTTCGACCTGGACGCTGGCCGCCGCCAGGGCGCGCTGGCCGGCGACATCCTGCCCTTTCTGACCCAGGACGACTATGACCGCGTGTTATGGGCCTGCGACTGGAACGCCGTGCGCGGGGAGGACTCGTTCGTGCGCGCGCAACTGGCGGCGCGACCCTTGCTCTGGCAAGCCTATCCCCAGAAGGGCGATGCTCATGCAATCAAAGTGCAGGCTTTCCTGGATCGCTACCGGCTTTTCGGGGACGCGGGCGCTTCGACAGACTTGCGCGAAGTCCTCGACCCATTGTGGAAATCCTGGAACAGCCTCGCACCGGCGCGAAACCTGCCGCAAGCCTGGGCCGCGTGCCAGGGGCAGCACCAGCAACTGGAAACGCTCGCGAGGCAATGGCCGGCGCATCTGGAGGCACTGGGCGATCTGGCCACCAATCTCGCTCAGTTCTGCGCGGAGCGGGTATAATCCGCTCCTTTTTCGCTCCCTTAAATTTTCAGGAAAAAAGATGATACAAGCTCAGGAAGCGCGCGTTGGCAACGTAATCATGGTCGGCAAGGATCCGATGGTCGTACAGCGCGCGGAATACAACAAGGGTGGGCGCAACTCCGCCGTGATGAAAATGAAGTTGAAGAACCTGCTCACCGGCGGGGCCAGCGAAATCGTCTACAAGGCCGACGACAAACTCGAAAACATCGTGCTCGAGCGCAAGGATGCGACTTATTCGTATTTTGCCGATCCGCTCTACGTCTTCATGGACAGCGAGTACAACCAGCACGAGATCGAAAAAGACAGCATGGGTGACGCGCTTAACTATCTCGAGGACGGCCTGCCTTGCGAAATCGTGTTCTATGACAGCAAGCCAATTTCAGTGACGTTGCAGAACACCGTGGTGCGCGAAATCACCACCGAGCCGGCGGTGCGCGGCGACACCTCGGGCAAGGTGCTCAAACCCGCCACCATCGGCACCGGCTTTATCGTCCATGTGCCCTTGTTCTGCGAGACCGGCGACAAGATCGAAATCGATACCCGTACCGGGGAATATCGCAACCGGGTAAAGGGTTGAAATCCAGTGGACGGTGATCAGTGAACCGTAACAACACGCGGGGATAGCGCCAAATCAAAGGGCCGCAATAGCGGCTCTTTGATTTGGCGCTCACTGTTCAAAGCGTGTGGCTTGTTGGCGCCCCGAACACGAATCGAACGTGCGACCTACCCCTTAGGAGGGGGTTGCTCTATCCACTGAGCTACCGGGGCGATGGTCAATTCGCAGCCACTTTTGCCTTGCGCATCACACTCTTACGTCAATAATCGTTCTGACCCCGGCAAGGACAAGATACGCAAATTGATAGCCGTTTACAAGTGTTGAGTGTGATGGAATTGTGATGAGAGCCCAATAGGCGCTTGCTTGTGGCGGTGTTGCCTTTCAGGAGCCCCGCCGCCATTGCGGCCATGTCAGCACCTTGTCGCTAAACCGCCTCAATGCAAGAATGCATACCTCGCAACCAGCGTATTGAATATCCGACATGGGAACGAGGCTCATTGGCAATTCTCGAATAGCGACATGTTGCGCGCTTCTTTTCATGGCGAACATCATGCCGATGGCAGAAGCAGCAGAAGACGATTTCTTTGAAAAGTACTCAGTCGAGAAAAAAAAGATTAACTACGCAGGATGAAAGGGCATCGCGTTTTATTGCTCCCCGTCGAACGAACAGAAAAAAGCTACCGAGGATATCTGTGACCGTGTTCAGACTAACGTAAAGTTTCTCGCGGCGGCTTCTAACGTCGAAATCAAAATTGCAACCAACGCTGTTGAGTTTGTTTCTCAATCTGCGGAAGGGCGACTGCTTTCGCTTCAAGTTGACATTCAAGCGACAAAGGGCAATCCAACAGGAATATCTGCTCGTTTAGAAGCCTCATCGTATTACAGCCGCGCGGTTAATCTTGATTCAGACGAGAAAGACCCTCGCAAAACGTCGCGCAAGGGTGATTTGATATTTTTCTCGCGAAATGTTGTCGGCGCATCGACTGGCGACGCAGTTCCTTTGGTGGGAGAGATAGCGAACACTCTGGACACGCTGTTGAAAGAATTTTTTGCTGATTTTATTGTGGCGCGACGTGCTGCGGCGGTAAAAGAATAGCTAGCAGTGAAAAGACCTTAATGTGATGGCTTTTGCGGCTAAACGTCACAAGCGCGGTAAGCGTCATGCGGTACGAGTTAGACGAAAGACAATGGATTGCGTTGTTCCAGCGCAGACATGTTGCGCAACGAATTCAATATCGCACCCCATGACGTGCGCGCGCGCCCGCGCGTAGTAATCTCTAAACGGTTTCCAATACCTTCCGTCGCCACTGAAGCCAGCCTTCGCGCATGACCTGTAGCGCCTTCGATTTTCCTTCCGGCGTTCGCGGCCCGGTCGAAAGCCCGCCATGAAAACGGCAGCGTCCACCGCGATAGAGCAACTTGCATTGACATGGTTTTCCCGTGCTGCGAGCGAACGCCCCGCATATCTTCACTGGTCGCATTGCTGCGTTCTTTTCTTCATGCCAAAATCGTAAATTATCTGGAATTGAAAACCCCTTTGTCTCAATACCAAGTGCATTGATTGCGCAGGTCTTTTTAAACTGACTTGGTATTTCCGGTAACGGCCTCCAATAGCCTGCCCACGGCCTGACTAAAGGTCTCTCCGGGGTGCATCCAGTGCACAAGGGCGGCGTATTGTTTCAGCGGCAGCGCGACATCAACCCGCCTTATGCCCGCCTGTCGTTGACGCTTGCGATAGGCGCGCACGTTTCGCGCCGTTACCTGTCGCCGGTGTTTCCGTTCAAGTCTCGCCAGTCTTTCGAGCCAGTTCATTTTTCACCATTGCACAAATCAATTGTAGCCATCGCCCCTTTCCCGCCAGTTCCCGCCCCCTATAGGGTGCGCGGGAATCGCGGGAAAACATGACCTTCCTGAAACTTCCCGAAACGGGAACCTGCGGGAATCGCGGGAAAGCCTCAAGTTGTCCATACGAAGCCCGATTCAATGCGTATCAGCCGCTTGGCGTGAAGTCCCTCCAAGGCGTGCTGTGCGCGTTCCGTTTTGCGCTTTGGGTCACATGCCAGCCTTTCACGTACGGAGGATATGGCCGCTTCCGTGGTAATTGCAGACCTGCCTTCCGGCAGGGACTGCGGCGCATCGTTGGGACGTGTATTGCCGGCCTTGCGCAATTGTTCTTCCAGCGTGTCCCAGGCAATGCGCTGATTGCCAGACTTCGGCGGCAGAATTCGGCGTGCGACATGGGGCGCATCGTCGGCTACCACTGCGCAGGATGTTATCGGCTCTCCGTCATCGTGGCGCCCGATTTCCACCACCTGCAATCGGAAACCCTGCCCGGCATCGTCGGTTCCATCCTTCGCCTTGTCGATACGCCATTCGTTCCGGTTCTCCAGATTCACTACTTCGATGCTCGCGTCGAGTGCCGCATTCAGGCTTGAGTGCCCGCGTAGGCCCCGGCTCTGGTCCTTGCCACTGTGATGCACCAGCAGCACCAGCCCGTCGTA
>JANLTJ010000179.1:0-6481 GCA_031362885.1 Betaproteobacteria bacterium
CCTCCTCGCGGTGGCATGGGCCGGATGGCACGCACCGCTCTTTCTTTACCGCGCCGCATTCACCAGCATGGATGCCGACGGCGCCGCGGGCTGGTTGTTCAGCCTGGCGACTGGCGCAATTTTGCTGACCTGGCTCTACAACGCGAGCCGCGGAAGCATTCTGGTCGCTGCGATCTTTCACTCGGCCATCGACGTCGCGTTTACCTCCACCGCCGCTACACCATTTGTTGTCAACGCCACCGGCGCGTTGATCACGGTCTGGGGACTCATCGTTCTCCTCGCAGCAGGTCCTCGATATCTCTCACGCGGGGGCAAGATGATCGGGCCGCACGCCGGAAGCCCCGTCACCGAGTTTGAACTTCGTGACCCCCCGAGACTCCGGGAAGTGGGGTCGGCGTAGACATATTTTTCAATTCTGCATCGCGTAACGGTACGACAGGGGATCCCAGTTTTATCCCGTAGTTTGTGGTGGTTCGTGAACCAAGAGACAAGCGATAGGCCTGTTTAACGGGTTGCCGGGGCGGGGGGACGCGGCGGCAGAGCCGGACGCGGTGCGGTCAGCCTTTGATTGACCAACGCGACAATTAGACCCCGGGCGTCGATGTCCGGCGGCGTGGCGACACCCTTGCCGGGGCCGGGGCCTGCCTTGAAGTCAAAGAGCGTGAAGTCCATGCGCACATCGTAAGTCCGGTCGAGCTGATTGCGCAGGCCCTGCTCGGCGAAGTACCAGGCGGCCTTGGTTGGGTCGTCGCGGCAGGTGGCGAGTTCGGCGGGCTGGGTCGCGCCCCAGCGGCGCTCGATGCAATGATAGGGATCAAACGAAAGCAAGAACATGCGGCGGCGAACTTCCTCGTAGCCCAACTGCACGGGCGTTGCGTTCGAGCGCAAATATATGATCGTGCACTGAGCTGCTTCCTGGTCGTAGGCGGTCAGCAAGTCCATCAGGAGATCCGCTCCTTGATAGTGCACGCGGCGGTCGGCGGCGGCGTGCCATTCGACGAAGCGCTGGACTTGATCACGCAATTCTTTGAACGACGTTTTCAGGCGGGCGTCGCGCGAGGGGGTTGAAAAATCTTCCCACTCACCTTCGGTGCCATAGATGTTGGGTGGTAAGCGGGGCGGCTGGGATTTGTTCTGGATGCCGCGTTGGATGGCAAGGTCGACGGCCTCGGCGCGGTAGCGGATATCTTCGCAGTTGGCCTTGATCATGTTGCGCACTTCTTGCACCGGCTCATAGTTGAGGGAGCCGCCGCCCATTTTGGCGCGGACGAAGTCGTAGTAGTCAACGCTTTGGCCGTCGAGCATGAATTGGCCGCTGGACCATTCGCGATCGGCCGGGCGCGCCAGGTTGCCGAAGAATTGCTCGCTTGAATAATCCGGCAACTCGGCATTCTTGGCAAATTCAATATGGCCGCCGACGAAAGTGCCGTCCGGAGTTTTCGCGCCGCCAACTAAACGTGCGGGACGCCAGTTCTTGAAGCCGGCTCCCATTCCGGGGGATGAACGGACAAACTTGCGGCCGTATGTGCCTCGCGTTAGCGAGTTGTCGGGATGGGCGTCCATGTAAAGAACCCGGCCGTCGTCTTCGACTTTGTAGATGACTGCCAAGTGGCCGTTGGGATCATAAAGCACTGAGCCCGGCCGCAGAGACTTGCGGTCAATGCGCATGGGATAGAGATCGGTTCCTTCCATGTCCGGATGCAGCCGGTACATCGCAGAGGAAATGGTATTGCGCAGATCGACGAGAAGCTGCTGGCCGCTGGTTGAACCCGTCAGTACATCACGCCGGCTTGAGATTTCGTTGCCGCTGGCTGTGTAGCGTATGTCGCGTGTCCGCCCTCTCGGGCTCACCGATGACGCATACGAAAATGGAAGCCCGCGCTTCCAGGCGTAGTACGCGCGCAAGAAGTATGGCAGATCGGCGCAGTCGGCACTAAAGTATGAGCCCGGCGGGTCGGTGCGCGAGAAAGGGTTGGCGGGGTTCTTCAGGCATTTGTCGATCGAACCGCAACGAGTGTTGCCCAGCGCCTGAATAAATTCCGAGTAACCGCGTTCGTCGGCATCAGTCCAGACGTCGCGCATGACGCGGATCGACGAACTCGTGTTTTGTGCCAAGGCCTGAGCGCTGCAATAGCCAAACAGCAAACAAAAAGCGGCTAGTCCGGAAAAGATCCGGCGAAAATTGTCTCGGCGCACGCGAATGTTCCCCCAGGGCCCGCACCCATTGATTTCAAGCTAACCGTTAGAAGGGCTGGGTCAATCGACAGGCTTACATTGTGGCTATTGTTCGGCGAAAAGTTGCTCTCCAGCCACGTTTTCGCGATCCATGACAGATTAACCCTGGCGATGCTTGACTACTATCAGGTTAGCACTATATGGGTGTGCATGATACCGACGGGACAGAGTCTTCGAGGTCTACGGCGCTGGGGCAACCCTGCGGGAGAGTGGCGTGACATCTGCCGAAGTACATCTGAAGAAATTCCGCAAGGAGCTTCATAGCGGCATCGCTGCAATGGTGCTGCTGGCGCTTTTGGAGCGGTCGGGGGACGAAATGTACGGCTATCAAATTGCCAAAGAGATTGGTGCGAAGGCCGGTGGAGCGTCGTTCCTAAAACAGGGTGCGATTTATCCGGTTCTTCGTTCCGTGCATGCGGCAGGAATGCTTTCAAGCCGGGTTGAAGTTTCGATGTCGGGGCCTCCGCGACGCTACTATGCAATCTCGAGTGCTGGCCGAGAGGCGTTGGTTACTTGGCGAGAGGTTTGGGCAGAGCTGCACGGCTTTGTGACAGCGCTAATCGAGCCAGGAGGCGCCAATGGCTAATTCCGCGCTCACGAGCACAACGCCTACGACCATCAAGGCCTATCTGGACACTCTAAAAGCTTGCCTCAAAGGTCAACCGCCAGGACTCATTCAAGACGCGCTTGCGGATGCAGAAGAGTACTTGCGCGCCGAGCAGGCCGAGTCTCACGATGAAAACGAGCAGCTTTTGCTGGTGCGCATTGTTGAATCCTATGGAACGCCACAAGAAGTGGCTGAGGAGTATATTGCTATGGAACAAGCTGCAAATAGCCCCTTTCCGGCTCGAACAGATGATGACATTAGAGTCGATCAAGGCCCCGGGCTTTTTGGTGTTTTGGTGGATCCGCGTGCGTATGGAGCACTGATCTATATGTTGTTGTCGCTCGCGACAGGCATATTTTATTTCACATGGGCCGTGGCCGGTCTCGGCCTAACGCTAGGTTTTGCGATACTGATAATTGGTATTCCTTTCGCGCTGCTTTTTATCGGTTCAGTCCGCGTGATTAGCTGGGTTGAAGGACGTGTCGTAGAGGCATTGCTTGGGGTGCGCATGCCGCGCCGCCAGCCGGCCCCAGAAGAAGGGGGGACACTTTGGACACGCGTGAAACGCGTCCTTGCCGACGGGCGCACGTGGGGATCGCTGTTCTACATGATCTTGCAACTGCCTCTCGGCATCATCTATTTCACACTGGCCGTGACGCTAGGTGTGACGTCAGGCGCTCTAATCGCTGGAGGGTTCTACGAGTTGGGAACAGGAAAAAATGTAGTACGTATCGACCCCTATCCCGAGCTTGATGCCCTACTCAACACGCCGCCGGGACTGGTGTTGCTCGTTATCGTTGGACTCGTTGGCATCCTGTTTACACTGCATCTAGCGCGTGTGATTGGGTTCATACATGGTAAGATCGCTGAAGCGTTGCTTGTCCGCGCATAGTTTGCGAGGGTTTCTTGCGGCATTGAGAGGGGCTTTAATCCAGCCCCTTTTTCTTTTGACTTAATTCCGCTCAAATGGTTGAGAAATTTGGATCGGCGAGGGCAATGGGAAAAGAAAGCAACAGTCATCGCATGTCTAGAGACGACTATGAAAAGCAGCTATACGGCCTCCAGGTTCAGTTGGTGCACTTTCAACGTAATCTGATCGAGCGCGGGGAGCGGCTCGCGGTCATCATCGAAGGACGAGATGGCGCCGGCAAAGACGGTACAATTAAGCGTATCATTGAGCACCTTAGTCCGCGCGACACGCGCGTTGTAGCTCTTGGTAAACCCACTGATCGCGATCGGACGTCTTGGTATTTTCAACGTTACGCGGCGCACCTTCCAGCGGGCGGTGAATTCGTTTTGTTCAATCGCTCATGGTACAATCGTGCTGGTGTCGAGCGAGTTATGGGGTTCTGCAGCGACGCGGAATATGAAGGCTTTCTTGATGAAGCCCCGCAGTTCGAGGCCATGCTTGTGAGATCAGGCATTCGCTTGGTGAAGTACTATCTGGACATATCAAAGGCGGAGCAAAAGGAGCGTTTGGCAGCCCGGCAAGGCGATCCGCTGAAGCAGTGGAAAATTAGCCCCATCGATGCGGCCGCAATTAAAAAGTGGAAAGCCTATTCAGAAGCGCGTGATGCCATGTTTATGCATTCAAGCCATGACGCAGCTCCATGGCATGTAGTAAAGGCCGACAACAAGAAAGTCGCAAGATTGAATGTGATCCGTCACCTACTGAACGACACCGCCTATCAGGGAAAAAACGAAAAACTGCTTAGTGTTGATCCTGTGATCGTGTTTCGCTTTAGTGAGAAAGCGCTTACTCAGGATCTGCTTGCTCACTAAGGCGCGGGCCAAATGCGGCGCAATTCTCATTCGTCACCGTTCATGAGCCGTGGCGTACAATGCCAAATCGGGCGATTTGTTGTAGACCTTACGGAATGTGACTATGCACGTCGTAGTGCTCGCGCCAGTTCAGTGCTGCTCCTAATTGTCACGCGCTCGAGGTCCAACCATCCGGCGAGCGATTGGAGTTCTAGGGAGAGTTCTTCGGCGATTTGATTTGGTACTGTACCGGGTTCAACATGCCCGCCGAGTACGAGTAGGCGCATTCCTTTGCGGTCTGATTTTAAATCTACACGAGCAACGAGCTTGTCATTCAAGAGGAACGGCATAACGTAGTAGCCTTGGGTCCGCTTTTCCTTCGGTGTGTAGAACGCGAGCCGGTAGTGAAAATTGAACAAGCGCTCTGCGCGTTGGCGCGCCCAAATCAAAGAGTCAAAAGGTGAGAGCAAAGCGCGAGCATTAGTGCTTTGCGGACATCTCACCTTGCGCGCTGTGTAGGCGACTTGCTTCCAACCTTCGACTGTCACTTGCCTGAGGCCTCCATCTTCTACCAATTCCGCAATGCGTATTTTTGCGTCTGGGGCTGAAATTCGGAAGTAGTCACGCAGATCTATTTCAGTGGCGACGCCCTGTGCTTGGATTGCGAGTTTGATCAGATCTCTTTGAGCCGCTTCCTTTGACGGTGTGGGTTGGCTGAGAACGGCCGGCGCAATGACGCGTTCAGGCAAATCATAAAGCCGTTCGAATCCTCGGCGGCCCGCTGAGGTCAGTTGGCCAGTCCAGAATAAATACTCCAGGGCTCGCTTTCCGTTGCTCCAACCCCACCAATTGCCGGTTGATTTTCCACCATCGGACAATTCACCAGCCCCGATCGGACCACGATCCGCTACTTGCTCTAGGACGGTTGTAACGAAATTTGGCTGCTCTCTTGCAATGCTCGATGGCCCACTCCACAGCCCTTCGCCTTTGCGCGCGTCTTCCATGCGCCAGCGAAATAGCGGGTGAAGTTCGATTGGAATCAGAGAAGATTCATGTCCCCAATATTCAAACAGTGCACGAGGGGCCTTTTGCGAAAGCGCATCAAGAGATATTCTTGGATAGCCGCCCAAGCGCGAAAACACCGGCAGATAATGTGAGCGGACGAGGACATTCACACTATCGAGTTGTAGCAGTCCCAACTGCCTGATCGTTTGCAGTATTTTAGACGACGATGGTTCTTGCTGTTTTGAGTTTGTGCCAAACTTCTGGGCGCAAAGTGCAATCTTTCGTGCCTCGACCAACGAAATCGAATTTAATTTACTGGTCAAGATGTTTGATCATCTAAATTTGGGTGCAGGGATAGGATTTGAACCTATGACCTTCAGGTTATGAGCCTGACGAGCTACCGGGCTGCTCCACCCTGCGTTAGTTTTGGATGACGGCTATGAGATATCAGAAGACGGATGGGTTGTGTTGGAGGATTTGGTGCACTGGTTTTTGGTGTCTGCGTTCTGACATCTGACATCTGACATCTGTTTTCTGCAGGTCTGGCGGCGGCCTACTTTCCCGAGGCTTAAGCCTGAGTATCATGGGCGCTGGAGCGTTTCACGGCCGAGTTCGGGATGGGATCGGGTGTAGGCGCTCCGCACTTGAGCCACCAGACCGGCGGAAGACAGATTTAGTAATCGGTGATCAGGTATCAGGTATCAGGTATCAGGTATCAGAATGGAGCGCTTCATCAAAGCGGCGCCACTTTCTGATCACTGATTGCTGACAACTGATTGCTGACAACTGATGCCTTCACTAGGCATGGGTATGATTGAAAGAGGTGAGGCGTTCAAGCCAATCGAGCGATTAGTACGGCTCAGCTTCACGCAT
>JANLTJ010000180.1:0-3589 GCA_031362885.1 Betaproteobacteria bacterium
CCTTGGAGGCATCGACCATGAACACACCCTTGCGGGCGGTGGCGTTCTCCTTGTCGAGCACCAAAATGCAGGCGGGGATGCCGGTGCCGTAGAACAGATTGGCCGGCAGCCCGATGATGCCCTTGAGGATGCCGGAGCGCACCAGTTGCTCGCGGATCACGGCCTCGGCGTTGCCGCGAAACAGCACGCCGTGGGGCAGGATGCAGGCGGCTTTGCCCGTGCCTTTCATCGAGCGAATGATGTGCAGCAGGTAGGCGTAGTCGCCCTGTTTGGTGGGCGGCACGCCCCAGGCGAAGCGCTGGTAGGGGTCTTTGGCAGGCGTGAGGCCGGTGCTCCAGGTCTTGTCGGAAAACGGCGGATTGGCGACGACGTAGTCGTAGGTGCGAAGACTCTCGCCATCCTTGAACTTGGGCGCATCCAGCGTGTTGCCCGAGAGAATGTTAGCGGTCGGGAAGTCGTGCAGGATCATGTTCATGCGGGCCAGGCCCGCCGTGGTCACGTCCTTCTCCTGCCCTTCAAGCGTGATGTGTTTGCCCGCCTGCGCGGCCACCTTCAGGAGCAGCGATCCCGAGCCGCAGGTGGGGTCGTAGGCGGTGGTGGATGCCTTGGTGTTGTCGGGCGCGATGCCGATTACCTTGGCGATGACGCGGCTGACTTCGGACGGGGTGTAGAACTGCCCCTTGCTCTTGCCGCTTTCGCTGGCGAAGTGCCGCATCAGGAACTCATAAGCGTCACCGAGGATGTCGTCATGCTCGGCGCGGTTCTGCGAGAAGTCGAGAACGGGGTTCTGGAAGATGCCGATCAGGTTGGTCAGGCGCTCGACCAGCGCCGCACCTTCGCCCAGTTTCTCCGGGTCGTTGAAGTTGGGGAAGTCGCTGCGCGCCAGGCGTGTGTTGGCGTCGATCAGCGGCTGGATGATCTGGGTGTTGATCTTGTCGCCGATGTCGCTCTTGCCCTTGAGGGCGATCATGTCGCGGAATGAGGAACCCTTGGGGATAACCACCGGCGGGGCGAAGTCATCGCTGTTGCCATATTTGTCGCTGATGTACTTGATGAACAACAGGAACAGGACGTAGTCCTTGTATTGGCTTGCATCCATGCCCCCGCGCAGCTCGTTGCAGGAAGCCCAGAGGGAGGAATAGAGGTCGGATTTTTTGATGGCCATGGTGGCTTCTTGTTGTTGTCGTCGTTACGGTTTGCGTTCGCCATCCAGAGGCAGCGTCTGCTGCTCCTGGATGGTGATGCCGTTTTTCCCGCAATAGCCGCGAATCAGCACTTCAATCATGTTGGCGATGGAACGGTGCTCGCGGTCGGCGGCCGTGCGCAACGCTTCCTTCAGCCCCGGTTCGATACGAAAGGTCAACGTGGTGGTTTTGGCCGTCGCCATTGTTTCCCCTATGCAGTGTTTGTAATGCGAATATACTGCAATGTACAGTAAAATCCGGTATCGTCCAATAGCGTTGATTCCAGCCGCGCCAAAGGTCGAAATCCGGTAACGGGCGCCGGGGGACACCGCAGGTCGCCGGGCGGGCGGATGTGAGTGAGATTGTGAGGGCGGTGGTGAGGGAGATGCGGGGGGGGCTGAGCGGTGATGCGGTGGTCAAATGATTCGAGGTGCGGATCGATGCATGTGATGACTTGCCGGCTGAAACGTCCTATGGCCAATTACGCGGCTTACCCTTCCCCAGGTCCGCCAAGCATGCCCGGATGATTCTCTGACCAGAAAAAGGCGTCTTCGATGATGCCCACGGTCCACAAGTGAATTCCCGGATCTTTGCTCTGGCGAGAACCGGCCACGTTAAGGCGCTTGATTTTGTGAAGTTCGGCGAAGCGCTGCAAGTACAGCGCGGGTTGATAACTGGACCGGCAAATATGAACACACGGTTTGCCATACTTTCGCGCGAACTCGATTGTGCGCAAGGACCCGCCCATCGCCCGGGCGCCAAACATGAACACGACAGTTCCATCCGAATCTCGGACATTCCACTCAGTGCGCTGCACGTACTTGGTGCCAGGCGTTTCGGATAGATTGTATTGGCCGCCGATAGGGCCGTCCTCCGCTTTCCTTCCCGCTGGACACCATCCCCCATGCGGGAAACTGTGCCTGATCGCAACGTCGAGCGCGGCGCGATCAGCACCGGTCTGGCCGCCTGAAACCAGCGCCTCGATCACTTCCCTTGCCTGCCGAAGTGATCCGATGGAACCCTTTCAGCGCGTTGCCATGCCTGCATGGGTCGTTTACCGCATGCCCGGGCTGAACGGCGCTGATCGCCTGGCGTTTGCGACCTGCGAAACGCTTGCAGAAATTGACGAAATTCCCATTCTGTGTAAACCCCGCTGCATCATGGGGGGGTGTGCGGCGTGGGAGGCAGGATTGGCGGTTGTCATGAGGCCAGATATTCACGCAAGGTCAGTACCTGTATTTTTTCGTAGTGCTTGAGCGCAAGCAGGGCCTTGTCTCCGGTCACAATGGCTGCAGCATGGCCCGCTGATGCGCACTCCAGTATCCGGTTGTCCGGGTCGTCTTTTACGACGTGAAGTCGTCGCTTGGGAGCGACGATCACGGCCAGTTCCGTGACAAACACGGCGGCATGCGCGAGTTCCTCGGCATCACGCGCAAACTTGCGCGCGAGCACATTGAGCAGTTCGTCAACGATGGGCCGGGACAACAGGAGTTGGTCGGTCTGTTCGATGATCCGCCGCAAAGCGGCTTCGCCCCGGCCGCCGGGAAACACCAGCGCAGACACCAGTATGTTGGTATCGAAAACGACCCGCCTGCCCATGTGTCTTCCTGCATTCAGGCGCGCAGATAGCGTTCAAGATCACTTTCGGTGAGTATGCCTTTGTCCCGGGCCATGCGGCTCCAGTAAGCCTGCATGCCGCGCAGTTCCTGCAGGCGCCGCTCAATTGCTGCCTGCCGCAGAGCGTCCTGGATGACGCCGCTCAGGGTCTTGCCCTCCGCCAACGCCAATTCTTCAGCCTGACGCGCAAGATCGGCGGGGAGCGAAATGGTTTTCTTGACGGCATTACTCATTGGAGCACTCCTGCAAGCGTGGTATGACTTAATCATACTCCAGATCAGGTCCTCCCAAGCAACCGTTCCAGCTCCTGCGCTTGCTCCTTGAGCTTTTTCGGATTGACCTTCGCCAGGCGTCCGAGATTTTCGAGTTTCCATCGGATGCCCGGGAGGTGCTCAAGGTGTTCGATGCCAAGCAACTCCCAATTGGGCTCATTGCGGGCGAGTGATACCAGGAACTCCCGCTCAGCGGCGTTGAGGCCCGCTTTCAGTTCAGCGATCATGCGTTCGCGTGCGGATACGAGGGCATTCAACTCCACCGGCTCCGTGGTCATGCCCTTGAACGTGCCTTCGTACTCGCCTGAAATGTCCCGAAGGTTCGGGAAAAGCACTTCATGTATCGGCCGGTTGTGAGAGGCGAGATAGACCACGAAGCTGCGCCTGATTTCCGGCGTGATTCCTCCGTGGAGAAAAAGCTCCATCACGTCGAACAAGTCACGCGGGTGTTGTCGATCCAGCGCGGCGACGAGCTTTCCGCCGTAGAGGTCCGGGAGCGAAACGACGGGCAGTTCC
>JANLTJ010000201.1:0-1885 GCA_031362885.1 Betaproteobacteria bacterium
GCCTCGGATGCTCCAGCGGAAGAGAAGCCCGCCGCGAAAAAACCTGCCGGCCAACTGAGCATGGCGGAAATTCTGGCCGCTGCTCGCGCCGGAAAAAGTGGCGGAGCCCCGGCCGCTCCTGCCGCCAAGGAAGCTCCCAAGCCCGCCGCGGCAATATCTCTTCGCGGCGAGTCGCAAGTAAGGTCAAACTCGAGCCCTATGGCTCAAAATACCCGAGCGTCTCCCATTGAATGCCGTACGTGTCACGAAGGGATGGCCCAGTGGTGAAGAACCAGCGCTGCGTTCCGCCCGGCGAAAGGACAATGTTTCGGGCGGATGTCGAGACCGCAATATCATTGCCACCGTTCGACACGCCGCCAATCGGCCACGTTGGAGCGCCAAATGCCCAGCTTGGATCAATGTCGCGAGCGGGGTCGAGGGCGTAGCTACACGGCCAACCCGCGGCGCATTGAGCCACATACTTCAAGTTGATGAACTCGTAACTCTTCAGCCGAATGCAGCGGAACTCGTCAAAACCCGTTTTGGACGCTAAAAACGAAGGTCGGCCGACTTAAAGCAACCGCGATTCTGACCCGCAAACGCCTGTTTTGCATTCGGCTGAAGAGTTACGCCAAGTAGAGGTCAGTATACGGAAGCGAAACGTCAGACCTCCCGGCGAACACGACGTACACGGTGTCGGGGTTATTGGGATCAACGGCCGTGCTGGAAAAGTTCTTCATCTCCAGATAGTCGCCGGGTGGGACCAGAAGAGGATCGATCTCATTGATGATGCCCTCAGACGCGAGGCTGAGTGACGGGTCACCAATCGGTCCTGGCCCTTGCGTTTTTTGCCAGGTGTGCCCCGCATCAGTGGAGTAGATCACGAGGGGCGGGCTTTGGGTATAGCCCTGGTCGTTGTATGCGGCTACGAGCCGCGAAACATTGCTTCCCGATGGGATGACAACGGGGCTGATGCCGGTGGCGAATTGACCGCAGGTGTAACCGGGGATGCCCTGCGTCAACGTGACTGCAAACGCTTGGTCTGTCACAGGCCAGTTCAGGCCTGGAAAGCCACCCGATGTGCCGACCGAAACTTTCCCGTAGAGCCCCGTATTGGCGTTGCACGACAAGTCTCCTCGAGTGGCGTTGTACATCAGGTAGACGGCGTCACCTCCGAGGCCGTCGGCGCGCGGGCCGATGGCCAGGCCCGACTTGTCAAGTGCGTATGCCCAAGGCACGCCACTCTGTGGTGGAAGGTTGCATTCAACGGGAACAGCATCGAGGTGTAAGCTTCCAGGCGCCTTGGCGAACATAATCAAGCCTCCGTGGAAGTCAAGCTGGCCACCCCGCTGGCAACCGAAGTAGAGGTAGTTGCTACTGGCAAGCCCCGTGGACCTCGAAGCCGCGGCAAAGGGATCGACTGAACCAGCGCCGTCGTCGAGGCAGCCCGGCAAGCCCGCCGCCCCAAAGGCGGTCTTGATCAAGGTGCGCTGCGAAAATGATGCGCCGCCGTCCATCGTGATGCCGAAGTAGGTATCTCCGGAGCTGGTGCCAGTGCTTTCAATCGCGAGTGCGACCAGTTCATTCGGATTGATGGGATTAACCGCGATCGCCGTTTCCGCGTACGTGACGGTTGTCGTTGCCGGGTCCTTGTTAACCCTGATCAGGGGTCCGAGAGTCTGGGCCAGACAAGGCTTCGCTGCGAGTGAAGCGCACAAAGCTGCAAGGCAATGGAAATGGCTCATTCGATGGCTCCTGGTGCGCTATTTGCTGACGGGGTAAGGGACCGGACGAGTGTACCGAAAGTTCTTCAGAAGGTTGCACTCGCCCGGACTGGAGGTATGGTTCTCTGATGGTGACCGGGCCAAATTCAACGCCCACGCAACGGCGGGGCATTGGCGCGATG
>JANLTJ010000215.1:0-5663 GCA_031362885.1 Betaproteobacteria bacterium
GCCTCGCTATAGCCTGTCCAGTGGGCCGAAATATTGCCGGCGTTACCAACCGGCAGTGCGTGATAGTCCGGCGCATCACCCAATGCCTCGATCACCTCAAAAGCAATGGTCTTCTGACCCTGCAGCCGGTACGGGTTGATCGAGTTGACGATGTTCACCGGCATGTTCTGCGCCACTTCCTGCACCAGGCGCATGCCGTCATCAAAGTTGCCGCGAATCTGAATCACCACCGAGCCGTGCATCATCGCCTGGGATAATTTTCCCAGTGCGATCTTGCCCTCCGGGATCAACACGAAACAGGCGATCCCGGCACGCGCCGCATAAGCCGCCGCGGCCGCCGAAGTATTGCCCGTGGAGGCGCAAATGATGGCGCGTGCACCAGACTCCACAGCCTTGGTCACCGCCATGGTCATGCCGCGATCCTTGAATGACCCGGTTGGATTCAGCCCTTCGAACTTGGCCAGCATGCGCACGTTTTTCCGGATCTTCTTGGGCAGATTCACCAGTTCGATCAGCGGCGTATTGCCTTCGTTCAGGGTGATGACCGGAGTATTCGCGCTGACCGGCAGGCGGTCGCGGTAACGATGGATGAGGCCGGTGTAGTGGTTGGTCATGTTCGCTTTAGTTTCGTCCAAGTTCTTCCAGGCGGATACGTGTGACCGTGCCCGATACGACCGGCAGGGCTTCGATGCGTTTGATGGCATCGTTGATATTTTTTTCCAGAGTCAGGTGGGTGAGCATGATGATATCCACCTGCTCTTCGCCTTCGCTGGGTTCCTTTTGCACCATGGCGTCAATCGATATGGATTGGTCCGCCAGTATGCGGGTAATGTCGGCCAGCACGCCCGGGCGGTCGTGCACGCGCAGGCGCAGGTAGTACGAGGTCTCCACCCGCTCCATCGCCAGAATTGGCAGATCCACCATGCGGTCGGGCTGGAACGCCAGATGGGGCACGCGCTGCTCCGGGTCGGCGGTATGCATGCGCGTCACATCCACCAGATCCGCGACCACCGCCGAAGCGGTAGGCTCGGCGCCAGCGCCGGCGCCATAGTAGAGCGTCGCGCCAACGGCGTCGCCCTTGACCAGAATCGCATTCATCACGCCTTCGACATTGGCGATCAGCCTGCGGGTCGGAATCAGGGTCGGATGCACGCGCAGCTCGATGCCTTTGGGTGTGCGCCGCGTGATGCCGAGCAGCTTGATGCGATAGCCCAGCTCTTCGGCGTAGCGGATATCCTCGCGGGTCAGCTTGGAAATACCTTCGGTGTACACCTTGTCGAACTGCATCGGAATGCCGAAGGCAATGGCGGCCATGATGGTGAGCTTGTGGGCCGCATCCACGCCCTCGATGTCGAAGGTCGGATCAGCCTCCGCATATCCCAGCTTCTGCGCCTGCGCCAGCACATCGGCAAAACTCGAACCCTTCTCCCGCATTTCGGAAAGTATGAAGTTGGAGGTGCCATTGATGATGCCGGCGATCCATTCGATGCGATTGGCGCTCAATCCCTCGCGCAAAGCCTTGATGATCGGCACGCCACCGGCCACTGCCGCCTCGAATGCGACCATCACGCCTTTTTTCTGCGCAGCGAGAAAGATCTCGTTGCCATGCAGCGCCAGCAAGGCCTTGTTCGCGGTGACGACATGCTTGCCGTTCTCGATCGCAGCCAGAATCAGCTCCTTCGCGATCCTGGTGCCACCAATCAATTCCACCACGATATCGATGTCCGGCCGGCGCACCAGTGCAAAAGCATCGTCGGTAACATCGGCACTGCTGCCAACCAGTTGCCGCGCCCGCGCCAGATCCTTGTCCGCCACCGCCTTGATCAGAATACCGCGCCCGGCGCGGCGGCTGATTTCTTCCTGATTGCGGCGCAGTACCGCAAATGTGCCACCGCCCACGGTGCCGATACCCAACAGCCCGACGTGTATGGGTTTCATTGAAAGTCTTTTCTGAACGAAAACGCGGTCAGGAAAAAACCTTCCCGGAAGTAGAACCGGTGCGCGCGGGTGCGATGGGTACCGGACTCGAGATCGAATCCGGGACAGCCCCGGTCACGAGCGACTTTCTCGAGATACGCGACCAGCGCCCGCCCCACCCCAGTGGAGCGTTCCGCGTCGTCGGCTACCAGATCGTCCACATACAAGCGGCGTCCCACATGCGTATTCTCGAACTCGCGAAACACACTGACACCGACAACGCGATCGGCCCGCACCGCCACGCACATCTCGCCGCCGTCGCGAAAAACCTTGTGCATCTTTTGCACATAGTCGACCGGCATCTGTGGACGCAACTGCCGGTGTACGC
This sequence comes from Betaproteobacteria bacterium, assembly GCA_031362885.1. GTDB lineage: Bacteria > Pseudomonadota > Gammaproteobacteria > Burkholderiales > JACQAP01 > JACQAP01. Next base: position 2,306 of record JANLTJ010000215.1, read on the forward strand.
GTTGCGCCGCGGCCAGCCATTGCGGCTCCATGACTTCCCTGCCCGCACCCGTAACTTGCAAAATGCGTACCACCTCAATCGACATACTCGCCCCTTGCCTGAAAACAACAATCGGGCGCGATGCGCCCGATCAATCGTGATTACAGCCTGTTCAGACCGCCGCCCGCAATGGCACCGCCGCGCCGAGAAGTCCGTCCTTGCGGAACATCTCCTTGATGCCGCGAATAGCCTGGCGCGTGCGCGCTTCGTTCTCGATCAACGCGAACCTCACGTACGCATCCCCGTACTCGCCGAATCCGATGCCCGGCGATACGGCAACCTTTGCTTCGGACAGAATTTTTTTGGCAAATTCCAGCGAACCCATTTTGCGGTAAGGCACGGGAATCTCGGCCCAGATGTACATCGATGCCTTCGGACTTTGCACCATCCAGCCGGCCTCGTGCAGGCCCTTGACCAGCACATCGCGCCGCTTCTGATACTTCTCACGAATCTCGTGCACGCAATCCTGCGGCCCTTCCAGAGCAGCGATTGCCGCGACTTGTATGGGCGTAAAGGTGCCGTAATCGTGATAACTCTTGATGCGCGCCAGCGCGGAAACCAATTCCTTGTTGCCGACCATGAATCCGATGCGCCAGCCGGCCATGTTGTAACTCTTGCTCATGGTGAAAAACTCCACCGCCACGTCGCGCGCGCCCGGCACCTGCATGATCGACGGCGCCTTCCAGCCATCGAAGCAGATGTCGGCGTAGGCCAGGTCATGCACCACCAGAATGTTGTGCTCTTTAGCCAGCGCAATAACCTGCTCGAAGAACGGCAGTTCCACGCATTGCGCGGTCGGATTGCTGGGAAATCCCAGAATCATCATCTTCGGCTTCGGAATCGATTCCCGGATTGCGCGCTGCAACTCCTCGATGAAATCCACGCCCGGCGTCATGCGCACCGAGCGGATGTCCGCCCCGGCGATCACCGCGCCGTAAATGTGGATCGGATAGCTCGGGTTGGGTACCAGCACCGTATCGCCGTGATCCAGCGTGGCGAGCATCAGATGCGCGAGGCCTTCCTTCGATCCAATGGTGACAATCGCCTCCGAATCCGGATCGAACCTCACATTGAAGCGCGATTGGTACCAATTGCAGATTGCACGCCGCAGCCGGGGAATGCCCTTCGACATCGAGTATCCGTGGGTATCGTTGCGCTGCGCGGCCTCCAGCAGCTTGTCCACGATGTGCTTGGGCGTTACCCCGTCCGGGTTGCCCATGCTCATGTCTATAATGTCTTCACCCCGGCGACGGGCGTCCGCCTTCAATTCCGCAGTGATATTGAAGACATACGGCGGCAGGCGCTTGATGCGGGAAAAATCGTTCATATCGACACTTGAAGTTCAGCCGAGAAACCTGACCGGCTGTTCATGCAGTAGAAAGCCGCAATCCTACCGGATCATGAGCAACGCAGCAAAGAGCAACCGAACTTGAGCAACCGAACTTGAAACTTCATCTCGCACAGGACTTAAGAAGGAATACTTTCACGGCTTACGGCCCAGGCTACGTTGCGGTCAACGGGGTGCGACATGAAAACAGCGTGCTCGTCATGCCCGATCGTCCGGTGGAATCGTGGAGAGTCACGGCGCTTGAATTGCTGGACCAGGAATCGGTCGCCGCCCTGGCCGCGCTAGGTGCCGATGTGCTGCTGATCGGTACCGGCGGGCAATTGCGGTTTCCCGATCGCCGCATGCTCCGTTCGCTCACCGTCGCGGGCATCGGTGTCGAAATCATGGACACCATGGCCGCCTGCCGCACCTACAACATTCTCGTGGCTGAAGAGCGCAATGTCCTGGCGGCGGTGATTGTCTGATTAACGCTCCCGCCCCGCCTCATGGGCGGTCTTCTGCACCGGCGAGAGCAGGTATTCCATCACCGTGCGGCTGCCCAGATGGACTTCGGCCGACACCTGCATGCCGGCGCTGAGTTTGTATTGCTTGCCGTCGCGCTCCAGATAAGGCCGCTCGAGTCTTACCAGGGTGCGGAAGCCTGAAGGCGGCATGACGTGTTCGCGCACGTCCTTGCGGTCGCGGTCGCGCGCATCGGGCAATTCCGCGGCGTCCGCGCTCACGGTTTCCACCCGCCCCTTGACCATGCCGAATTTGTTGAACGGGAATGCCGCCACCTTGATCTTGACCAGTTGATCAACCTCCACCCAGCCGCTGTCTTCGTTGGTGACCCACACTTCGGCCTTGACCGGGTCGTCCGCCGGTACCAGCGTCAAAAGAATGGTTCCGGGCGAGACCACCGTGCCCGGGGTATGGGTCGCCAGATCCTTCACGATACCGTCCTGCGGGGCTTTGAGTTCGAGCAAGCCGCGGCGGTAAGCCTGTTTGCCGGACTCTTGTTCCAGGCGCAGCCGCTCGCCATTGGCCTGGGCGCGTTCGTTTTGGAGTTGCTGGCGATAAGCCGACGTGATCTGGGCGAGCTTCTTTCTGGATTGTTCGATGCTCGCGCGCAGGCTCGACACCTGATAGGTCTGGGCTTTGAGTTCCTGCTCTTTCTCGATGCGCTCGCGGGTTTTTTCCAGCAGCGCGAGCTTGGAGACGAAGCCGTCCTTGGCGAGATTCTGGTGCGCGGCCTCGGTCTCCCGGTAGATGGGCACGGTCTGCGTGAGCCGGGATTGCATCTCCAGCGCGCCTTGCAGGTCTTGCGTGGCCTTGGCAAGTGTGGCCTGTTCGCTGTCGAGTTGGCTCTCATGGGCTCTGCGGTTGGCGGCGGACTGCGCAGCGACCGGCCCAACCAGGTCGGGCCGGTCGCCCGCACGGGCGGCAAAGGGCACGCCGGCGAGTTCGGCTTCAATGCGGCGCAGTTGCATTTGCCGCAACGATAAATCGGTATCCACGGTGATGCGCTCGGCATCACTAACCTGGGTATCCATGCGCAGCAACACTTCGCCCGCTTTGACCGGCTGGCCGTCGATGACCAGAATGTCGCGCAGCACGCCGGGCTCGGCGGGTTGCACGATCTTCACGTAGCTCCCCGGGATCAGTTTGCCCTGCGCCACCGCGATGATGTCGAGCCGCCCGAAGATCGCCCACACCAGCATGATCATGAACAGCGCGAGCGTGAGGTAGAGCACCGCGCGCGGCAGCGGCGAGGGAGCCTCATGCTGCGCGCGCTCAATCGCGGGGGCGAAGTCGAGGTCCGTGCGGTCCAGTTGCAGCGGTTCGGTCATCAAGCGCGAGGCCGCTTGTTTGGCCCACTAACCGGTGCGAGTCCGCGTTGCGCGCGCGATCAAACCTTTCGCTACAACCTTGCGCAGTTCATCGTTGATTCGAGTCTGATAACCGCTGCCCTGGGCTTTGAAAAAAGCAAGA
>JANLTJ010000220.1:0-15191 GCA_031362885.1 Betaproteobacteria bacterium
CCGCCTTCGCTTCGCTGAATTGGCCATCCAAACATGATGCCAATTTCGAGGCTCTCCCGATATGCCTGAAAGCCAATATCCATGCGACTTCCGGCCATGTTTATCCCCTCAGTTTACCCACTCGATTCCGTGAAGACCCTCATAACATAACAAGCCGGCCCAAGTCGGTGCGCAACTGGACCGGATCGCGAAAATGCAGCGCCTGCATGCCGGCGCTGCGGCCGGCCTCGACGTTGCGCGAACTATCGTCAATGAACACGGTGCGATTCGGGACGAGCGCGCAGCGCTTGATGGCGAGGGCGAAAATTTTCGGGTCGGGTTTGGCCAGTCCGACTTCACCGGACACCACGATGTCCTCGAACCAACTCAGGAACCCGAAGCGCCGGCGCGCGATCGGAAAGGTTTCCGCCGACCAGTTGGTCAGCGCATGCAGCCGATACCCCTTGTCGCGTAGATCACCGAGGATTTCGACACTGCCGGCGATCTCGTCGCGCAGCATCTTTTCCCACCCATCCTTCCACAGGGCGATCAGGTCCGCATGTTGCGGATGATCGCGCACCCGCTCCGCCACGGCCTGGGCGAAGGGCTTGCCGGCATCGATGTCATGGTTCCACCAGCCCGGCACGATCTCTGCGAGAAAATGCTCCATGGCCTCATCATCGCCCTTGAACAGCGGCCGGTACAGATAGCGCGGATTCCAGTCGATGAGCACCGCACCGAGATCGAATAAGACTGTGTCAAACAACACCGCATTCATGCTTCAGCGTTTTTTCTTCTTCCAGACCTCGAATTCTGCGCGCACCGTTTCGCTGGGCGGATAGGTGCCGGCAATTGGCGCGCCCGCCTGAACTTTTTCCAGCACGAAGGCTTCCAGTTCTTCCATCTCCAGGCCGCTGGCCGCCACTTGTTCGGCTACGTGGCGCGGAATGCACACCACGCCTTCCTCGTCGCCGACCATGATATCGCCCGGCATCACCAGCACCTCCGCGCACCCCACCGGAACATTGATATCGACAGCAAGATGCCGATGAACATGCGCCGTGGCGGCCATGTTGCTGGCGAAGACCGGAAAGCCCAGTTTCTGAATCGAAACGTAATCGCGCATGGCGCCGTCGGTCACGGCGCCCGCAGCGCCGCGCGCCTTCAGGCGCGACATGAGTATTTCGCCACCAGCCGCAGCGCTATCGATATTTCGGCAATCGAGCACCAGCACCTGACCGGGCAGGATCTCATCGATCGCCTTGCGCTGCGGGTAGCCTGGTTTGCCGATCGCCTCGAACGTCGCCAGGTCTTCACGCGCGGGCACGAAACGCACCGTCACTGCCTCACCGGCCATGCGTAACGACGGGTTCAGCGGCTTCACGCCATTGAGATAAGTGTTGCGAAAGCCCAGTTTGAACAACTGGGAGGTGAGGGTCGCGGTGGACACACGCCGCAATTGGTCGAGAATCCGCGTTGGGATGGAAGCGGGTTGCATGGCTGGTTTATGCAGTTTTCGGAACCTGTATCCTAACCCAGAGCGCGTCGCGCATCGGAAAAGCAACGCGTTGACCGCAAAGCAATCAAACTTACTGTATAGCCGCACTGCGCAGTGGCTTGAAAACGGAAATTTATCCGGAATCTGAATTTTGCGTGCGTGTGGTGAAGTTGGAGAGTGCACAGAGCGCAGTGCTGCCGGAGGCCAGTTTCGAATCTGCTGCTGTCTCCTGCGGTGCATTTTGCCCAGGATCCCTATAGCGACAAGGGGAGCCGAACATCCGTCGAACTGGACGCAACCTGCTGGCCGGTGTTGCCGGATGGTCCTGGCCATTGGCGCGCAGTTCGCCATCTGCGCTATCCCACTGCTTGTGCTGCGCGTGTTCAACTCCGATGGCTCAGTTCGAAACGGCCTGGCCCCGAAACTGTGCATTACCACCCCGGAAGGCCGGACCAGCATCGAATTGCCCGACAATCTGGAGTTGCTGAAGGTCATCGGCAGCGCGACGGGCAGTGGTCTTGCGCCAAAGACGGAGGAAGTTTTTCGCGGATGAGGGCGACATTGCGGTCAAGTCACGCCCCTTTGGCAGGGCTTCGTCTTGGCGGCGCTGGTGCTCTTGCTGCTGGACATCGCTGCGCGGTGCGTGCCCTGGAGAATACCTGCCCGCTCACTGAACAGGGTCGATCGGGCATAGTGCAGGCGCGCGGTCAATATCGTGCCCGTAGTCCCAACTTGGTTGGGTCGGCAACCAGGCCAGCCACGCTGGCCCGGTCAGCCGAAAATCAACATGCGATGCTTACTTCAAATGTCCTGCGACCAGCTTCGTCATCTCGAACATCGATACCGTCTTCTTGCCACCGAAAACGTCTTTCAGCTTATCGTCGGCATTGATGTTGCGCCGATTCTTGCTGTCCTGAAGGTCGTTTTTCTTGATGTAGGCCCACAGTTTTTTCGTGACCTCGGTGCGCGGCAGGGGAGTGCTGCCAATGACCGCGGCGAGTGACGCGCTGGGCGTCATGGGCTTCATGAATGCCGCATTCGGCTTGCGCTTTACTCCGGATGCCTTTTTCTTGGGAGCAGCCTTCTTTGCGGGTTTTTTTGCAGCGGCCTTTTTGGCTGGCTTCTTGGCAGCAGCCTTCTTCGGTGCGGCCTTCTTAACGGCTTTCTTTACGGGTTTCTTTGCAGCGGTCTTCTTTTTTGCAGCCATCGTATTACCTCCAATTGAGTGTGTTCTCATTGCCGAATCCATGTTGCCTTGCCAGTAGCAAAGGCACGGCGAGCAGAGAATGCCGAGAGCGGAGTGTGTTGTCAATCGGAGAATGCACGTTTTTCATAGGGAAGCATGTTGCGGCTGCGGCGGGCGGGCGGGAAACTGCCTCCGGCTTTCGAATCTTGCTGCACAAACCATACCGGCTAGAATTGGCTCCTCAACCGCCTCCAACCCGTTCACAATACGCACGCTGGCGCCATCGCGCGGGCACACACCGACATGTCACTGACCGAACAAGACCATATGAATATCGCGGCCCGAGTCGGTGCACTCGAGGCCAGAACCAGGACCCAGGTCGTTGCCGCCGTAGTCGGCAAGTCCGACTCCTATCCCGAAGCGCCCTGGAAAGCATTCGCCCTTGGCACGACAATCGCCGCACTGGTTTGCGTCCTCGTGCAACTAGCTGCCCGTGACTGGCCTACCGATGTCCCTGGCGCCGGACCTGTCCTGGCAGCCCTGGTTTTCGGAGCGCTTCTTGCCTTGCTCACCGTCGTGCATGCTCCGTTTGCACGGCTGTTCGTGGACCGCATCCGGTGCGATGTGGAAGTCATGCAGTACGCCCAGTCCCTCTTCTTCCGGCGCGGGCTCGACCGCGTTCGCAGCCGGGTCGGCGTTCTGCTCTTGATCAGCCTGTTCGAGCGCAAAGTCGTGATTCTGGCCGACGCGGGATTCGACGGACGCGTGCAGGCGCACGACTGGGAGGCCCTCACCGAGCGCATCGCCTTTCTCCTGCGCAACCGTACGGCGGCGATCGCCCTGCAGGCCGGACTCGAAGCGCTGGAAGCATTGATGCTGGAACGCGGCTATTCTGAATCCGCGACCGACAAGGGGTTAACCGATGCACCATTGTTTACGACGGACGAATCATGATCCACATACTGAAAGTTCTAGTGGTGCTTGTTTTGATTTGGCCGGGCGTGTCGGCGATTGGCGACGCTGCGCTACCCTATCTTTCCGGCCGCGTCGTCGATCAGGCCGAGATTCTGTCCACGCCGGCGCGCGAGCGCATTGGCAACATTCTGCAAGAGCACGAACGCACGTTCGGCAACCAGATCGCGGTACTGACGATCAATGGCTTGAATTCCGAAAACATCGAAGACTATGCAGTTCGGGTGTTTGAAGGCTGGAAACTCGGGCAGAAAGGCAGGGACAACGGCATTCTGATTGTCGTGGCGCATCAGGAGCGGCGCATGCGCATCGAAACCGGTTATGGCCTGGAAGACAGGCTGACGGACATAGCCGCCGATCGCATCATCCGCAATCTCATGACGCCACGCTTTCGCGAAGGCAACTACGACGTTGGAATCGAGGCGGGCGCCACGGCAATCGTTCAAATACTGGAGGGCAGGCAGCCTGCGGCGGCGGACGCCGAATGGATGACGCCGGAGACGCCGGCCTCGCGATTTGACGTCAAGGCAGCATCCATGCCTCTGGGCGAACGCATCCTGATCAGCTTGTTCGTCTTTGGCATCATTGGACTGTTCACGTTCGCCGGCATTGCCACGCCCGGGGGTATGGGCTGGTTCCTGTATGTCTTTCTGATCCCCTTCTGGTCGATGTTTCCGCTGGCAATATTCGGCAGCCATGCCGCTTTACTCATGGTCGGTGCTTATGCCGTGCTCTATCCGATCGCGAGACTGCTGGTCTCCCGCACCGCCTGGTATCGCAAGGCACTGGAAGATTTGAAGACCAAGGGCCTTGCCCAGATCGGCGGCATGATCATCGGCCCCAGCGGCAACAGTGGGTCCAGCGGATTTTCCGGAGGCGGTGGATTTTCGGGCGGCGGCGGACGATCCGGCGGAGGCGGAGCAAGCGGACGGTGGTGAATAACGTTATGCAGTCCGAATTCGGGCTGCGTCTACCGGCCCGGGTCGGCATTGCTTGCCGGATCGCCTGATTTGCCCTCCGGCATGACGGGCGCGAGCGACTGCCGCAGCGCCCGTATGCGGGCATCTAGCTCGGCATGGAAGTTCCGGGCATGGGCAGCGGATTCCTCCTGTGCCTTCTTCAAAGCCTGGATGCGGGTATCCAGATAGATATACGCGTTCTTGTCGAGCGTAGCCGATTCTGCCTGGGCTTTCGTCAGGTCCTGAATGCGGCTATCCAGATCGAGATGGTTGGCCTTGTCCTGGGCAGCGAATTCTGACAGCGCTTTCTGCATCGCCTGAATCCGAAAATCCAGGTCCACATACAGCTTCTTGGACCGTTCGACGGAATCGGCCTGCGCTTTCTGCAGTTCATCGACCGATCCGCGCAGGGAAGCACTGGTGCGCCGACCGTCTTCCAGTTCACGCCTGATTTGCAGCAGGCCTTCCGAACTGATGACCGAACGGGTTTCCTCGAGTTGTTTGCCCAGCGTCGCGATCTGCCGGGTCAGGCCGTTATCGGCTTCCTGTCCCGATTTCGCTCTGGTTTCCAGAACCGTCGCCCGGTTCCCGGCCTCCTGCAGTCCGGCTTCCACCGCCGTCAGCCGGCGCATCGCGTCCGTCGAGGCGGCCGTGCGCTGATCGATCAATTTCTGCTGTAATTGCAGTTGCGATTCCAGCTCCGCGCTCTTGCGCCTAAGTTCGGCGAAGGCAACACCGTTTGCATCCAGTTGACGGCGCTGCTCCTCCCGGGATGCGAGCAGATTCGACAGAAATTCCCTGGTGGTCGCCAGCGCGTTGTCGGCCTGAGCCTTGGCCGCGTCCGCCCGCGCCCGCGCGTCGGTCAGGGCAACTTCGCGTCCTTGCACGGATTGCTGCAGGCGCCTGGTTTCCGCGCGCGCCTCGGCAATTGCACGGACGTTGCCATCCATGCCGGCGCGCAACTCCACGATCGCACGATCGTTGCGATCCAGGCCCGAGCGCAATGTATCGATATTGCCTTCATTGCGATCCAGGTTCGAGCGCAATGCTCCGATCTCGCTTTCACTTCGATTGACTCCGGCACGCAGCACCTGCACGGCCTGGCCCTGCTGCGCCCCCGCCTGACGCAGTTCGTCCTGCGTGGCGCACCCGGACAATACGCAGGCAATGCCCGCTGACATCATGAAGATTCTAATCAACGCCGCTTGCTCAGTAGACAATATCCGCGCGACGATTCCTGCTGTAACTTTCCTCATCGTTGCCGGTCGCAACCGGCTTTTCAGAGCCGTAACTGATGGTGCTGACGCGACTGGCGTCCGTACCGAGCAGTACCAGAGCGCGTTTCACCGCCTCGGCGCGCCGGGCGCCCAGCGCCAGGTTGAATTCGCGGCTTCCGCGCTCGTCGCAGTTGCCCTCCACCCGTACTTTCGCATCGCGGTGTGCCTTCAGGTAATCGACATTGGCCATCAGCATCGAATCATATTCTTTGGGCACGGTTACATCGTTGAACCCGAAATAGACACTGCGTTCGAGTGCAGGCTGTACAGCCGATTCTTCGAACGAGCTTTCCCCAGCATTGGGGTTGGGCGGAAAAACCGCCAGATCGTCCCGGGCCTCCAGGGCAGCCTCCCGTGAAGCCGATTGTCGTGCCGCTTCCGCAGCGGAGGCCTGCTTTGCGGCCGATGTTGCAGTTTCTGTCGCCGCCAAGGCCTCGTCACGCTGCTTTGCGGCGTCTGCTTCTTCTCGCAAAGCCGCCGATTTCTGCTCTTCGCGAATCCTGTCGATCTGCGCGGCCTGTTCCGCGAGTTGCCTTTTCAGTTGGGCTGCCTCGTCGGTAAGACTGTTGGCAGCTTCTCCCGCGGACGCCGAACTGCTTGCGCCCGCATCGCGCGCGCCCGTCGCCGGAGAATCCAGCGCCTCGATCTCCAGCGGCGCGATTTGAATCGTTCCGCCAACAGTTGCCTGGTCCTCATTGGCGGCGACACCGCCTTGCGCCGCAGTGTTGCCACGCGTCGAATCCTGCGGCTGCGCCGAACCTTCCGCCCCCGCCGCACCCTGCTGCGCCGAACCCTCCGCCCCCTCCGCCCCCTGCTGCGCCGAGCCCGCGCCTGCGGTCCCGGGTCGCGGCGTTCCTGCCTCCGAGATTGGCGCGGCCGCCTGCTGGCCTGAGCCTGTGCTGCTCTTCTGGGTGGAAGCGCACGCGCCAAGCAAGACACAGAGCAGGATCAATGTAATTCGCCTGGAACGGCAAAACAGGGACGGATCGGTCATGGTCATTGGTCTCATTAAAAGTAGCGCACTCAATATGCGAACCTTCGCGCAAAAATACTCGCGCGTCAATTGAAGGCCGATGTCCGCCAGCAACCCGGGAAACCGGGACAGCTGCAGCACCGGCTTAGCGCTGGGCCAAATACGCGCGAGCCTGCTCCAGCTCCGGGCGCTCGGTATCGTGATTCTCGGCCAGGCTACGCAGCTTGGTGAAATAGGCGCGGGCCGCGGCGGGATTGCCAGCGGCTTGCGCCGAGCGGGCGGCACCGTAGAGGCTGCGGAAGCGATTGGCATCGCGTTTCAAAGAGCGTTCATACTCGGCAAAAGCCTGTCCCGGCTCGCCTGTTTGCAGAAGCATCTCCGCAAGCAACTCGCGCGATGGCACGATGTTTCCCGGTGTAACCGGATGCTTGTCGCTCGCCTCTTCCGCCTCGGCAGCGGCGCGCATCAATGCCAGCGCCTCGTCCTGGCGTTCTTCCCCAAGCGCGATCCAGGCGTTGATCGTCTTCATCTGAAAATCCGCCTGACCGGCCCAGTAACCGATCTTCGCGGCAATCATCGCGTCCTTGAGTGCCTGCAAGCGTTGCAGGTCGCGACGCGCGGCGTTGAGATCGCCGGTACGCGCGGCACCCAGTCCACGGGCGAATACCAAAATCGCTTCGGCTTGGGGGAATTTGTTCCACGCCAGCCCGGGCGGGGACAATTGGAGCGCCGCCGCCTTCGCCCAGTCGCGCTGTTCCAGCGCAATGCGCGAAGGGATCGAGGCAAAGGCATAAGCGGCGACGAAGTTCTCGACATTGACCTTGCTGATAGCCGCGACCTCGTCGGCATACTTCTGCGCCGCTTTGTCCTGCGCCTGCTGCAAATGGCCGAACACCATGTAGTCCATGGCGTGCAACGCATCGTAGGCGCCGATACCCAGCGTCGTTTCCGACAACTCGCTCATCGCCGAGCGATACGAGGCGCGGTTGCCTTCCACCAATTCCTCCCACAGGCCAACGCGTGAAAAAATATGCGACGGCATATGCAGCGCGTGCGGGACCGAAGGCGCGATGCTCGCGTATACGCGCGCCGCCGCCAGGCCTTTGTCGGCCAACTCGGCGTAATCGTAGGTGTGAATCAAGTAATGCGGCACACCCGGATGATCAGGGTATTTGCCAAACAAGGGCTCCAGCAGCGCCGCCGCCTTGAGCTGGTTGGTAAAAGTCTTGTCGGTGGGCAGGGCGGCGGCATCGAGCACCAGCGCGTAGAGGATCTGCGCCTCGATATCCTGCCCATGGCGACGTTGGACAGCCTCCATCGCCTTTTCGAAGGCGACCACGCGCGTGCGGTGATCGACGCTGTCCCAGTCCTTCAGGAAAACCTGCAATGCGGCGATGAAGTCGCGCTCGCGCTCGCTGTTGGCGCCGATGCGCTGCGCCTCGGCCACCGCCGCGGCCGCCACTTTCATGGCATTGGGGTTGGCCGGCCAGGCAAACGGATTGCCCATCGACATGAATGCGATGCCCCACTGCGCCATCGCGCACTTGGGGTCAAGCTCCAGCACGCGGGTAAAGGATTTCCTGGACGGCTCGAACCAGAACGAATGAAACAACGCCATGGCGCGATTAAATTCCACTTGCGCGGCTGCGTTACAGCTCACCGGGAAGCTCACCTCGCCGAGCTTCTCGGAAACAACGCCGGCTGGCGCGGCGTCGTCCTCGTGAGCCTGGACGCCGATCATGCCGGCACTCAGGGATATACCGAGAAAAAAAACAGAAACGAGCCTCATGAGCTTCATGGTCAGTCTCCTTTCGTTGTCGAGCGCAAGCCGCAAAGCTCAACCGATCCCGGCGCGGGTATTGCAGAAATCGAGCATCAGGAACACCATTGGCTTGGCTTGCATTCCAGAGTGTACGCTCAGAAAATGAATCGCCGGCGCATGCATTCGTCGATCGGCCACCAGACACCCGCTGCTGTCGAATCCAGCCTTCTGGCTGCGTAAAGTGGTGTACGTCGAATCGAGGCAAGGTCAGGTTTACGGATCCCCTAATCGGGGACTCCAAATCAGTGAGGACACCCCTGTGAGAAATTGTGTTTCGTTTCAAGAGTGACACTGCCCATGGTTAACAAGCCTCTGAGAAAAAAACCTGATTAATGCGTGGATATTCTTTAAACCAGTTGGATTCGTGCCATGCGCCGTGAAAAACCTGCGATGGAAAAATCACCAGGCGATTGAATTTCATTTCCACCAAATGAAAGCGCTCCCAATATTTTTCGACATCACACCAGTAATTGACTCCATCTTCGCGAATCCCGGGTTGATTGAGGTATTTATCTTCAAACCTGAAACGCTCTTTATTACCAAGGGGGATACACTCGCGTCCGGTCTCTCGGTGTCGATAAAAGGCTGTTCCGCCTCGGCATTCCGGGGCGGTGTTGAGATAGATGAGAACGTTCACAGGCTGCTTGTTCTTTCCATCGCCCGTCACATCACTATGTGGATACGCCGAGTGGCCCTTTGGCTGCGGTTTGATCAGTTGAAAGATATTGGAAATAGCCATTTTCGGAAACTGAACCTCAATGCCAAATTCAAGTTTGACAGTGGTGCGTATCAAGTCGGTGACTTGGTCGTACCCGTAGTACATCGAAAAGGAGTGCCGACAGTCATAGTAGTCTTTAAAGTTGCGTGACTCGGGCGTGACCTTCCATATCGGCGCCGGAGTAGAGAGAAAAATGTTTCGTACGCTTTGAGGATGCTTATAAAATCCATCCACGATGAGCACTTTGGTTTTCTCGCGCCCGACAGTTTCGGTCCAGACTTTACGCCGTTTGCTAGTTGCGAACACCTCTGAGGGTTTAAAAAATCTCGTCGCGTTCATCTGACCTCCCCCTCGCGGAACAATTCACGAAACTTGTTTTGCGCCGACTGAATCAAGGCGAGTGGCACAGACCATCCGTTCGCGGCGCATAGGGATTTCAAGCACCCTTTCTCGACTAACATCAATCTATCGCCGTGCCACCGTATCGTCAATCGCATGTTCATTTGGCGTGTGGCGGGGTGATTGAGGTTGGGTGCGCATTTCTTCTACCAACGGTAGCTGATTACAATCAGCAACTGGGGTGGAAAATTTATCGAGTTCCGAAGCAAAGTTACACAGACGAGTTTAAACAAGAAGCAGTGCGACAGGCGGTCGTACAGGGCAAGAATCCGGCCCAGATTGCCCGTGATCTGGGAGTGAGCGAACAAACTCTGTCGAACCGGGTTGAGAGAGAGCTACAACGATTCCGAGACGTCGGGATCACCCACCCCGACCCCTCGGAATCGGTGCGCTCTCGCACGCGCTTGCGGGAATCCGATCATTCCAGATGCAAATTCATCGCCTCATGCCTTCACCGCGCAGGTGCCCTCAGCCGTAGACCACCGCATCAAGCGCCACGCAGCCCTCACCTGCGGCCCCCACCAGTACCGGATTCAGGTCCAGATTCACCACGCCTGATTGTGGATTCATCATCAACTGGCCCACCGCCTCGACAGCGGCGCAGAAAGCGTCCACGTCGAGCGCAGGCTCACCACGCACGCCATCAAGCAGGGGCGCTATTCGCAGGCGACCCAGCGCTGCCCTGAGTTCCACTTTCGTGAACGGTGCGATCAGCAATTGCACATCGGGCATCGCCTCCACATATTTGCCGCCATCGCCAACCAAGATCACCGGGCCGAATACGGGATCGAGGCGTGCACCAATCATCAGTTCGCGCCGGCCACGTGCCATTCTTGCGACGATGGCGCCGTCGAAACGGGCGCTGTCGCCGCTCAGTGCCTTCTGAATATCCTTGAACGCGCTTCGCACTTGACTAACCTTGGTCAGGCCGAGGCGTACCAGTCCCAGTTCGCTCTTGTGGGCAATCTGCGCCGAGCAGCCTTTCACCACAACCGCGCCGCCCAGGAGCTCCAGCGCGGCGGCGGCCTCGTCGGCGGACTGGCACAAGCGGTACTCCACGACCGGAACACCGGCCCGCGCCAGCAGGTTCAGGCTGTCGGCCTCATTGAGCATGACCAGCCGCTTCGCCGACATCACCGGTGCATGCGGGCTTTGTGCTCCCCTTTCCATCGCGGCTTCGATCAATTCGCCATGAGAAAGGTATTGGTTCAATGCCGCCACTGCCTCATATTCGGTCGCGAATACCGGCAGGTCATGCGTCTTGAAGTGGGCGGCGATATTCGGCTGCGGAATCGCGGCAACCAGCGGCTTGCCGGTTGATCTGGCGAAATCAGCGGAGTCGCGGGCGAAAGCCTCTACGTCGTAACCTTGCCCCGCCACCGGGATGCCAATGAGGAAAGCGTCCGCCGCGTCATCGCGCGCCAGCACCGGCAGGATTTGCGAGAACAACGCACTGTTGGTGAGCAGCGCGGCAGTGATGTCGATCGGGTTGGTGGTGGTGGCAAAGCCGGGAAGGATTTTACCGAGTTCGTCGCGTGTGCCTTGAGCGAGTTTTGCCATCGGCATGCTTACGCCGCTGGCCGCATCCGCCGCCATTACGCATACCGCACCGGAATTGCTGATCGCCACCAGCCGGCGGCCTTTGGACCTCCAGCCCTTCATGTACATTTCCGCGCTGGCCACCAGTTCGGCGGTATCGCGTGCGCGCCAGATGCCGTGCTTTGCAAGGAAGGCGTCCACGGTGCGGTCTTCATTGGCAAGTGCACCGGTGTGCGATTTTGCCGCTTCCTGGCCAGCGGCGGTGCGCCCGGATTTCAACGCGATCACCGGCAGGTTGCGCGCGTGGGCGATGCGCGCCGTCTCGGCAAGAAAGTAGGGATCGGTGATGCTCTCCAGATACAGCAGCAGCAGTTTCAGGTCCGGGTCTTCGGCCACCACGGAGGCGAGTTCGGCGACGCTGACATCGGCATCGTTGCCGGTGGCGTGCGAGTGGCGCACGCCCAGGCCGCGCGCGCGCAGCAGGCCATAAGGCACCACGCTCATCGCGCCGGACTGGCTTACCACCGCGATCGGGCCGTCCATCGGCGGGGCTTCGATATACATGGTGGAAAACGACAGGATGGCACCGGTTCCGAAGTTGGCCAGCCCCTGCGAGTTTGGCCCTACGATCCGCATGCCTTTCGCGTGCGCGGCGTCGCGCATGCGCTTTTCCTTGGCTTTGCCGGCGATGGGATCTGTTTCACCAAACCCCGAAGTCATCACCACCGCAGTCTTTACCCCGCGCAGTGCGCATTGCTCGACGGCTTCGATGGCCGCATCACCGGCCAGCGCGACAATGGCCGCCTCCGGAGCGTCCGGCACATCCGCAAGAGCGGGATAGGCTTTGTAGCCCTGAATCTCGGCGCGCTTCGGGTTTATGGGATAGACCTTGCCTGTGTAGCCGTGGCGAGAAAGGTAAAGCAGCGGGCGTCCGCCTATTTTGTTTTCATTCTCCGACGCACCGATGACGGCGATGGATTTCGGATTCAGCACGGTGCGCAACGCATCACGCAAGACATCTTTCATATCACCTTCCCCTGACGTTCGTTCCTCTGTGCTTCGTGGTCCGGCGGACGCAACGACGCGCTTCCCGCATACGGGCGCCTGCGGCGCTAACGTGTCCGCGCGTCCCGCCTATCTTGTTTTCATTCTCCGACGCACCGATGACGGCGATGGATTTCGGGTTCAGCACGCTGCGCAGCGCATCACGCATCACATCTTTCATATCACCTTCCCTTGACGTTCGTTTCTCTGTGCTTCGTGGTCCGGCGGACGCAACGACGCGCTTCCCGCATGCGGGCGCCTGCGGCGCTAACGTGTCCGCGCGTCCCGCCTATCTTGTTTTCATTCTCCGACGCACCGATGACGGCGATGGATTTCGGGTTCAGCACGGTGCGCAGGGCGTCGCACATGCGCTTTTTCATTTCGGCTTCCTTTGACATTCAGAATTTTCCATTCCGTTTCTTCATGGCCCGAAAGACACATTGATTTCCAATCCAAAAACGGGACGGTAATCTGCTTCAACCCTCGAACGAGACCGCGCAAATCATAGTGAGTGAACAGAATTGGAACTTATTCGAATGTGCAAGGCCGGAGAGCCAAAGCCGAAAGGCATTATCGTGTAATGATAGACTGGGTCAACTGTGAAGTGTCTCCAATCAAATAAGCAACTCGCCTTTTGCCTCATCGGCCAGTCAGGTGATCGCGCATCAATGGAGGATAGATAATGCGCAAAGTTCTCTTCATTCTCGGGCAGTTGACCGATTCCGACGTTGAATGGCTCACTAAGAATGGAAAACGCACAGAAGTACCGCAAGGCACCGAGCTCATCAAGCACGGCACCCAGATCGAAATGTTGTACATCGTGCTTGAAGGGTCAATGCGCGTCGTGACCGACCGCGGCGTTCAGCTTGCACGGGTGGCCGTCGGTGACATTCTGGGCGAATTGTCGCTCGTCGATTCCCGGCCGACTGTCGCGTCGATAGTGGCCGAACAGGATTCATGGGTGCTTGGAGTGTCGAAACTGCTGCTGACGGAAAAACTAAAACAAGATGTTGGGTTCGCCGCGCGCTTTTACCGGGCTCTGGCCTTGTTCCTGGCGGATCGGATGCGCAACACGATCCAACGCATGGGTTACGTGAAAAGCGAGATTCTTGCCAATGAATCCGACGATACCGACGAGCTTGAACCCGACGTTCTGGACAACGTGTATCTGGCCGGAGCGCGTTTTGAGCGCATGCTGAAGAATCTTGAACGATAAGACGCTCATCGAAGAGGTCCCGCCGATGACGCGCTTGATCTAGAACTCTAAATGCAACCCAGACTCTTTGCTCGGGCAGTTCTGCATTCGATGGCCGGAACGGCGGCCACGCTGTTTCTGTTGTTAACCTGTTTCGGCCATGCCGAACCGGCGCGTGCGGCAGACGAGCTTCGGCTGTCTTTAAGGGACGCGTTGCATTTCGCCCTGCGGCAGAATCCCAATACGCTCCTGCAGCAACAGGAGGTGCTTTCCAGCCGCGGATTGCTGCTGCAGGCCCGCAGCCAGTTCGACCCTGTCGTCAGCGCCACAACAGAGCGAATCCGCGCAGTGCGTCCATTGCGGCAGGACGAGATCACGGCCCTGCAGTTAGCCGGCAATTCCGGCGTGGTGGATCAAACCACCGACAGCACGACCTACGGGGTGGGTATCGACCGATTACTGAAAAACGGTCTTGCGCTCGGCACCAGCTACAGCGTCACGAAGTTGGATGACAGCGGCCAGCGGGTGGCCGGTATCCCCGTCCAATCCAGCGGACGCCTGAGTTTTACACTGAAAGTGCCGCTGCTCAGAAATGCAGGCGTCGAAACGGTCGGTGCGCAAGTTGCGGCGGCGGACGCAGAACTCGCAGCATCGATGCTGGACCTCCAGTACATCAATTCCGCGACGGTTTTCAACACCACCGTCGCCTACTGGGACAGTATCGCCAAGCGCAACCGTCTCGATATTGCTTTGGCCGCCGAAAAGCGGGCCGCGGAGCTGGTTGATGA
Source organism: Betaproteobacteria bacterium (assembly GCA_031362885.1). Classification (GTDB taxonomy): domain Bacteria; phylum Pseudomonadota; class Gammaproteobacteria; order Burkholderiales; family JACQAP01; genus JACQAP01. Next base: position 14,350 of record JANLTJ010000220.1, read on the forward strand.
AATGCGCAAGCTGATCGCCGCCGATCAGCTTCCGGCGGCGGAAATAGAACTTGTAGTAGCCAGCCGCGCCGAACGAACCGCGGCACGTATTTCCGCCGAACAAGCCTTGCTGGACGCACGGCATACCCTCGCGCGCCAGCTCGGGCTCTCCCGCACGCAGATGGCGACCCTGCCCGTCCCGGACGACCCGCTCCCAAACTACGACGGTCAGCGAATCGATGTTGTTGATGATCGCGAGCGTCTGATCAGCGCGGCGATCGCCACTCGTGCCGACATCGAAGCCGATCGAAAACGCGAACTGGCCGGCAAGTACCGGCTCACGGCCGCACGCAACAATCTCAAACCGCAACTCGATTTCAATTTCCACTTGAGCTATTCAAGTCTCGCAGAAGGCGAATCGGCGAGTGCATTCGATAGGGCCAATTTCAACGTCCGCGCCGGCCCGGCATTCAGCGGTTCTCTGAATTATCAGTGGCCGGTCAATAATTCCCTCGCGCGCGGCAATTTCTTGTCGCAGTCCGCCGCGGGCGACGCCAGCACCATCCGGTTACGGGATCGCGAGGCGAGCATTGCCAGCAGTATCTCGGCTCTGGCCAGCACCATGAAGCGCAGCGCCGAGCAATTGGTGGAAGGCCGGGAAGCAGTCAATCGATATGCGGTCGCACATCAGAATCAATTGATCAGACGCCGTTTGGGGTTCGCCACGCTGCTTGATGTCATAAATGTCGAAGATCGGCTCAATAACGCGTTGCTCAATGCGGTGCAACTGCAGCAAAACTATGCCAACGCGATCGTCGAACTTCGATTCGCGCTCGGCGACCTGGTCCAAAAACTGGGTGACC
>JANLTJ010000246.1:0-5241 GCA_031362885.1 Betaproteobacteria bacterium
TGTACGGCAATACCGGCGAGTGGCCATTGAATCAGGATCGTGCACGTTGAAATCTGATCCCACTCGCCCAATGTAGGCGGTAACTGAAACTAATGCCCCTAGATCGAGGACCGAACATGCGATTCGACAAATTCACCACGCTCTTCCAACAGGCCTTCGCCGATGCTCAAAGCATGGCGCTCGGCCGCGACAATCCGTACATTGAACCACAACACTTGATCTTGGCATTGCTGGAGCAAGACGACGGTGGTACGTCTTCCCTGCTCGCGCGTGCCGGCGCCAATGTTGCGGCACTGAAGGAAACGCTGCGGACGGCGCTCGGACGCCTGCCGAAAGTCGAGGGCCAGGGCGGCGAGATCAACCTGTCGCGTGAACTTGGAAATCTTCTGAACGTCGCCGACAAGGAAGCCCAGAAACGTGGCGATCAGTTCATCGCGTCCGAACTTTTCCTGCTTGCCGCGGCCGAGGACAAAGGCGAAATTGGCAAGCTGATGCGCAGCCAGGGTGTCAACAAGAAAGCGCTCGAGCAGGCAATTGATGCCGTGCGTGGGGGCCAGGGGGTCCAGAGCCAGGAATCCGAAGGCCAGCGCGAGGCACTGGGCAAATACACTCTCGACCTGACCGAGCGCGCCCGCAAGGGCAAGCTTGATCCGGTCATCGGCCGTGACGACGAGATTCGGCGCGTAATCCAGATCCTGCAGCGGCGCACCAAGAACAATCCGGTGCTCATCGGCGAGCCCGGCGTGGGCAAGACGGCCATCGTCGAGGGTCTTGCTCAACGCATCATCAATGAAGAAGTGCCGGAGACGCTGAAAGGCAAGCGTGTCCTCAGTCTCGACATGGCGGCATTGCTGGCCGGTACCAAGTATCGTGGGGAATTCGAAGAGCGGCTGAAATCCGTGCTCAAGGAGCTGTCTCAGGAAGAAGGGCGGGTGATCGTATTTATCGATGAGCTGCACACGATGGTCGGCGCCGGCAAGGCCGAGGGCGCCATGGATGCCGGCAACATGCTCAAGCCGGCGCTGGCCCGTGGCGAACTGCACTGTGTCGGCGCGACAACGCTCAATGAGTATCGCAAATACATTGAGAAAGACGCGGCACTGGAGCGCCGCTTTCAGAAGGTTCTGGTCGACGAACCTTCGGTTGAAAGCACCATCGCCATTTTGCGCGGTTTGAAAGAGAAGTACGAAGTGCATCACGGGGTGGAAATAACCGATCCCGCCATCGTGGCCGCCGCGGAGCTTTCGCATCGCTATATCACCGACCGCTTTTTGCCGGACAAGGCGATAGATCTGATCGATGAGGCCGCTGCGCGCATCAAGATGGAGATCGACTCCAAGCCCGAGCAGATGGACAAGCTCGATCGGCGCATCATCCAGTTGAAAATCGAACGTGAAGCGGTAAAGAAAGAGAAAGACGAAGCCTCGCAGAAGCGGCTTGCGCTGATCGAAGACGAGATCCGGAAACTCGCGCGTGAATATGCCGACCTTGAAGAAATCTGGAAAGCGGAAAAGGCCCAGGTGCAGGGTTCGCAACACATCAAGGAAGAGTTGGAGAGGTTGAAGCTGGAAATGGAGGCCGCGAAGCGCAAAGGCGAATGGCAGAAAGTTTCCGAACTTCAGTATGGAAAAATTCCCCAACTCGAATCGCAACTCAAAAAAGCCGAGCGGTCCGCGGACCAACCGCAGTTCAAACTGCTGCGCACCGACGTCGGCGCGGAGGAGATCGCCGAAGTGGTATCGCGCGCGACCGGTATTCCGGTTTCCAAGATGCTGCAGGGTGAGCGCGAAAAGCTTCTCAAGATGGAAAACCGTCTGCATGAGCGCGTGATCGGCCAGGATGAAGCCGTACGCATGGTTTCCGATGCCATTCGTCGTTCGCGCGCCGGACTTTCCGACCCGAACCGGCCGTATGGCTCCTTCCTGTTTCTGGGGCCGACCGGCGTCGGAAAAACTGAGCTGTGCAAAGCGCTGGCTTCGTTCTTGTTCGATTCCGAGGATCACATGATCCGGATCGACATGTCCGAGTTCATGGAAAAGCACTCGGTGGCACGGTTGATCGGCGCACCACCGGGTTATGTTGGATATGAGGAGGGCGGCTACCTGACGGAGCTGGTTCGCCGCAAACCCTATTCGGTCATATTGCTCGATGAGGTCGAGAAAGCGCATCCCGACGTATTCAACGTCCTGCTTCAGGTTCTGGACGATGGCCGCATGACCGATGGACAGGGGCGCACCGTGGACTTCAAGAACACCGTCATTGTGATGACTTCCAATCTGGGCAGTCAGATGATTCAGCAAATGTCCGGTGACGATTACCAGGTCATCAAGCTGGCGGTGATGGGCGAGGTCAAGGCCTACTTTCGTCCGGAGTTTATCAACCGGATCGACGAACTCGTGGTGTTCCATGCGCTCGATGAAAAGCACATCAAGTCGATCGCCAAAATTCAACTGGGTTACCTGGAAAACCGATTGATGGCGATGGAAATGAAGCTTGAGGTGGACGAAGCAGTATTGACCGAGCTGGCTTCTGCCGGTTTCGACCCCGTATTCGGTGCCAGGCCCTTGAAGCGCGCGATCCAGTCAGCGATCGAGAATCCGTTGGCTAAAGAGATACTTGAGGGCCATTTTGGCCCGAAGGACGTCATCCGGGTGGCAATGCGCGGGGGCAAGTTCAGCTTCAACAAGGGATAAATCAGAGTGCTCCGGCCAGTTGGAACTGGTATCGCGCCAGCGGCTGGCTCACCGCCCGGTTTTCACCGATAATCCGACGCACTGTTAGTGTCGCCGGCCAGACCGATTAGTTTGCGCCGCCCCTGTATACCAACGATGGCCGATTAAACACGTTTTTCGGAAAAGAATTGTGACTATCGAATTGTCCATCCCGCCGTTTGCGTTGGTGCGCGGGGAGCCCGTACTGGAAGCGCCTGCGGATTTGTATATTCCGCCTGAAGCCCTGCGCGTTTTTCTGGAGACTTTCGAAGGCCCGCTGGATCTGCTTTTGTATCTGATCCGCAGGCACAACCTCGACGTCCTCGATATTCCGATGTCCAGCCTGACGCGGCAATACATGGACTATGTGGAATCCATGCGGTCCAACCAACTCGAACTCGCCGCCGAGTACCTGCTGATGGCGGCGCTCCTGATCGAGATCAAATCGCGCATGCTGTTGCCACGGCCGGTTAAAGCAGACTCCGAGGAAGAAGATCCACGCGCCGAACTGGTACAGCGACTGCTCGAGTACGAGCGTATGAAAGCAGCCGCGCAAGGGATCAACGAAATGCCGCAGGTCGGGCGCGACTTCAGTTTGGTCCAGGTTTGGCTGGACAAGGAGGTCCAGCAAAAATTACCCGGGGTCAATCCGGAAGATTTGCGCAATGCCTGGCTGGGCCTGGTTGCCCGCGCACGCGTGACCCGGCATCATCGCATTACGCGCGAGCAGTTATCGGTACGCGAGCATATGAGCAGAATTTTGCGCAGTTTGCAGAATCTGCGCTTTGTCCGATTTGAAGATCTTTTTGATGCTGATGTCGGTGTCCCGGTACTTGTGGTTACGTTTCTTGCAGTCCTCGAACTTGCTCGCGAGACACTGGTACAAGTGACCCAGCAGAGCGCGTTTTCTCCTATTTACGTCAAATTAAATCATGGACTTGCCGTTGTCTGACCCTGTTGAAGTCAAGCGCGTGCTGGAAGCTGCGTTACTTAGCAGCGCAGAACCACTGGCGCTCGCCGATCTCAGGAAGCTGTTCGATGACGATATCGCGGCCGACGTGCTGCGCCGCGTGCTGGACGAATTGCGGACGGACTGGGCTGGGAAGGCCGTGGAGCTTGCCAATGTTGCGAGCGGTTGGCGCTTCCAGGTTCGCCCCGAGTATCAAAAATTTCTTGATCGGCTGAATCCGCAACGACCCCCAAAGTACTCCAGGGCAGTTCTGGAAACTCTCGCGATCATTGCCTACCGACAGCCGGTCACGCGGGGTGATATTGAGGATATTCGCGGTGTTGTGGTATCCAGCGGCATCCTCAAAGCGCTGGAAGCGCGTGGCTGGATTGACGAGGTCGGACATCGCGAGGTCCCGGGTCGTCCCGCGCTTTACTCGACAACGCGCACGTTTCTCGACGATTTGAATGTGCGCTCTCTGGACGAATTGCCTCCCTTGGAGGATTTGGGTGCGTTGGTCGAAGCCGAACCCATCACCGATCAGCTCGATCACTTGACACGCCCGGCAACGGTCACCGAGGCAATGGCCTCGGATCAGATCGAGGTACGGCTGCCGGAATCCGAACGGCAGGGCGACACGGCATAATTTTTTTCGCTCTGCTGCCGCCGTCGGGTGGGCCGGAGTGGATGGTTGATTCGCGGAGATTCAGATGAAAGCGATCCTCGTTGCCAATCCCAAGGGTGGATCGGGAAAAACAACCCTCGCGACCAATCTTGCGGGAGCGCTTGCGGCCGCAAAACGCAACGTTTTCCTCTGGGACTTGGATCGTCAGCAATCATCGCTCAACTGGCTTGCAATGAGATCCGCGCACCATCCGGCGATCCACAGACTAGATGCTAGGAATGGCGATACCTCTGTCATACCACGCGGCGCCAGTTGGATGATTCTGGATTCGGCCGCTGGCCTGCATGGCAAGAACCTGGCACGAGCGTTAAACATTGCGCACAAAGTCATTGTCCCCGTGCAGCCTTCGGTTTTCGACATGGCGGCGACCAGTGTTTTTTTGCAGACTCTGGTTGAGGAAAAGGCCGTGCGCAAGCAAAAAACCTCGGTTGGGATTGTCGGCATGCGCGTAAATGCGCGCACGCGGGCGGCAGCGACGCTAGAGGCTTTCCTTGCGCAATTTGAACTGCCAGTCCTGACCTATCTGCGTGATACGCAGGTCTACGTCAACGCGGCGTTTAATGGATTAAGTTTGTTCGATTTGCCCGAATCGGTCAGCGGGAAGGATATCGAGCAGTGGCAGCCGATTTTGGACTGGATTGACAGGGAATAGCGATACTCACAGCGCTTCGTTTCCAGTTTTGAGTTGCTGAAGGCCGTCTGCATAGCTATAATCCCGCCTCTCGAAAATTGATTACTCAGTTTTCGAGCCGGTCGCGGGGTGGAGCAGTCTGGCAGCTCGTCGGGCTCATAACCCGAAGGTCGTAGGTTCAAATCCTACCCCCGCTACCAATTTCCTGAAGAGTCAGGATGCGAAGAGAGAAGGGGCCGCTTGATGCGGCCCATTTTTTTTTGGT
>JANLTJ010000266.1:0-3829 GCA_031362885.1 Betaproteobacteria bacterium
CTTCGTGCGGACGTGCAGGCCGGGTTCGACGCCTTAGCTCGCGGCGAGGGCCAAACCTACGACAAGGCATCAGGCCGACAACTCGCCGAACGGATCAAGTCGCGGGGCCGAGCAACCCGTACGAAGAAGTCCTGAAATGCCGTATCGGCTCTCGTCGCGCGCCCAACAGGACCTCGACGAGATAGACGCCAGCATAGTTGATACCTTTATGGGTATAATGGTATAACGATGGTGCGCGAGAAGGCAGCGAACCCGAAACCTGTTGTTTGGATGGGTTCTTCACGCCGAGATCTAAAGACGTTTCCAGAAGATGTTCAGGCGCACGTCGGGTATGCGCTATACGGCGCGCAGTGCGGCGAGGAATACGCGTCCGTCAAAGCGCTGAAAAGCTTCGGTGGCCGGTCCGTGCTGGAAATCGTAGCGCCACACGAGGGCGACGCCTATCGTGCCGTATACACGGTGAAGTTCACGGATGGGATTTACGTCCTTCACGCTTTTCAGAAGAAGTCGAAGAGCGGGATTGCGACGCCGAAGACTGAGATCAACTTGATCCGGCAGCGGTTGGCGGATGCCGAACGTCTTCACACAAAAAGGCGGAAATGAGATGGCCAAGAAGCGTCGCACGATCGAGTACGAAGAAAGCAGCGGCAACGTGTTCGCCGATCTGGGCTTGCCCAACCCGGACCAGGAGCTGCTGAAGGCGAATCTGACGCTGCAGATTTTCCGCGCCATCAAAGTGCGGAAGCTGACGCAGGCAAAGGCCGGGAAGATCCTTGGTATTCCGCAGCCGCACGTCTCGGATCTCATGCGCGGTCGTGCCCGCGCGTTTTCCGCCGAGCGCCTGATGCAGTTCCTCACGGCTCTCGGACACGATGTCGAGATCCGTGTCAAACAGAGGCGCAAGGAACACGGCCAAGTGTCTGTCGTCGCCGCTTGACGTGGCAGCGTGGCGCAGCCGCGAGGTGGGCGCGTCCGTATTGCGAGCTGAGCATTGTGATCCTTCCTGACACGATCGAGCAACGAGCAGGTCAGGGGAGCCCCAGCTCCCGCCCGATGATCCTCGCGACGAACCCGCCGCGGGCACCCGCGCTGTCGATGAGCGCGAGGATGCGGTGTCGGATGTCGTGACCGCCGTCCACGTTCGCGGCGGCCTTGATCGTGTGGGAGTAGGCGGCCCACACATCGGCACCGGTGATCTCGAACCCGTAGCCATGGATGATCCACCGAAGGGCCGCGAGGCCCGCCTCGACGGCAAACGCCGGGTTCTTCTCGGCGAAGTCGCGAGCAGCCCGCGTCAGTGTCTTGGGATCGCACGGCGTCCGATTCGCGAGGGCCACCGCCTCGTCGAAGAGCCTGGCGTCCTTCGCCGCCGCGAACCACTTGCCTTCATCGCCCGGCGTGAGTTGCACTAAATCCAACAGCACACTGCCCCGTGGTTTGTCGGGGTACTTCTTCGCCACCGCTCGAAACCACCCGAGATAGGTGTGAGTCCGGTTCGCCGTCAGGGCGTAGCAGGAATAGGCCTCCTCCATCCGGCCCGTGGACAGCAGGATTCGCTCACACAGTCCGTCGATGTCTTGGTCACTCGCCCACGGGTTACGGCAGCTCTCGGCGAACGCGATGGCCTCCACAGGCTGCCCTTGAGCCACCATCGCCTTCACGGCCCATCGCTTGTAAGGCCAGAAGGTGTCGCCGCGCACCAGTTCGATCAGCTCGTCATAGCGCCCCGCCGCGAAGAGGGCGCTCAGGCAAGCCGAGGTGCCGTGGAAGTGGCCGCGGACGCTCTTGTCCGGTGACAGGGCTAAGCGGGTGACGCCAATCAGCCGGTCGGCCCAAGCTGAGGCGACCTCCGCCGTGCCACACAGCTCGCCCCAGTAGTCGGCGAGCCGCTCGACGTACGGAATCTGATCAGCGCCGTGTGCGTCGAAGAGCCGTTCGAGCCAGGCGGCCCGCGTTCCCCCGTCGGCCGGCGCACCGACGATGACGGGCACGAGTTCCGCGATTGTGTGATTGACCGCTGTGCCGATGGCCCCTGACGAGCTGTCGACGTTCTCCAGAGCGGGCGAGATACGCTCGAGGAGCGCGACCGCGCCCTCTCCGCCGAGGATCGGGTCGATGCGCGCGACCAGCGTGATCTCGGAAAGGGCCTCTTGCAGGCGAGCAATTGGTGGCTGAGACTTCCACCCGAATGCGTGACGCCGGAATCGCGCCTTGAAACGCCACGAGTGACCGTTGGTCTTCGGCATGTGCGACTCGCAATTCTATAGGCTTGAGCGTTTCTGAAGCGTTTGCGAAGGATGCCGCTGCGCTATTCTGACGGAGAGATGCTCGCACGAATCGTCGCCGTGACCGGACGGGTTCGGCCGTCGCATCGGTCGCCAGCCCCGAACTCCGCATGACAAATCTCCACGCCGATGAGCGCGCGCTCCTTAGATCGGTCGAGCGCGCCGAGTGGACCACGGTCGCCAGATTCCCTGCGGCCAGGGCTTGCTACGCCCGTTACGCGAAGGCGACGCTCCGCCGAGCCCTTCAGGCGTATCTCCGGGAGAGAATGCCGTGAGAAGTCGACGTCGCGCTGGGACTCCTCGCAGTCCCGCGGAAGACCCCGACGTCAACCGCGCGCTCGAAGCGATGACCGCGTCGGAGCTACGCGCGTTCGTGCGCGGCGTGCTGGACGGGCTCGCTCTTGACGCCCGAACGGGAATCGCCCAAGAGCTGCTGGTCCGAGCGGTGAAGGGCCACGCCGGTTGGAAGCCCAGTCGTCCCGCTCGGCGAATCGTCGATGACGCGAAGTCGTTCGCGGAAGCGGCGCGAGTCGCGGGATACGCCGACCCGGCCGACGTCAGCGAGCACCTACGCCTGGGCGGCAAAGTGTTCCTCGCCGGAGACCATGCGACCGCCCGAGGCGTGTTCGGGGCGCTCCTGCTGCCGATTGTCGTTGCGGACATCGATCTCGGCCAGCACGAGCTCGTCGACGAGGTGCTCGCCGTCGACGCGCACATGTGCGTCGCGCAGTATGTGACGAGCGTGTACACGACCACGCCCGTCAGCCAGCGAGCCGATGCCGTGCTCCGCGCCATGGAGCAGGTGAGGGGTGTCAGCGCGCTCCAGAATCCGATCATGGAGATGGAGGATGTGTCGGCAGGAACCCTGCCGGATCTCAGTGCCTTCCTTCCGCTCTGGGCCAAGCGCCTTGGTCGCTTCCGTCCGGCGACCGACGAATGGGAGAGCGAGCACGAGCGCTGGCTTCGCGAGGCTGTCTTTCGTGTGGACGGCGTGGATGGCCTCGAGCGACTCGCACGAAAGACCAAGCGACCTCAAGCGTGTCTGGCGTGGTGCGAGGCGCTCGTCGACGCCGGGCGCTGGCCCGAAGCCCTCCTGGCGTACGACGCCGCGGCGACGTTGGTGGGCAAGCCACACTGGCGAGGCGTACTGCTCGACGGGGCTGCGCTCGCTGCTCAACAGCTCGGACGGGCTGATGTCTCCCAGCGTCTGGACGCAGCGTGGCGTGGTGCCCCCTCGTTGACGCGACTGCTACGATGGCTTGTCGCCGACGGTCACACCATTACGGTGCTGCGAGCGAAGGCGAAAAAGGCCCTGACTCGTTGTCCGAGAACCGCGGGACGGCAGCTCGGACTGCTTCGCGTGCTCGTAGGCGACCTGCGCGTCGCAGCCGACCTGCTTTCGAAGGCCCCAGGTCTCGGCTGGTCAAGCGATGATCATCCGGGTCACGTGCTGTTCCCGCTGTTCGCTGTCCTGCTGGCGAACGGGACAGCGAGGAAGGTGAGCGAAACATTCCTCGCGGATCTCGAATCGACCTGTCGCGATC
>JANLTJ010000270.1:0-3601 GCA_031362885.1 Betaproteobacteria bacterium
GGGACCCCTGACACGGGTGACACCCCTAGAACCACCATTGGAACCGTTATTGATCCGCCACAACCACCGGCCTCGTCGGCACGGGTTTCGGAAACCGGTGGCGGTGGTGACTTAAGAAAACTAATTTTTCCACGCGCGTTCACTGCGACCGAAACTGTCGACGGCGAGCCGCTGCTGCTACCGGCGATCATCCCGCGCCTCGCCGACACCCCGGGCGGCACCGATTGGCCAGGCGCGATGTTGGGCGCGCATACCGATGAAGTGCATTCGACCGTACTAGGGTTGAGTAACGATGACCTTGCGGGCAGAGGGCGTATTTAGTCGGGAATAATCGCGATCAGCGCCGCACCTTCCGGCGCCGAAGCCGCCCCATCATCCCAACGAGACCCAGGCCAAACAACGGCCCTGCAGCAGGTAATGGCACTGGTGCTGGTGATCCCAGGCCGAATTGGACTGAGTCAGCATTGACCGCATTGGCGACCGCGAGGATAAGTCGCATCGAATGCGATGCGACTATCCGACCGTTCATCGGGCTGAAGAACCCCCAGCCGCTGTTTGAGGTTACGTTACCATCGGCGACGATCAATGTCCCTGTGGCCGGTGTCCACACCAGTGCCGCATTAAAATTGGGTAGCGACAGCGCGTGCTGTTCGAAACATTCACAGCAACCTACGCTAGCTGCCGGCAATGTCTGTAAGTTGAACGCCTTACGGCTCTGGTGCGGTCGGAGCGGTAAACGTTGCGTAACTGTATTCGTTCGACTACAGTAATATCATATTCACGATCAAGCTCACCGATGAATTCGGCGCATGGTTGGCCGCGCTCAAGGACGGCATGACCAAGCGCCGTCTAGGGAAACGGCTGCGCAAGGCGACGCTCGGCAATCTGGGCGACGTGAAGCCCGTAGGTGATGGCGTGATGGAGATGCGCGAATCCTTTGGTCCCGGCTGGCGGATGTACTACGTCCAGCGCGGCAAGGTGTTGATCGTGATGCTGGGCGGCGGCGATAAGTCTACGCAAGACGCCGATATCGTAGCCGCGAAACGTGTGGCTGCAATGCTTGAGGACTGACTGATGAGCAAGAAAATAAAAGTTTCCCGTCTCCCCGAGTTTGATATGTCTAAGTTTCTGGAAGACGACCAAGCCATTGCCGAATATCTGACAGTTGTGATCGAGGAAAACGATCCGGCGCTGTTGGCCGCCGCGCTGGGCGACATCGCCCGCGCGCGCGGGATGAGCGATATCGCCAAGGCGGCTGGGCTGGGTCGGGAGGCGCTATACAAGGCGCTGCGTCCGGGTGGGCAACCGCGCTTCGACACTGTGCAGCGCGTATGTGCCGCGCTAGGCGTGCGTCTGATGGCGGTGCCGGCCTAACACCGCCCACGCGAAAGCGTTGTCGTGTCTTAGCTGGTCCCAGGGCGAGCGGGTCATGCTGACCGCGCCCTACGTCGACGGGAATTAATTGGGGTCTGTCCCCGATTTACAGCCTGCCGAAGGGACCGCAAATAGCAGTGATCGTACGATCAGTAAGTTACGCTGCGTGTCCTTCCTTCGACTTCGCTCAGGACAGTCGGGAATACAAGCTCACAAGAAACAGCTTTTTCAGGGCTTTAAAATCAATGACTTGTAGATCCACGAAAAGTGTCAAACGCGCATCGAACAGCGAGGACTGACCACCTTCAACCCCGTTCGTGGTGAGCCTGTCGAACCGCATAGAGGATGGTGGCCCGCTCATCCTTCCTTCGACGGGCTCAGGACGATCGGAATACGGGGCTCAGAACGAGCGGGGGAAATGCCCAGGCACGAACCGTTTCTTGCGTGCGTTTTGTGGGACCGTAGGGCCCAGTTACTTGGCTCAGGACGAACGGAATTTTTATAGGTGCCCTTAAGGGGGTGGAGACTCAAGGTTCCACTCGCCTACTTGACACGAGACGGCTAATGGGTGACCCCTTGACCACGTTAGATTAAGCACAACCCTAGCGAGGATTTACGGCGAGCTTAGGTTCTGGTGCCTGTAATGAACGCCAACATTTTCAAGCCTGCATGTATCGCCTCCGCGATTAATCGTGGAGCTTCTTTCGTCAGCCCAATCTACCTGCAGGTGGTGATTCAGATTAGGATTGTTTGCACTCACCAGTGGAGCGATGCGCGTGCGAGAAAAATCGGGGCCGGGGTTGTAATAAATCGTCGACACATACAGCAGCTCGTTTGCCCCGTCACTTCGTGCTCCGACAGGGAGTGCAGCAAAAAATGAACGCTAACTCCGACTGGATTCCGGCTTTTCAGTACTATTCGAGTCAGACACGATTCCTCGGTGTTAAGTTGTGTGTGGTGATTCAATTTGTTCACCGATCACCATGCATGTTCCTGCGCTACGCTAAATCATTGTTTGAGATCGGGTATTTGTGGGGATACTTCAGACCCCGGCCCCGATTTTCCGTGCGATCAGCGATACCTCAGGACGGTCGGGAATACGCGTCAGCGTAACGAAGGGTGACCACGAACGGAATCAAGCACATAGCCCGTTCGCCCTGAGCCGAGTGACTGGACCCTACGGCCCCACAAAACGGACGCAAGAAACGGTTCGTGCCGGGGCATTTTTCCCGCTCGCCCTGAGATCGAAGGAAGGGCGTTTAGCGAATTTTTAGAGGTACCCCCCTTAGTCAACTACCGCGCCATTGCGGCAAGACTTGACTAGGACTCCGCGTCCGGCGGAAGGAGTGCAACCAGATTTTTTATCAGTTCTGGAATATCGTGGCTCACGGTATCGAACAGACGCTCGTGGTCGATCTGGCCATATTCGTGCGCCAGGAGGTGTCGAAGTCCAACGATTTGGCGCCAAGGAATTTCCGGGTGTTCTACGCGGGTACGATCGGACACATGTCGGGCGGCTTCGCCGACAATCTCGACCGTTCGCTCGACTGCCAGGCGAATCACTTTATCGGCTTCCCATTCGGCCCGGCGTTTCCCAGTGACGAATTCCACGGCGTCGCGCGCGGCCTGTAACATATCCCATAGATACGCGAGATCGTCTTCATGCGCTGCCATAGACAAGCTCCAGATCCCGCATGATGGTACGGCGCCGAAATGGATTGCGCAGAATACTTGGGGTTGCGATATCGACAGGTCGATTGTCAAAAATTCTGGATAATTCGTCCTGCATATCGACGAGGTCGAGTAAACTCGCCTGCGAATTTGCTTCGAACTCCACAAGTACGTCAACGTCACTGTCGGGGCGAAAATCGCCCCGGGTCGCCGAGCCAAAGAGTGACAGCCGTTTGACTTTATGTCGCCCGCAGAACGCGGCGATATCGGTGGATGACAACTTCAGTTTCGGATTAATCATGATCTAGAAACGACAAGTTGAACGGCGTGTGCAGTATGACCCATTGGGTGTAGGGCAAGGCGCAAGGAGGAGGAATAGCGAGCTATTCCGACGAGTTGCAACGCAGCCATGCGCACAGGGGGGCGTGCTGCGTACGCCGTAGCGTCCTTCACCCAGCAGGTGAGGCCCATATGAAGCACTAACTTCAATTCGGTCATGCCCTTGCTCACGTTGATCAGCGGTCAACTGCCGTTTCTAGGATGATGCGGCACTCAT
>JANLTJ010000058.1:0-7199 GCA_031362885.1 Betaproteobacteria bacterium
GCTCCGGGCCCGGCGCCGATGCGCGCGCCAGAACACGAGACAGCGGCCGGGCGGGTAACCGCGCTACACTGGGGACTCCTTTCGACCCATCCCCATGTTTGCAGATCCGCTGCTTCTCGCACGCGCTCAGTTCGGCCTGAACATCGGCTTTCATATTCTGTTTCCCAGCATCACCATCGCGCTGGCGTGGATTCTCGTCTACCTGCGTGTGCGCATCGAATTTACCCGGAATGAATGGTGCAAGACCGCCTACCGGCTCTGGGTCAAGGTGTTTGCGCTGTCGTTTGCGCTCGGCGTGGTATCGGGCATTACCATGAGCTTTCAGTTCGGCACCAACTGGCCGGGATTCATGAGCAAAGCCGGCAACATCGCCGGGCCGCTGCTGGGTTACGAAGTTCTGACGGCCTTCTTTCTCGAGGCCACATTTCTCGGCGTCATGCTGTTCGGTCGCGACCGGGTGCCGGCATGGATGCACACCCTTGCGGCGTTCCTGGTGGCGTTTGGCACTTCCGCCTCGGCATTCTGGATCCTCGCGCTCAATTCCTGGATGCAGACGCCGCAGGGGTTCGAAATCATCGACGGCCAGTTGCACGCCACCAGCTGGATGGCGGTGATTTTCAATCCGAGTTTCCCGTATCGCTTCACGCACATGATGATCGCCTCCGGTTTGACGGCGGCGTTTCTGGTGGCCGGAATCTCGGCATTCCAGTTGTTGCGCGTTCGCGGTTTTGAACCGGCGCAACGCATGTTGCGGCTGGGCCTGCTGCTTGCCGCGGTTCTGGCGCCGCTGCAGATTCTGGTTGGGGACTTGCATGGACTGAATACGCTTGAGCACCAGCCGGCGAAAATCGCGGCAATCGAGGCGATCTGGGAAACCGAGCGCGGCGCGCCGCTGGTGCTGTTCGCGATGCCCAACGAGACAACTCGCCGCAACGACTACGCGATCTCGGTGCCCAAGGGCGCCAGTTGGATCCTGACGCACGAAGCGGACGGGGAACTGAAAGGGCTTTCCGAGTTTGGCGACAAACATCCGCCGGTTGCGCCGGTGTTCTGGAGCTTTCGTGTCATGGTGGGCGTGGGCATGCTGATGCTTGGGCTGTCCTGGCTCGGCGCCGGGTTGTTGTTGCGTCGGCGCGAGTTGCCGCGCTGGTTGTTGTGGGTCTATTCCGCCACGACATTTTCCGGATGGATCGCGGTGCTGGCCGGATGGCTGACCACCGAAATCGGCCGCCAGCCTTATGTGGTGTACGGCGTCATTCTGACTGCCGACACCGCATCCGAAGTGCCGGCGGCGTACATCGCGACGACGTTCGTCGGCTACGCACTGACCTATGCGCTGCTGCTGATCGCCTACATGGTGGTGGTCACACAGCTCGCGCGCAAGGAATGCGAAGGCGGGGGACGCGAGACGAGCGCGATCGGCGCGGCGGGTGCGCAAGTATCATGACGACGCAGCTCGATCTGCCGCTGATTTTCATGGCGCTGATGGGATTGGCCATCCTCGCCTATGTGATTCTGGACGGATTCGATCTGGGCGTCGGTATTCTGCTGCCGCTGGCCACGCCTGCGCAGCAGGACATGATGGTGGCGTCGATCGGTCCGTTCTGGGATGCGAACGAAACCTGGCTGGTGCTGGGCGTGGGCATCCTGCTGGTGGCGTTTCCGCATGCGCACGGGATCATCCTGACTTCGCTCTATCTGGAGGTGGCGCTGATGCTGCTTTCGCTGATGCTGCGCGGCGTTGCCTTTGAATTCCGCGTCAAGGCATCCGGCTGGCACCAGTCGATGTGGAATCACCTGTTTTTCGTCGGCTCGCTCGGCGCCGCGATCGCGCAAGGTGCGATGCTCGCCGGCATCATTACCGGCTTTCGCGGCGGCGCCATGTTCATTGCATTCGAGTTTCTGGTCGGAATCGGACTGGCCGGCGCGTACTCACTGTTGGGCGCAACCTGGCTCGCCATCAAAACCGAGGGCGAGCTGCATCAGCGCGCACTCAAATGGAGCAAAGCCGCGGCCCTGCTCGCGGCTGCGGGCGTGGCCGCCATCAGCCTGGCGACGCCGTTTGCCAGCGCCGGGATCATGGAGAAATGGTTTGCATGGCCGCGCTGGCTGTGGTTGTCACCGCTGCCGCTGCTCACCACGGTTGCGTTCGTCGCCATCGTGCTGTCGCTGAACAGGTTGCAGCAGGGCAAGTCGAAACGCGAGTGGCTGCCGTTCGTGCTGTCGGTGTGGATCTTCGTGTTCGCGTTCGCGGGCCTCGCCTACAGCCTGTTTCCCTATCTGGTCGTCGATCGGCTGACGATCTGGCAGGCTGCCGCCGCCCGGGAGTCCTTGCAATTTGTCTTCGTCGGCACCTGCGTGGTGCTGCCGATGATCGTCGGCTACACCGTGTTTGCCTATCGGGTGTTCTGGGGAAAAGCGCGCTCGCTCAGCTACGGGGAGTGACGGGGAGTGACGGGGAGTGACGGGGGATCAAGGAACGGGCGGGAGCCTGCAACGGTTCCCCCGATTTCCATTTCTCGATCCGGATCAATCAGAGCTTTATCTTTCCCCCGCCCGGTCCGACCAGGCCGCCCATCCCACCCATGCCGGGGGGTACTCCCTCGGGGATGACGATTGAGGAGCTTTGTTGCCGGCGCAGTTCCTGTAATTCCTTGACCGCACGTTCGACTGCGACCGCGGCAAACCCGGAAAATTTTTCCGCTGCCTTGCCGACTGAGTCGGCGTCGATTTCAAAAGCCAGCGGCAACGCACCCACCGGAGTCATAAGCTGGGTCTCACCGGCGTAAACCACCTTGCGTGCGGCATCAAACGAACCATCGCTCTTGACTGGCGTCAATACGCGAATGGTGCCGATCTTGCGATCGGTGAAAACTTCCTCGCGATAGAGATTCGCGGAGTCCATCTTGAGGTCGGGCAGGTTATCGGCAGCCATTTCGGATTTGCGTTGCGTAGAGGTTGAAAGACGGCGGAATTATCACATGAAGGCGAAACGGGGGCGAGGGGCGGGGGCGTGAAAGTGAGAACGGTGAACAGCGTTACACTCTCATCCCTCGCTCCTCGCCCCTCATTGCCCATGCTTGCCTACCGACATCTGTTTCACGCCGGAAATTTCGCCGATGTCTTCAAGCACGCTCTGCTTACCCGGTTGGTGCTGGCGCTCGGGAAAAAAGACAAACCGTTTTTCGTGCTCGATACCCATGCAGGGATCGGTCGTTACGACCTCACGCACGAATGGGCGCTGAAGAACGCGGAATTCAGGGACGGTATTGCGCTCGCGTGGGGACGCAGGGACGTGCCCGACGCCTTCATTGCCTACTTTGAAGCCATCCGCGCTGAAAACACCGGCGATGAATTGCGCTTCTATCCAGGCTCGCCGCGTGTGGTGCGCCGTTTGCTGAGACCGGACGATCGCATGGTGCTGGTCGAACTCAACAAGAAAGATTGCGAAACTCTGGGCAAGCTGTTTCGCAACGACCGCCAGACAACCGTGCATCTGATGGATGGCTACCAGTCCCTGAAAGCGTTTCTGCCACCGATGGAGCGGCGCGGCCTGATCTTCATTGACTCCTCCTTCGACCGGGCGCGGGAGTTTAACCGCCTTACCGATGCGCTTGTCGAAGCCCACCGACGCTTTGCAACCGGCGTTTTTGTGCTTTGGTACCCGCTGATGGAGCCGTTGGCGATGCGCGCGTTCGAGCGCGACCTGGTCGCGACCGGTATTCGCAATATCCTGCAGCTCGAGATTTCAGTGCGCTCCGAAGACTGGAGCGGGGGCATGCGCGGTTGCGGAATGCTGGTCGTGAACCCGCCTTTCGGATTCGAACCGGAAGCCGGTCCGATGCTGAAGTGGTTAACCCTGGCCCTGTCGCGCGACAGCGGCGGCAGCCAGCGCATCGTCTGGCTGGTTGCGCAATAACGACGAAAGATTCTGGCGCTGCGCGGTCGAAACCGGCGCATTACAGTGCCAGGGCGCACCGCGATTGTGCGGCTGTGTTCCGGTTGGGCGATGGCAATGCCGTATTTGGGGATTTTAGGGCTGGCCCGCATATTGCGCGCATTCAGGCCAACAGTGCTCAAGCGGATGAGCGCTCAAGCTGTATGGCACTGAAGAAGACACTTTTCGATCGGCGGGGTTGGGGGGGGCGCGCCGGTCCAGGGGCATGACATGGACTCTTATTCTCTCGCATCGCTCGCACTGCAGTTGCTGGGTTCCATCGTTTCGCTATCGAATTTTCCCGCGGCCGGTTTTCCAGAAACCAGGGATTTGCCGGAAATTCACCAGGTCCCACTCGCGGAAATCCGCCAGCGTTTCTGTAAGGGAAAATGCGCAGCCCAGGCGTTTTACAAACCCGGCGAGGGTGTCTATCTAGACGTTGACTTTGACCTGGCTAACGACGCATTCGCCCGCTCCGTGCTGCTGCATGAGCTGGTTCACCACCTGCAGCGGGTTGGCGGCCGGTTTCAGAATATACCCTCCGAGTGCGACCGCTGGTATGCGGCCGAGCGCGAGGCCTATGAGATTCAGAACCGCTATCTGGAGCACGTGCACAGCACCCATCGCGTAAATGTCAACGCCTGGCGTGCCCGTTGCGACGATTGACGACTCTGCGTAGTGCATGATGGAGTAGGCGCCCGCGTGGTGCCCCGAAAAGGATTTGCCGTGGATCAGTCCGGACTGGTTTCCTTGATGGTTGAGTTATTTGTGGCGATCAGGCTCGTTTCGGCCTACCCGGTTCCTGTCGAATTGCCCTCGGTGCATCGCCTTTCGAAAACCGAAATTCAGCGCCGTCTGTGTGACGGCAGGCCGTGCAGCATCAAGGCCTTCTATCATCCGGATCAGGGCGTTTTCGTCGACGAAGCCCTCGATGTTCATGACAATCCGTTCGATCGCTCCATTTTCCTGCATGAACTGGTTCATCATCTGCAAAAGACGACCGGAAAATTTGAGAAAGTCACGAGCGCATGCAGCCGAAGGATCGCCGAAGAAATCGAGGCTTACGAAATTCAGAATCGTTATCTTTCGGGGGCCGGTACGGCACGTCGCGCCTTGTTCATGGGATCGGCGGGCCGTTGCACCGAAGATGACCAGGCCTTCGAGCCGCCGCCCAGCCTTCCAGCCCCCAATTCGCCGGAGAACTGAACTACTTCACTAATCTTGCCGTGAAGAGTTCGCGTCGTCCGTGTCCGTCGAGGTTCTTGCGCGCTTCCTCGCCAGCATGCATTGCGTGTTGGGAACATAAATGAGATGCGCGATCTTGCGCACGAACTGGTCTTCGTAAATGTGCAGATCCTTGTCGGCAAACGCGACGTGCCAGAGGTTTTCCACCAGCGTGCAGCGCTGCTCGATCGACAGCATGCGCTTGATGTTGGAGGCAGGGTCGAAGTAGGACGTCAAGCGTTGCGCACCGGCTTCGGTGAGCAGCGCCATCGCTTCGAGTTCAGGCAGGCCGAACATCACCACCAACGCCTGGGCGGCCCTTTCCTGTTCGCGTTCCGAGTGGCTGGCATCGACGCGCGTCATCTCGTGCAGTAATGCCGCAACGGCCAATTGAAGCTGGCGTTGGTCCGTGCTGGCCGGCGTGGTTCCGCCGGCGGCCGAAAACTCGGCAAACAGTGTTTTTAGTGCAGCCAACATCAGCCGAGCACCTTCATACCCTTCTGAACCCCGGGCCGGGCGGCCATACCGGCTCCCCAGCGCTGCAGGTTGGCGTATCCGCCGGCCCGGTCGACCAGTGCTTTGCGGGCCGCGAAGTTCGGATACAACATGA
This sequence comes from Betaproteobacteria bacterium, assembly GCA_031362885.1. Classification (GTDB taxonomy): domain Bacteria; phylum Pseudomonadota; class Gammaproteobacteria; order Burkholderiales; family JACQAP01; genus JACQAP01. Next base: position 5,772 of record JANLTJ010000058.1, read on the forward strand.
GGTCGGCGACCGACAATTCGTCGACCAGAAACTCGCACCCGGCGAGGCGCGCGTCGCACACGGAAAAGAAACTCAGCAGCCGCTGGTTGAAGTACTCGGTGTTGGCGGGGATTTTTTCCGGGACGCTGTTTTCCATGCGGAAGATCGCTCCGCTGGTCGGGGCCACATCGGTTGCCCCCTGCATGAACCATTGAAAGGTAAGCGCACGCTTCGCCGGGTCCCGTGGCAGAAACTGGCCGGTTTTCTCGGCGATATAGAGAATGATGGCGCCGGACTGCGACAGCGTGAGCGGCTGGCCGCCGGGACCGTCCTGGTCAACGATGACCGGAATCAACGCCGCCGGGTTGAGTTTCAGAAATTCGGTGCGACGGTGTTCCGCCTTGGCCAGATCCACTTTGTGGACCCGATATTCCAACTCGGCTTCTTCCAGCGCGACGCTGGCGCGGTATCCATTCGCGGTTCCCGACAGGTATAGGTCGATCACAATGCGGTCTCCTCATGAGTGTTTGAATCCAGCCTTACCCGGACGGCTTCGGCTGCGCTCCAAGTTTAACGACACTTGGCAGGCTTGACTTGCCCTCGTTGTGCGGGGGGGCGCCACGCTACAATCCTCCAACATTGACCCGCATCCCCGGGAACGCCCATGAAAAGATTGTGCACCGCCGTCCTGACCCTGAGTACTCTGCTTTGCGCCACGGCGTTGCAGGGCGCAGGGCCGGAAAAACCGAAAGTCATCATCGCCGTGGGTGGCCAGGCATCCTTGTTTTACCTGCCGCTCGCCATTGCCGCGCAGCGCGGGTTTTTCCGCGAAGAGGGATTACAAGTCGAGATTCTCGATTTCGCCGGCGGAGCCAAGGCGCTTCAGGCCATGATGGGCGGCAGCGCCGATGTGGTCTCCGGAGGTTTCGATCATGTGCTGGTGATGCGGGCGCGCGGCCAGAAACTGCGCGCATTCGTGCTGCAAGGCGCGACACCGGCGATATCGCTCGGTGTCGCCACGGTGCGTGCCGCAGGTTACCGCTCGCCGAAGGACTTGAAGGGCATGAAGATCGGTGTAACCGCGCCCGGTTCAAGCACGCATGCCTTCGTCAATCATTTGCTGGCATCAGTCGGTCTGTCATCCGATGACGTGTCCATCATCGGCGTGGGCACCGGACCCGGCGCGGTGGCGAATATGCGCGCCGGTCATCTGGACGCGATAGCCAATATTGAACCGACGATCACGTTGCTGGAAAGGTCCGGAACCATCAAGGTCGTCGTGGAAACGGTCACGGTGCAGGGCGCAAAGTCTGCTTTCGGCAGCGCTCTGCCCTCGGGGTCCCTCTATACCCGGGATGAATTCATCAACGCCAACCCGAATACGGTGCAAGCGCTGACCAATGGCATGGTGCGGGCGCTGAAATGGCTGGGCAAGGCCTCGCCCGACGA
>JANLTJ010000227.1:0-29220 GCA_031362885.1 Betaproteobacteria bacterium
GTGAGCGAAATACGGAGAATTCCCCCGTATTCGCCGCTAAAACTGCCTGCCTGTTCGATGAAAATTCCATGCACTCCACAAACTCAACGAAATTGCATTCAGGTGCCGCCCGTGCAGCTACTTGATCAGTGATTCCTTAGCAGTGCGCTTGCCGTTCCAAACAGCGCGACCAGCGCAAAAGTGCGCAGGCCGGCCTTGGTGCCCGGGTGGCGCTCGCGCTCCAGTCCGATCAGCAGACCGATGGCCAGGCTGGCGGCAAATGCCGGCAACCTTTCAAGCTCAGTGCCCTGCAGCCGGTCAAGTTCCAGAAGCGGTACTTCCATTGGTGGCCGGCTGCCAGTGGTCGAGCACCAGTTGCAGCGAGCGCTTGTCGTTGTATTCGTTTACCTGCACACGATAAACGCAGACGATGTTCGCGGGAAGCGGCGTCTGCTGCCCGAACGCGATCGCGTCGAGGACGTCCCGTGCGCCCGGCCGGCGCAGCCGCAGCTTCATGTGCCGGTCGCCGACCACGCGTTGTTCGACCAGCTCGAAAGCGTCGCAAAAACTCGGCACGGCAAATCCCTGTCCCCATACCTGGGTTTCGAGCGTCTCGGCGAAACCGAGATTCATGTCGGCGGCAGGCAGTGCGCCATCGGTCTCGATCAGGCGTTCCAGGTCGGCGGGACCGATCAGCTCGCGCACGACCGCCTCGAAGACCGCGGTGAATACGGCGATATCCGCGCTTTTGATCACCAGCCCGGCCGCGGCCGCATGACCGCCGAAGCGCAATATCAGACCGGAATGGCGCTTGGTGACGAGGTCGAGCGCATCGCGCAAATGCAATCCGCGAATGGAGCGTCCGGAGCCCTTCGCCTCGCCACCTTCGGCGGGTGCGAAAGCAATGGCCGGGCGGTGAAAACGCTCGCGCAGGCGAGCGGCCAATATGCCAATCACGCCCTGATGCCAGGATTCATCGTAAAGGCTGAGGGAATAGGTGTCAGCTACGGCGATTTTTTCCATCAGGACGAGCGCCGTTTCCTGCATGCCGGCCTCGATGTCCCGGCGCTCGCGGTTGAGCGCATCGAGTTGTTTTGCCAGGTCCGCAGCCCGGTCAGGATCGTGCGTCAGCAGACACTCGATACCCACCGACATGTCGGTGAGACGTCCCGCGGCATTCAACCTCGGCCCGACCACGAAGCCGAGATCATGGGCGCTGATGCGCGAGGGATCGCGTCCGGCAATGCGCAATAGCGCGGCAATGCCAGGGCGCGCGCGTCCGGCGCGCATGCGCCGCAGGCCCTGGTCGACCAGGATGCGGTTGTTGTCGTCCAGGCGCACCACGTCGGCGACGGTGCCGAGCGCCACCAGGTCGAGCAGTTCGGCGAGATTCGATTCCTTTCGTTGCGCGAACCAGCCCCGGCGCCGCAATTCCGCGCGCAAGGCAACCAGTACATAAAACATGACACCGACCCCGGCCAGGTTCTTGCTCGAAAAAGTGCAGCCACGCTGATTGGGATTCACGATGCAGGCCGCCGCCGGAACTTCCGCCCCGGGCAGGTGGTGATCCGTGATTAACACCTCGATTCCGCGCTTGTTTGCTTCCGCCACGCCTTCCACGCTGGCGATGCCGTTATCCACCGTGATCAGGAAATCCGGCTTGCGGGTGGCGGCAAGGCGCACAATCTCCGGGGTGAGCCCATAGCCGTATTCAAAACGATTCGGCACCAGATACTCGACCTGCGCGCCGAAACTTTTCAGACCCAGCATGCCCACCGCACAGGCCGTAGCGCCATCGGCATCGTAATCGGCCACGATCAGCAAACGTTTTTGCGCGGCGATCGCATCGGCCAGCACGCTGGCCATGGCCGCGCAATGGAGCAACTGGTCGAAGGGGAGCAGGCCGGCCAAGCCGGTGTCGAGTTGAGTGGCCTGGCTTACGCCGCGCGCGGCGTAGATTTTCGCCAGAACCGGATGCAAGCCGCCTTCGAGCAATCTGGACCAGATCGCTGGCGGTACCTCGCGTTCGACGATACGCGGGGCGTTCATTCCGGGATGCCCAGCGTGGCCGATCGGCGCCACCAGCGATACCGATGCCTGCGCTTGACCGACCAGCGGTATTCGCGCTGATTGGCGACGGTGACGATGATGAGTTCGCGCAGGCGCCCCTTTTTCAACGAGTCCGCAACAGGTGCGAACCAGCGCTGCTCCAGGTCATCGAACGCAGCCGGCCAGGCGGTTGCGTCGAGGCGCATCGCCGCCGTCGCCGCCTCGCGCAGTTCGACCAGTACATTCTCGCGCCGGATGGCCGCGACGCCTTGTTGCGCAGCTGTGAAATCAATCTGAGCGATTTGCGCCAGGCCACGCGCCAGCGCGCTGCTGCCGATGACGCTTTGAAAAGCGGTACGCACTGCGGGCAGCGTGCCGCCGCCGGAACACCACAGGCTGTTAATCGCCAGCGCGCCGCGTTGTTCGCGCTGCGCGTTAATTGGATGCGCGTGCAGCAGCATCTGGATTTCATTACCAATGCGGTGCCAGTCCAGACGGTCTTCACCTTCCGGAAGCAGGTGGTTGATGTCCTGGCCGGCGACGCGCGCCAATGCGCGGGTGCGAATGCGCGCGGGGCGAGTGCCCTTCAGGTACCAGTGTCGCGCCTGCGGCGCCACAAAATGGAACCCTTCGGCGGCGAAATGGATATTGAGGCTGGCGCACAGCGCGTGGGCTTCGTCATTTGTGATAGTGAGAGCATCGGGTGGTAACAAAATCAAACCGTCGCGTTGCAGTTGCAGGTGCACCGGATCAGCACGGAGCCAATAGTTCGCGCCGGGGTCCATGCCTTCGCCGGACAAGCACACCGGCGCAGCCGGCCAGTCGGTCTGCCGGGCAATGCCAAATTGCGTGCAGAGCCAGGTTTGTTCATCTTCGCAGGGCTCATCGCTGGCATTGGCGCGGCCGATCAGGCTGCGCAATGCGGGCAACGGCGGCAAGACGGGAGTGATGCCGCCATGCGGCCAGAACATATCGGGAACAAACAGGGTAACGCTGGACACGGAAAAATCGGGTGATCGCTGGGGTCAAAACCGGGTGCGAGTCTAGCATGCGGGTTTTTTCAGACCGTGCGACGGATCGGTTTGCCAGCTGCATTCGACCCGCCCAACCAGTCCGCGCTGCTCGGGAATGCACTTGATCATTCTGGTGCGTGGCGCCTGATCCAGCGCACCGACCTGGTGCAGGCAGCCTTGCGCGCTCATGCCAAAAGCTTGCCTGATCGCCTACCAGAACATCGTCAAATGCATGAATCGAAGCGCTATTGTTCAGTGCTTGCAGGTCTTGGCACGGGGGTTGCGGTGCACAGCACTGCAATTGGAACGTAAGCTTTCGCAAACACGATTGCGGGAATGGTAGGCGTTTTTCTGGTGCAGTCATTGTTCAACAAACTTTTGTCTGGGGGTCCTAATGAATCGTAGAAATCTTTTGAAATCGCTGATTGCGGCTGCATTCTCGGCGTTGGCGCTAACGGCAACGGCGGCAGATACCATCAAGGTCGGTATCCTGCACTCGCTGTCCGGCACCATGGCCATTTCCGAAACAGCGCTGAAGAACACCGCATTGATGGCCATCGAGGAAATCAACGCCAAGGGTGGTCTGCTGGGCAAGAAGCTCGAGCCCGTGGTCGTGGACCCGGCTTCCAACTGGCCGTTGTTCGCCGAGAAGGCACGCCAGCTCATCACGCAGGACAAGGTATCGGTGGTGTTCGGCTGCTGGACTTCGGTGTCGCGCAAATCGGTGCTGCCGGTGTTCGAGGAATTGAACAGCCTGTTGTTCTATCCGGTGCAGTATGAAGGTGAGGAGTTGTCGCAGAACGTGTTCTATACCGGCGCGGCCCCGAATCAGCAGGCCATTCCGGCGGTTGAATATTTGATGAGCGAAGATGGCGGTGCGGCCAGGCGCTGGATCCTGCTGGGTACTGATTATGTGTACCCGCGCACCACCAACAAGATTCTGCGTGCTTTCCTGAAATCCAAAGGCGTGGCCGAAAAGGATATCGACGAGGTTTACACGCCGTTCGGCCATAGCGACTATCAGACCATCGTTGCCAACATCAAGAAATTCGCCGCCGGTGGCAAGACGGCCGTGATCTCCACCATCAACGGCGACTCCAACGTGCCGTTCTACAAGGAACTCGGCAATGCCGGCCTGAAAGCGACCGATGTTCCGGTGGTGGCGTTCTCAGTGGGTGAAGAAGAGCTGCGCGGCATCGACACCAAGCCGCTGGTTGGGCACCTGGCGGCATGGAATTACTTCATGTCGGTGAAGAATGCGGAAAACACCGCGTTTGCCAAGATGTACAAAGACTGGGCGAAGAAGAACAGCGTGCCCAATCTGAATACCGTGGTGACCAACGATCCGATGGAGGCGACGTATGTCGGCATCCACATGTGGGCGCAGGCGGTGAAGAAAGCGGGCAGCGTGGACGTCGACAAGGTTCGCATCGCCATGGCCGGTCAGACCTTCAAATCGCCGTCTGGTTTTACCCTGACCATGGACAAAACCAACCATCACCTGCACAAGCCGGTGATGATCGGTGAAGTCACCGCCGATGGTCAGTTCAGTGTGGTGTGGAAGACCAAGGGTCCGGTCCGTGCGCAACCCTGGAGCCCCTTTATCGCGGGGAACGAGGGCAAACAAAAGCTTTAAAGCAATAAGCTTCCCAGCCGCGCGCTGTCTTGAGTGAGCGGCTGCGGAAAGTGCATTGAATCGTTCGGAGCCTGCACTGTTGTTAGCAGGCTTTTTTTGAATCCTGTCCGGGAGCTTCGATTTGAGGTTGATGTTGCTTTTCGTGGCGGTCCTGATTGCCGCTCCGGCTTTTGCGCTGGACGCGCAGATCGTGACCCGGCTCGGCTCGGCCGATCCCAGCGCCCGGATCGAAGCCATTCATGCGCTGGTTGCAGCAGGCGACGAAGCCGCGCTCGATATACTACAGGCGCTGCAGGATGGTGCTGTCAGTGTCACGCCCGCCGGGCAAGTGGTTTTCGCCAAAGGTGATCAATTCATCGACGCGGCGACGCTCAGGGTGCTTGCACCTGCGCCGCAATCTCTCGAACCCATTGTCGTGAACAATCGACTGCGCGGCGCACTCGAGTCCGCGATGGGGGCGCTCAAGCTACTGTCGCCCGAACGCGATGTTCGCCTCGAGTCGGCCAGGGCCATTGAGTCCACCGCCCAGGTTTCCCTGCTGCCGCTGATCGCAAAGGCGCTCGCCAGGGAAACCGATGCCGCGATCAAGGCCTCGCTGGAACAGACCCAGGCCATCCTGCAATTGAAGAGCCCCGACGCAACGGTGCGCCTGGAGGCCGTGCGCACGCTGGGAACCAGCAATCAGGCGAAAACGCGCACACTGTTGCAATCGCTGCTGGAAAAAGATGCGGCGGGCAGTTTCGCCGAGGCGGGCGAGGACGTGCGCTATGCCGCTCTGGAGGCCATCGAAGACATCCAGGGACGGCTGGTGTTGAGCGACTACGCGGGACGCCTGTTTACCGGTGTTTCGCTCGGCAGCATTTTGCTGCTGGTGGCGCTTGGACTCGCCATCACCTACGGACTGCTGGGCGTGATCAACATGGCGCATGGCGAGATGCTGATGATCGGCGCCTACGCGACGTATGTCACCCAGCAGTTGTTCAAGACCTGGCTACCAGCGCATTTCGACTGGTATCTGTTGGCGGCGGTGCCGGTGGCATTTCTCGCCTCCGCGCTGGTGGGCATGGCGCTGGAACGCAGCGTGATCCGTTGGCTGTACGGGCGGCCGCTGGAGACGCTGCTCGCCACCTGGGGCATCAGCTTGTTCCTGATTCAACTGGTGCGTCAGATATTCGGTGCGCAGAATGTCGAAGTCGCCAATCCGTCGTGGATGTCCGGCGGGGTGGAACTGGCCAATGTGGTGCTGCCTTATAACCGCATCGTCATTATCGCGTTCTCGCTGTTCGTTCTATTGGCGATGGGCTGGATACTTGCGCGCACGCGGCTGGGTTTGTTCGTGCGCGCGGTGACTCAGAATCGCAGCATGGCCTCCTGCGTGGGTGTGCCCACCGCGCGCGTTGATTTGCTGGCCTTTGGTCTGGGCTCCGGCATCGCCGGGCTGGCGGGTGTCGCGCTGTCGCAGATCGGCAACGTCGGTCCCGATCTGGGCCAGAGCTACATCATTGACTCCTTCATGGTCGTGGTCCTGGGTGGCGTCGGGCAACTCGCCGGTACGGTTTACGCGGCGCTGGGGCTGGGTATCGCGTCGAAATTCATGGAGCCGCATATCGGCGCGGTGCTTACCAAGATTCTCGTGCTGGTGCTGATTATCGCCTTCATTCAGAAGCGTCCGCAAGGATTGTTCGCTCTGAAGGGGCGGGCGGTGGAGGCATGAACGCGACACTCGCACCCGGCATTGAACCGCTGTTCCCGAAAGCCGGCTGGCTCGCCATTGGCGCATTCGCGCTGGTCACGCTCGTCATCCTGCCGTTGCTGTATCTGCTGCCCGAGCCCGGCAGCACGCTGCATGTTTCGGCATACACGGTGACCCTCGGCGGGAAAATTCTCTGCTACGCCATCGTGGCCATGGCGATGAACCTGATCTGGGGCTACACCGGTATTCTGTCGCTCGGCCATGGCGTGTTCTTCGCGCTCGGCGGATACGCCTTCGGCATGTATCTCATGCGCCAGATCGGGCGCGAGGGGCAGTACCAGTCGGATTTGCCGGACTTCATGGTGTTTCTCGACTGGAAGGAATATCCCTGGTACTGGGCCGGTTCGGACAGTTTCTTGTGGAGCGTCGCGCTGGTGATTCTGGTGCCGGGACTTCTGGCGCTGGCATTCGGCTACTTTGCCTTTCGCTCGCGCATCAAAGGCGTGTATTTTTCGATCATTACGCAGGCGATGACTTTCGCCTTCATGCTTTTGTTCTTCCGCAACGATACCGGCTTCGGCGGCAACAACGGTTTCACCGATTTCAAGCGCGTGCTGGGTTTTCCGATCACCGCGCCGTCCACGCGCGCGGTGATCTTCGCCCTGACGGCGCTGGTGGTGATTGGCACCCTGGTGCTCACGCGCTATTTGCTGCGCTCCAAGGTCGGTCGGGTGTTGACGGCTATCCGCGATTCGGAGAGCCGGCTGATGTTCTCCGGTTACAACCCGCTCGGCTATAAGCTTTTCGTTTGGACCTTGTCGGCGGTACTGTGCGGTATTGCCGGCGCCTTGTATGTGCCGCAGGTCGGCATCATCAATCCCGGTGAAATGTCGCCGGCCAATTCCATCGAAATCGCCGTGTGGGTGGCAGTGGGCGGGCGCGGCACGCTGATTGGCCCCCTGCTCGGTGCCGGCGCGGTCAACGGGGCCAAGAGCTTTTTCACGCAGGCATTTCCGGAATACTGGCTGTTCTTCCTCGGCTTGCTGTTTATTCTGGTCACCTTGTTCATGCCCAGGGGCTTCGTGGGCTTGATGAATGTTGCCAGGCGTGGCAGAAAATGAAAGACATGAAAGTGGACATCAACCTGAGCGGCGATATGACTTCCGGACTCGGTCACATCGTGCGCGAGGGTGTTGATGTCAGCCACGGCCCGATTATTTATCTGGACGACATCACGGTGAGCTTCGATGGATTCAGGGCATTAAACAAACTCACGCTCACCGTGGAGGCCGGGGAGCTGCGCTGTGTCATCGGCCCAAACGGGGCTGGCAAGACCACCATGATGGATGTGATTACCGGCAAGACCCGCCCCGATTCGGGCAGTGCCTATTTCGGACAAACCATCGATCTCACGCGCCTGACCGAACCGGAAATCGCGCACGCCGGCATCGGGCGCAAGTTCCAGAGGCCGACCGTGTTTGAAAACCATACGGTATTCGAGAATCTGGAGCTGGCCCTGAAGACAGACAAGACCGTATGGGCGAGTCTGCGCGCGAAACTGTCCTCGGAGCAACTCGACGGTATCGCCGCCAGGCTGGACCTGATCAAGCTCGGCAGCGAAGCAGACCGTCTGGCAGGCCTGCTGTCGCATGGACAGAAGCAGTGGCTGGAAATCGGCATGCTGCTGATGCAGGAACCCCGCCTGCTGCTGCTCGATGAGCCCGTGGCCGGCATGACGGATGCAGAAACCGAACGCACCGCTGAACTATTTCAGGCGCTGGCGGGCGCGCACTCTCTGGTCGTAGTGGAGCACGATATGGCGTTCATCGAATCGATCGCCAAAGTGGTAACCGTCCTGCACGAAGGCAGCGTGCTTGCGGAAGGCACGATGGACAAGGTCCAAAACGACGAGCGCGTGATCGAGGTTTATCTGGGCCGCTGAAGCATGCTGAAAATCGAGAATATCAATCAGCACTACGGCAGCAGCCACACGTTGCGCAACATCGGCTTTGAAGTTCCCACCGGCGGCGTTACGGCCTTGCTCGGACGCAACGGCGTCGGCAAATCCACCTTGCTCAAATGCCTGATGGGTGTGCTGCCTGTTTCCGGCGGCAAGGTGATGCTTGATGGCGAGGACATTACCCGCCTGGCGCCATTCGCCCGGGTGCGCCTGGGCATGGGTTACGTGCCGCAGGGGCGTGAAATATTTCCGCGCCTCACGGTCGAAGAGAATCTGTTGATGGGACTGGCCAGCAAAGCCAATGGCGGCGCCGGGAATATTCCCTCGGAGATATATGAAATGTTTCCGGTGCTCGCATCCATGAAAACGCGCCGTGGCGGTGACCTGTCCGGTGGCCAGCAACAACAGCTCGCCATCGGCAGGGCGCTGGCAATGAAACCCAGAGTATTGATCCTGGATGAACCCACCGAAGGCATACAGCCTTCGATCATCAAGGATATCGAGCGCGTCATCAAGACACTTTCCGCGCGTGGTGGCATGGCGATCCTGCTGGTGGAGCAGTACTATGATTTCGCCCGCGAGCTGGCCGATCATTATGTCGTGCTCCAGCGCGGGGAAGTGGTGAAAAGCGGGGCAGGCAGAAATATGGAAGCCGATGGGGTACGCAGTTTCATGGCGCTATGAAGCTGATAGCGGATCTGCTGATCACTGACTAGATCGGACCCGCGCCCGGCGCTGGCGGCTTCCACGAGGTGATCGACCGGGACGCGCGCAAATTGCGCGACGACAAGTGCTTCCAGGTCAGAAACCTGAAAACCGGAAAGGGACTCGCCGAGATCGTGCGCTTCAGCGAAGCGCGAGGAATGCTGCAGGCAGAATCCGCTGTTGCCTGACCGCTGCCGCCGCCCGGGCGCTAACGGTTCCGCGGTGGAATATGGCAGACTGCGCATCGCCGCCGTAAAAAGCCAGGTCATAGACTTATTCCCCCATGCTGACGCCTTATGAGTTGTTTGTCGGGCTGCGCTATACGCGCGCAAACCGGCGCAATCAGATGACGACCTTCATTTCCGTCATGTCGATCTTAGGCATCGCCCTTGGCGTCGCGGCTTTGATCGTGGTGCTTTCGGTCATGAACGGATTCCAGAAGGAGTTGCGCGCGCGCATTCTGGGCGTGGCCTCGCATGTACAGATCACAGGGATAGCTGGTGGCCTCGGCGACTGGAAGGCCGTCGCCACGCAAGCCGCACAGAATGAAGAGGTGGTCGCGGCGGCGCCCTATGTCATGGCGCAGGGGCTGATTTCCAACCGCCAGACCGTGCAGGGCAGCATCGTGCGCGGCATATTGCCGGCCGAGGAAGACAAGGTTGCCGACATCGGCATGCATATGAAATCCGGCAGTCTTGGCGAATTGCGACCGGGCAGATTTGGCATCGTACTTGGCAGCGAACTGGCGCAGAGCATTGGTGCACGTACCGGCGACAAGATCTTGGTCATCGCGCCGCAGGGACAAGTGACGCCGGCCGGGATCATGCCGCGCCTCAAGCAGTTCGACGTCGTGGGTATCTTTGAAGTCGGCATGTACGAATACGATGCCGGATTGGCCTTGATTCACCTGGAAGACGCCCGGAAGCTGTATCGGATGGAAGACAAAGTTTCAGGGGTTCGCCTGAAACTGAAAGACCTGTTTTCGGCGCCGCGCGTAGCCCGCGAATTGTCGTACACGCTTGATGACAATGCCTACGTCTCCGACTGGACACGCAGTCATGCCAATTTTTTCCGCGCCGTGCAGATCGAGAAGCGGGTGATGTTCATCATTGTGCTGCTGGTTGTGACCGTGGCCGCGTTTAACATTGTTTCCACGATGGTCATGGCGGTCACCGACAAGCGCGCCGACATCGCCATACTGCGCACGCTCGGGGCTGCGCCCGGTGCGGTCATGAATATTTTCATGATTCAGGGGGGGGTGATCGGCGTGATCGGCACATTGACTGGTGTGTTCATCGGTGTCGTGGTCGGGGTAAACGTCGAATCCATCGTGTCAACCATCGAAGGTATGTTCGGCGTGCAATTCCTGGCCAAGGATGTGTACTACATCAGCGACCTGCCTTCCGACGTGCATGTGCAGGACGTGGCCATCATTGCATCGACTTCTTTCCTGCTGAACCTTGCCGCTACGGTTTATCCCAGTTGGCGTGCCGCCAGAATTAATCCGGCCGAGGCCTTGCGCTATGAGTGAGATGGTCGCGGACCCGGTGGTTTCCTGCCGCAATCTTTGCAAGACCTTCCGGCAAGGTGAGTACGCGGTGTCCGTGCTGACCGGCGTCAACATCAATGTGCGTCGCGGCGAAACCGTCGCCATCGTCGGCGCATCCGGGTCCGGCAAGAGCACGCTGCTGCATCTGCTCGGCGGACTTGATGCGCCCACTTCCGGCGATATTTTAATCATGGGGCGCCGCCTGGAGGAACTCAGCGAAAAAGAAAAAGGCCGATTGCGCAACGCCGGTCTGGGCTTTGTCTACCAGTTCCACCATCTGCTGCCGGAGTTCACCGCGCTGGAAAACGTGGCCATGCCTTTGCTGATCCGGCGTATGCCCGGCACGCACGCCTTGCAGCGCGCCCGCGAAGTTTTGAACCGCGTCGGACTCGGTGCCCGGGTGACCCATACGCCGGGTGAATTATCCGGCGGCGAGCGCCAGCGCGCGGCGCTGGCGCGCGCGCTGGTCACCGAACCGGCCTGCGTGCTCGCCGACGAGCCCACCGGCAATCTGGATCGTCACACCGCGCAAGGCATACTTGAGCTCATGCTCGAACTCAATCGCGAACTGTCAACCAGTCTGATTGTGGTAACTCATGATCCGGGCATCGCCGCGCGCATGCAGCGCACGTTGCAACTGGAGGATGGCAAGCTGGCAGGGTGAAGTCGCACAACAGAAGACCAGCATTGCCAAAGGGTCAGCCAGGGAACCGCTTTCACGCTTGGTCATTGTGCACCGGGGACATGCGCGATCGCTGGCGTTTTCGCCATGACAGCCCGACATACACACGCCAGGCGGTCAATACCAGTACATAGCCGGCGACGGCAAATATCAGGGCCAGCAGGATCAACCCGGTCGCAAAAGGTTTGCCCATCAACGAAAACCATTGAACGGCTGCGGGGACCCACTCCATGATGGGCAAATCCAGGATGTGCAAATCAAATCTTTGCGGCATGGTGGAATGGGATCCGGTGACGAACACACCGAGCTTGTACGCGAGGTAATACAGCGGGAGAATCGTAATCGGGTTGGTGTACCAGGTCGCGATAGCGGCAACTGGCAGATTGACCCGAAAAATGATGGCCAGCAGGGCGGCGCCAAGCATTTGCAAGGGCCCGGGAATCAGTCCGCAGAACAACCCGACCGCCACGCCGCCGGCGACGGACTTGCGATGCAGATGCCAGAGATTATGGTGCTGTAAGGCGGCACCGAAGAAACGAAGGTACCGGTTCTCGCGGATACTCTGGTGACTGGGAAGGTACTTGCGGAAAAGCTTACGTGGCATAGATGTGACGAATAATACTCTGGGTGGATCGTGACCAGTATTTATCTGTTCGCGCTGGTTGCAGGAGCGTGGCTGCTTCAGCAGCAATCGGTCCTGCCGGATTTTACCGGCGCAACGGCGCTGGTCCCGCTTTGCACGCTATGGATTTTTTTCGCGCGTCGTCCCGGTGCCGCCGGCCAGGTATTCGCGCACGGTAGTGCGATAGTTGCATTTGCCGTTGCGGGGTTCTTCTGGGCGGCTGCCGTCGGGTCATGGAACATCGCCGACGAACTGCCTGAAATCTGGGAAGGTCGTGACGTCGAAATCTCCGGTGTCATCGCCGAAATGGTACAACCGAACGGGCGCGGGGTGCGCTTTCGCCTCGACGTAGAGCGGGTCTACACCCTGAACGCGCGGATTCCATCCCGCATCTCCCTGATGTGGTATCAAACCGAACGGGAAGCGGTGCCCGATCTGCATGCCGGTCAACGCTGGCGCATGGTGGTGCGCCTGCACAAGCCGCACGGCAATGCCAATCCCGGTGGATTCGATATCGAAGCCTGGATGCTTGAGCGCGGCATCCGCGCAGTGGGATATGTCCGCGTCCAGCCGGTGCCGGGCTTGATGGATCGAATCGTGCGGCGCCCCGGTTATTTGCTGGAACGATCGCGCGAAGCGGTGCGCGAACGTCTGCTTGCGGCGCTGGGCGAGCGGGCCTATGCGGGAGTTATCGTGGCGCTGGCGATTGGCGATCAGCGCGCGATTGCCCCTGATCATTGGCAGGTGTTTACCCGCACCGGCGTCAATCACCTGATGAGCATCTCCGGCCTGCATGTCACCATGCTGGCAAGCTTGGTGTTCCTGGTGGTTTTGCGATTGTGGCGACGATCTGAAACGCTGGTTCTGAAACTGCCGGCGGTCAGGGCCGCCACGGCCTGCGGCCTGGTGGCCGCTTTGGCCTATGCCGCATTGGCGGGATTTGCCGTACCTGCGCAACGAACGGTGTACATGCTCGCGGTCGTCGCCATTGCGCTATGGTCAGGCTGGACCGCTCGCTCTACGGCCGTGTTGGCGCTTGCCGCGGCGCTGGTGGTGGTGCTCGATCCCATGGCGGTGATTGCGCCCGGTTTCTGGCTTTCCTTTGGTGCAGTGGCGGTCATCATGCTGACGGGTGCGTCGCGCATTGGCCGGCAGGGCTGGTTTCGCACCTGGGCACGAACCCAATGGGCGGTTACGCTGGCGTTGGTCCCGTTTCTGCTCGCCTTGTTTCAGCAGGTGTCGCTGGTGTCCCCGATTGCCAATGCCTTCGCGATTCCCCTGATCAGTTTTGTAGTTGTGCCGCTGGCGCTTGCGGCTTCGGTGCTTCCGCTGGATGCGATTGCGCATGTCGCGCACCTGATCATGGCTTTATGCATGTGGGCCTTGCGGGCGCTGAGCGATCTGCCCGATGTGGTTTGGCAGCAACACGCGCCCGCGGCGTGGTCGGTGCCCCTGGCCGTAGCAGGCGCGCTCTGGATGCTTTTACCCAGAGGCTTTCCGGCGCGCTGGGTAGGGGCGGGCATGATGCTGCCGCTGTTCCTGTGGATGCCGGCGAAAATGGCTCCGGACGAATTGCGTGTGACCGTGCTGGATGTCGGGCAGGGACTCGCCGTGGTGGTACGAACCCGCGCGCACGTGCTGCTCTATGATGCCGGACCGGCGTTCACGGAACAGATCGACGCCGGCGAGCGCATCGTTGTACCGTATCTGCGCGCCGCGGGTGTGCGGCGGCTTGACGCAATGATCGTCAGTCATGACGATAACGATCATAGTGGTGGTGCACTGTCGGTCTTGCAGGCGCTGCCCGTTGCCTGGTTTGCTTCATCGCTGTCAGCGGATCACGCAATCGCGATGGCGGCCACGCGCAGCCGGCCATGTAACGCGGGCGAGCGCTGGGAGTGGGACGGTGTCTTGTTCGAGTTTCTGCATCCGCAGGCCCGTGCAAACGAGGGCGACGATCAGGCGAAAGACAATGATCGCAGTTGCGTACTCAAAATCGTTTCCCGTTATGGCAGCGTACTGTTGCCCGGCGATATCGAAAAACACTCGGAACTTCAGATGCTCCGGTCGCCCGATCGTTTGCGCGCGGACCTGTTGATTGCGCCCCACCATGGCAGCCGTACGTCTTCCACGCTCGAATTCGTGCGTGCGGTCGCCCCGGCTTACACGGTTTTTTCGGTGGGTTATCGCAACCGCTTCGGGCATCCGCACCCGGCGGTGAACGCCCGCTATCGCCAAGCCGGCAGCCGGGTTTTTCGCACTGACTTCTCCGGTGCGTTACTGGTGGATATTGGCGCGGCCGGGATTGACGTGCGGCGCTGGCGCGAATCCGGCAAAAGGTACTGGACTGGCCGTTAGCCTTGCCATGGTTAAACCCGTCGAAACCAACCGCGATACCGCTTCAATAGCTTGGCTCGAGACGCTGATTGCGCGCCTTCCGAAAGGCGAGCGCGACTTGGTGATGCGCGCGGATGCCTGGGCTCTTCAGCACTATCAAGGCCGCGTACATCCAGGCGGGCAACCATGGATAAATCATGCACGCGCCGCCGCTGGCATTCTCGGTGGCTTGCCCGTCGGCGGCGAGGCCATTGCCGCCACGTTATTGCTCGGCGCACCGATTGCGACGCGTGGCGAGCGCGATGGATTGCAGGCGGCTTTCGGTGCGGCAGTGGTCGCGCTGGTGGACGGCGTTGCAAGCATGGCCCAGATCCAGGCCCTGCGTTCCACGAAGGCTGCCAGCGCGAACAATGACGACCGCACGTCGCAACTTGAAGGACTGCGCAAAATGCTGCTGGCGATGGCTCAGGACGTGCGCGTGGTGCTGATCAAGCTCGGCGACCAGGTGCAATGGTTGCGCGAGCTGGCATCGAATCCGGACGCGGCCATTCGCGAAGACACCGCCCGGGAGACGCTGGAGCTGTTCTCACCGCTCGCCAACCGGCTTGGCATCGGGCAGTTGAAATGGGAATTGGAGGATCTCGCATTTCGGTGCCTCGAGCCTGAAATCTACCGCAGCCTGGCTCGCCAACTGGACGAGAAGCTCGCGGATCGCGAAAACTTCATCAACGAGGCGATTCGACTGCTGCAAGATGAACTCAGCGCCACCGGCATCAAAGCAGACCTGAGCGGCAGGCCGAAACACATCTACAGCATCTGGCGCAAGATGCAGAGAAAAGGCGTCGGGCTGGATGAGCTGTTCGACGTACGTGCGGTGCGGGTCTTGGTCGATGACGTCAAGGACTGCTACGCCGCGCTCGGTGTGGTGCACAACCTGTGGTCACCCATTCCGCGTGAATTTGACGACTATATCGCACGGCCAAAGGCGAATGACTATCGCTCGTTGCATACCGCGGTCGTGGGTCCGGATGGCAGGGTGCTGGAAATCCAGGTGCGCACCCACGAGATGCACCAGCACGCAGAGCTCGGCGTGGCGGCGCATTGGCGCTACAAAGAGGCGGTCAGGGGCGATCCGAAGCTGGACAACCAGATTTCGTGGCTGCGCAGCGTACTCCAGTGGAAAGACGAGCTGGCCGACGCCAGTCAGATGGCGGAGTACTTCAAGAGCGACTTGTTTCAGGACATGGTCTACGTGGTTACGCCGCAGGGGCGGGTGATCGATCTGCCGCGTGGTTCCACACCGGTCGATTTTGCCTATCACCTTCACTCGGAACTCGGCCATCGCTGCCGGGGAGCCAAGGTCAACGGCCAGATTGTGCCACTGACCTATGCCCTCTCCAATGGACAAAGGGTGGAAATAACCGCAGCCAGGGAAGGCGGGCCGTCGCGGGACTGGCTCAATCCCGAACTAGGTTACCTCAAGAGCAATCGTGCGCGCTCAAAGGTGCGCCAATGGTTTAACGCGCAGCAGCTCGATGAAGCCATCGCGAACGGGCGTGCTGTGCTGGAAAAAGATCTGCAGCGTCTTGGCAAGACCGGCCAAAATCTCGAAGAGCTGGCTTCGCGCCTGGAGTTTGGCGACGTGGATGCGCTGTTCGCGGCTCTGGGCCGCAGTGAAGTTTCGCCGCGGCAGGTGCAATCGGCGGTGCTCGGAGATCAGGCAGCAATGGAAGCCCCGTCCGCCTCGGCGACGCCGAGGCGTCCCACGATGCCGGCCGGCGGTGTTCTGGTCGTCGGGGTGGACAAGCTACTCACCGCGTTGGCACGTTGCTGCAAGCCGGCGCCGCCGGACAGAATCATCGGTTTCGTAACCCGTGGTCGCGGGATCAGTGTGCATCGTGCTGATTGCCACAATCTGGCATCTTTGCCCCAGGAAAGATTGATTGCCGCCGGCTGGGGCGACACCGGTGCATCCAAATTTGCCGTGGATATCGAAGTGATCGCCGGCAGTCAGCCGGCGTTGATGCGAGACATCCTGGACGTATTAACGCGCGAGAAAGTGCGGGTCGGCTCCAGCGCGTCTCAGAGTCTGGATCTAAGTACGCGGATGCTGTTTACGCTGGAAGTTGAAGGATTGACGCAACTGACAAGCCTGCTGGCCGCGCTCAGGCATATTCCCGGCGTGGAATCGGCACGTCGAAAGTGAGGTTTGAACGCCCGCAGCGTTTGGTTTAGAATCCGGGCTCGGCAGGCGCGTAGCTCAGTTGGTTAGAGCATCACCTTGACATGGTGGGGGTCGTTGGTTCGAATCCAATCGCGCCTACCAGATTCCTGAAGGACACAAATGGGTTTTCGAACTTGCAGGATAGATTTCATGCGTCGTTCCTGAACCCCTTTATTGGTCTGGTAGCAAAGAAGTGCGGTTCGCCGCACTTTTTTATTTTTGGGACTTCAAAATATGCCGTCCATACGGTTACCTGACGGTTCGCTTAAAGCCTTCGACAAGCCGGTCAGCGTCGCGGAAGTCGCTACTTCAATTGGTGCCGGCCTTGCGCGCGCGGCCCTGGCGGGGCGGGTCGACGGCAAGCTGGTCGATACCTCGTTTGTGATCGAGCGCGACGCC
Source organism: Betaproteobacteria bacterium (assembly GCA_031362885.1). Classification (GTDB taxonomy): domain Bacteria; phylum Pseudomonadota; class Gammaproteobacteria; order Burkholderiales; family JACQAP01; genus JACQAP01. Next base: position 16,849 of record JANLTJ010000227.1, read on the forward strand.
GATCTGGAAATCGTGACGGACAAAAATGCCGAGGGCGTTGACATCCTGCGCCACTCGACTGCGCATCTGCTGGCTCATGCCGTCAAGGAGCTTTACCCGGACGCCCAGGTCACCATCGGCCCGGTGATCGACGACGGCTTTTATTACGATTTTTCCTACAAACGGCCGTTCACGCCAGAGGACTTGAGCGCAATCGAGCAGCACATGGCGGAAATCGCCAGGCGCGATGTGAAAGTCGAGCGCCGGGTTTGGGATCGCAGCGAAGCCATCGAATTTTTCAAAAACCAGGGTGAGACTTACAAGGCGCAGATTATCGCGGCGATTCCCGGCGACGAAGATGTGTCGCTCTACACTCAGGGCAATTTCACCGATCTGTGCCGGGGTCCGCATGTGCCGTCCACGGGCAAGCTCAAGGTGTTCAAGCTGCTGAAAGTGGCGGGCGCTTATTGGCGCAGGGACTCGAAGAACGAAATGCTGCAACGAGTCTACGGCACGGCGTGGGCGAAAAAAGAAGACCTTGACGCCTACCTGTTCCGTCTGGAAGAAGCGGACAAACGTGACCATCGCAAGCTGGGCAGGCAGCTCGATTTGTTCCATACCCAGGAGGAAGCGCCCGGAATGGTGTTCTGGCACCCCAAAGGCTGGGCGATCTGGCAGCAGGTCGAGCAATACATGCGCGCGACACTTTCCCGGCACGGCTACAACGAGGTGCGCACACCACAGGTCATGGATCGTTCGCTGTGGGAGCGCTCCGGGCACTGGGAGAACTACCGCGAACTGATGTTTACGACCGAATCGGAAAAGCGCGATTACGCGGTGAAGCCGATGAATTGCCCGGGCCATGTGCAGATTTTCAACCAGGGGCTGAAGAGCTACCGCGATTTGCCACTGCGCCTGGCGGAGTTCGGTGCCTGCCATCGCAACGAGCCTTCCGGGGCCTTGCACGGCATCATGCGTGTGCGCGCTTTCACCCAGGATGACGCGCATATTTTCTGCACCGAAGATCAGGTGCAGGGCGAAGCGCGGGACTTTATTGACCTGCTGCAGAAGGTCTATGCCGATTTTGGCTTCCGCGAGATTCTGATCAAGCTCTCCACGCGTCCGCTGAAACGCATTGGCGCCGATGAAATCTGGGACCGGGCGGAAGCCGCGCTCAAGGCCGCCCTCGATGCAAAAGGCTTGAAATGGGACTTGAATCCGGGTGAAGGCGCGTTTTATGGCCCGAAAATCGAATTTTCGCTAAAAGACTCCATCGGCCGGGTCTGGCAGTGCGGCACCCTGCAACTGGATTTTGCGCTGCCTGGCCGGCTCGGCGCGGAATATATCGCCGAAGACAACAGTAAGCGGCTGCCGGTCATGCTGCACCGGGCGATCCTGGGTTCCATGGAGCGCTTTATCGGCATCCTCATCGAGAACTATGCCGGAGCCTTGCCGTTATGGCTGGCACCCGAGCAAGTCGTGGTCATCAATATCTCCGAACGCCAGGCCGATTATGCGGCTCTGGTGGCCCGGGAACTCTGCGAAGCGGGGTTCCGTGCGCTCGTGGACTTGAGAAACGAGAAAATAACCTATAAGATTCGGGAACATAGTTTGCAAAAGCTGCCTTACCAAGTAGTCATTGGTGATAAAGAGGTGGCCGCAAACGCCGTCGCCGTGCGGTCCCGTAGTGGTAGCGATCTTGGCCAGATGCCGCTTGATAAATTTATCGAGCGACTGATGTCCGAGATTTCGCATAAGGGAAGCGCGGCATAATCATTAATGGGGGTCAGCTTATAGCTCAGGACAGGGAAGTCAGGATCAACGGCGAGATAACCGCGCCGGAGCTCCGGCTCATCGGTATTAAAGGTGAGCCAATCGGGGTCGTCAGTCTCGCCCAGGCAAATGCGATGGCGGAAGAACTGGAGATCGATCTGGTGGAAATTGCGCCAACTGCACAGCCTCCGGTCGCGCGGCTGATGGACTTCGGAAAGTTCAAGTACAGCGAGGCCAAGCGCAAGCACGAGGCCAAGCTCAAGCAGAAGCAGATACAGGTCAAGGAAGTGAAGTTCAGGCCAAGTACGGACGATGGCGACTATCAGATCAAATTGCGCAATCTGACCCGTTTTCTGACCGAAGGCGACAAGACCAAAATAACGCTGCGTTTTCGCGGCCGGGAAATGGCGCACCAGGAATTTGGCTTCAAATTGCTGGAACGAGTGAAAGCGGACCTGGAGCCGTTTGGCGTAGTCGAGCAGTTTCCAAAAATGGAAGGCCGGCAGATGGTCATGGTGCTGAGCCCGAAGAAAAAGTAGGGTAGTAAGCGGTAAGCAGTCCGGTAAAGAAGACCCGGCGGATGGCCAAAGAGCGGCATGCGATGTGCAGCCACGAATCATTCGGCCGGCGTGATTACAACAAGTGATTCCAAGGCAACAAAGCGCCTCGCACGAGGACGCCTGGAGTCAGGCTAAAACATGAAGGAGTTATTGTGCCAAAGCTCAAGACCAAGAGCGGCGCAGCCAAGCGTTTCAAGGCGCTCGGCAGCGGCCGTTTCAAACGCGCGCAGGCGAATCTGCGTCATATCCTTACCAAGAAATCCACCAAGCGCAAACGTAATTTGCGCGGCAGTACTGCTGTGAGCGCGTCAGATCACGCTCATGTCCGATCCATGCTTCCGTACGCCTGACCGGAGACCACCATGCCAAGAGTAAAACGTGGTGTAACCGCGCGTGCGCGACACAAGAAGGTCCTGGAGAAATCGAAGGGTTTTCGCGGTCGTCGCGGTAATGTCTATCGGATCGCCAAGCAGGCGGTCATGCGTGCCGGTCAATATGCCTATCGCGACCGGCGCCGCAAGAAGCGTGATTTCCGTGCGTTGTGGATTGTCCGCATCAACGCGGCCGCCAGGGAATTCGGCATGACCTACAGCACTCTGATTAACGGGCTGAAGAAAGCCGCGATCGCAGTCGATCGCAAAGTCCTGGCCGATATTGCCGTATTCGATAAATCCGCATTTGAGCGGATCGCGAGTCAGGCAAAAGCCAGCCTCGGCACCTGACCCGGGAAAAGGCAGTCAAAAGGAGGCTGCAAGGCCTCCTTTTTTTGTTTAGTGCTGGGGCATTTCAATCAGGTCATTTTCAGTCACGGCCGCGAAGAGATGGAAAACCTCGACGGCATAATTGCCGACGCAAAATCGACTTTCGACAATATCATCGACCTGGCCGCTCTGGATCAGGCTAAGGCGCGTTTTCTAGGCAAGAGTGGCGCACTCACCGAGCGGCTTAAGGCGCTCGGCAAGCTTTCCGCCGAGGATCGTCCGCCAGCAGGCGCACTGATCAACAAGGCCAAGGAACAAGTCGAGGCTTTGTTGCAGGCACGCCGCAAGGCCATCGAGGCACTGGCCTTGGATGCGCGGCTCTCGGAGGAAGCTCTCGATGTCACGCTGCCCGGGCGCGGGCGCGGGCGGGGCGGGATTCATCCGGTCATGCGCACCTGGCAGCGCGTCGAATCAATCTTCCGATCGGTGGGATTCGATATTGCCGATGGTCCTGAGATCGAAACCGACTGGCACAATTTCACCGCGCTGAATCAGCCGCTCAATCATCCGGCACGCTCGATGCACGACACGTTCTATGTCGAGGGCGGGATGTTGCTGCGCACGCATACCAGCCCGATGCAGGTGCGCTATGCCCGCACTCACAAACCGCCGATCAAGGTGATTTCACCGGGTCGCACCTATCGGGTTGACTCCGATGCGACCCATTCGCCCATGTTCCACCAGGTCGAGGGTTTGTGGCTCGACGAGAACATCAGTTTCGCCGACCTGAAAGGCGTCTATACCAATTTTCTGCGCCGGTTTTTCGAGACGGACGAACTGCAGGTGCGCTTTCGGCCTTCTTATTTTCCTTTCACCGAGCCTTCCGCTGAAATCGACATGGCTTTCGCGAGCGGTCCGCACAAGGGGCGGTGGCTGGAGATATCCGGTGCCGGTCAGGTGCATCCGAACGTGGTCCGCAATTTCGGGCTCGACGCCGAGCGCTACGTCGGATTTGCTTTTGGCAGCGGCTTGGAGCGCTTGACCATGTTGCGCTATGGAATAGACGACTTGCGTCTGTTCTATGACGGCGATTTGCGCTTCCTGAAGCAGTTCAACTGAGGCCACCGGATCATGCAAATCCCGGAAAGCTGGCTGCGTACCCTGGTCGATCCCAAGCTTGACACAACAGCGCTCGCTCACCTGTTGACCATGTCCGGTCTTGAAGTCGAAGATTGCCGCGAAGCCGCGCCGCCTTTTTCCGGCGTGGTGGTTGGTGAAGTGCTTAAAGTGGAAAAGCATCCGAATGCCGACAAGCTGAACGTATGCCAGGTCAACGTTGGCGACGCGGATATCCTCGCGATCGTTTGCGGTGCGCCGAACGTAGCCGAAGGCATGAAAGTGCCCTGCGCGCGCGTGGGTGCGCAATTGCCAGGCGCGCAGGGTCAGATTTTGGAAATTAAAGCCGCAACCATGCGCGGCGTCGAGAGCCGCGGCATGCTTTGTTCCGCGCGCGAACTGGGTTTGTCGGAAGACCACGGCGGCCTGCTGAAACTCCAGGATGACGCGGCCGTCGGTCAGGATGTGCGCGAGGTGCTGGCACTCAACGACAGGATTTTCACCGTCAAACTCACGCCAAACCGCGCGGATTGCCTGTCGGTGCTCGGCATGGCGCGTGAAGTGGCGGCCCTGACCCGCGCGCCATTGCGCCTGCCGCGCATCGCAGCCGTTCCAGCTCAGAGCAAGGCGACGTTTCCGGTGAGGATATCTGCGGCTGACGGATGCGGACGTTTCAGCGGGCGCGTCATCTGTAACGTGAATGCGAATGCGTCATCGCCGGACTGGATGAAGCAGCGTTTGCAGCGCGCCGGACAGCGCTCGATTTCTGCTCTGGTGGATATCACCAACTACGTGATGCTTGAACTCGGGCGCCCGCTGCACGTGTACGACCTGGACAAGCTCAAGGGCGGCATCGAAGTGCGATTTGGCCGCGCCGGTGAAAAGCTGAAGCTGCTCAATGATCAGTTCGTGGAACTTGACGACACCGTGCTGGCCATTACCGATGCAAGCGGACCGATCGGGTTGGCCGGGATCATGGGCGGCGACAGCACCAAGGCAGATCTTGCTACCCGGAACGTATTTCTGGAAGCCGCGTTCTTTTTTCCCGAGGCCATCGCGGGCCGGGCTCGACGCTTCAACTTTACCAGTGACGCTTCGCATCGCTTCGAGCGCGGGGTCGATTTCGAGAACAATGTCGAAGGGATCGAGCGTGCCACGGCATTGGTGCTTGAAATTTGCGGCGGCGAACCCGGGCCCGTGCTCGACACGGTGGCAGAGCTGCCGCGGCGGAACGCGGTGAAAATGAGAGTGTCGCGGGCACGAAAAATTATCGGCGTGCCGATACCTGCCGGCGACATGGCCGATATCTTTGCGCGGCTGGCATTCAAATTTCATCGCGAAGGCAGTGGTGAAGATGAAAGCTTTGTCGTTACCCCGCCCAGCTACCGCTTCGACATCGACATCGAAGAAGATCTGATCGAAGAAGTGGCACGCCTGTATGGATTCGAGCGCATTCCCGCCAATCCCCCACTCGCGGTGGCCAGCATGCGTACTTTGTCCGAGTCGCGTCGCTCCCTGCATGATCTGCGCGAACGCATGGCAGCGACCGGATATCACGAGGTTGTCAACTACAGCTTTGTCGAGGAAGAATGGGAGCGGGATTTCGCGGGAAACGAAGAGGCGATCCGGCTGCTTAACCCAATCGCCAGTCAGCTCGCGGTCATGCGCTCGAACCTGATTGGCGGCTTGATTGCCAACGTGCGCTATAACCTGAATCGCAAGCTTGATCGGGTGCGCGTATTCGAGATCGGACGCGCCTTTTTGCGCGATCCCGGTATGCAGGACGGCGATCTCGAAGTGGCTGGCGTGCGTCAGCCCATGCGCATCGCCGCTGCGGCCTTTGGTGGCGCGGACGAGGAGCAATGGGGCAGCGCTGCGCGCAGTGTGGATTTTTTCGACCTCAAGCATGATGTCGAAATGCTGGTCGCGCCGGCGCCACTGACGGTCGAGGCTGCACCGCACCCGGCACTGCATCCCGGGCGCAGCGCTCGTGTGCTGTTCCATGGAGCAGCCCTCGGCTGGATCGGCGAAATTCATCCACGCTTGCAACGCAAGTACGAGCTGCCTGCGCCGGTGATGGTATTTGAACTCGATGCCGGGCCCTTGCTCGATGTCGGCCTGCCGCGTGACCACGGGGTCTCGAAATTTCCACCGGTGCGCCGCGATATGGCCTATGAGTTTTCCGAAAATCTCTCAGTTCAGGCTGTTTTGGATGCCCTGAACCGCTCAAAAGCCCCCATCGTTGACGCTATTTCAGTGTTTGATGTCTACCGTGGCAAAGGTATTGAAAATGGGAAAAAGGGTCTTGCATTCCGTGTGTTATTGCAAGATACTCAAAAGACTCTAACGGATGCCGAAGTGGACGCTGCGCTGGCTGGACTGCGCGGGGTTCTGGAACAAGAATTTGGAGCACAGCTCCGAAAATGAAGGTGAGCCGATGACATTGACCAAGGCCGATCTGGCGGATCTGTTGTTTGAGAAGGTGGGATTGAACAAGCGCGAAGCCAAAGACATGGTGGAATCGTTCTTTGAGGAAGTGCGCCTTGCACTGGAGGACGGGAAAGGCGTGAAGCTGTCTGGATTCGGCAATTTCCAGTTGCGCGACAAACCACAACGGCCCGGGCGCAATCCCAAGACCGGCGAAGAAATTCCGATCACGGCCCGTCGCGTCGTGACGTTTCATGCCAGCCAGAAACTGAAGGCGATGGTCGAGAAGAACTACGGTGGACAGCAGCAACCACAGCAGCAATCCTAGGGCACCGCTACCCCCGATTCCAGCGAAACGCTACTTCACCATTGGGGAAGTGAGCGAGCTTTGTGGCGTCAAGCCGCATGTGCTTCGCTATTGGGAACAGGAATTCACCCAGCTCAAACCGGTAAAACGGCGCGGCAATCGCCGCTACTACCAGCACCATGAAGTGTTGCTGATCCGGCGCATTCGCGAATTGCTATATGAGCAGGGATTTACCATAAGCGGTGCGCGGGCCCGACTGGATGAGTCCGCCGTGCAATTGAAAACCGCCAGCATCCCCGGCAGGTTCAATCCGGCTGTTTTACGCCGGGAAATCCAGAGCCTGCTCGACGTTCTGCGCGAGTAACGAATTCGCGCGTTGGCCTGTTATAATTCGCCGGCAACTTCGGGGCGTAGCGCAGCCTGGTAGCGTACCTGCATGGGGTGCAGGTGGTCGGAGGTTCAAATCCTCTCGCCCCGACCAAACTATTCGCGTCATTAACCGTTGACGCGCACACCTTCAATAATAATGAATGGACGGAAAGAAGGATGTTTCCAGTTCTTTCGTTCACCGGAATGAGGCCCAGGCCAGCCAACCAAACCGATGCGCATTCTCCTGAGTAACGACGACGGCTACTTCGCGCCCGGCCTCGCCGCGCTCGCGCAAGCCCTGTCAAAATTCGCGGAAATCGTCGTCGTTGCGCCGGAGCGAGATCGCAGCGGAGCCAGCAACTCCCTGACGCTGGATCGGCCACTGATCATTCGTCAATCCCACAACGGATTTCACTACGTCAATGGGACCCCGACGGATTGCGTGCACCTTGCGGTCACGGGATTTCTCGATCAGATGCCTGACGCCGTGATATCGGGCATCAATCACGGCGCCAATATGGGAGACGACACTATTTATTCAGGAACCGTGGCGGCCGCCATGGAGGGGTTTCTGCTGGGAATTCCGTCCATCGCCGTATCGCTGGCGAGCAAGTCGGCGGGGCACTATGCCACTGCCGCGCGGGTTGCCTGCGATTTGTTCGAGCGCTTCAGTGCCCGTCCACTTGCGGTTCCGGTGCTGCTGAATGTCAACGTACCCGACATTGCCTACGATCAATTGCAGGGTACCGAGGTCACCCGACTGGGCCGGCGGCATAAGGCGGAGCCGGTGATCAAATCGGTTAATCCGCGCGGCGATACGGTTTACTGGGTTGGCGCGGCCGGAGACGCGCAGGACGCCGGTGCCGGGACGGACTTCCACGCCGTTGCCAATCGCAGAGTTTCGATCACGCCTTTGCAGATCGACCTGACCCAGTACGCGAGCCTCGATCAAGTGCGTGGCTGGTTGGCCGAATCCGCCCTGCGGTAATGGGCTTTCGGTGCCAGATCGCGGACGCATGCAGATCAGATGAATAACCGGATCGCCGGCATCGGCATGACCTCCCAGCGCACGCGCATGCGCATGATCGAGCGCTTGCGTGATCAGGGCGTAAAGGACGAACTCGTGCTCAAGGCAATGGCCGAGATACCGCGCCACTTGTTTGTCGATGAAGCGCTGGCGAGTCGCGCCTATGACGACGTGTCGTTACCCATCGGATTCGGACAGACCATTTCCAATCCCTACATCGTGGCTCGCATGGTGGAGCTGGCGCGCGGTGGTCGCACGCTGGACAAGGTGCTTGAAATCGGCACCGGATGCGGCTATCAGGCTGCGGTGCTCTCGCGTGTGGCGCGCGAAGTCTATTCGCTGGAACGTCTGGCCGGCTTGCTGTCGAAGGCAAGGGTAAGATTGCGCGATCTGGGCCTTCGCAACATCAAACTCAAACATGGCGACGGGCATGCCGGGCTCAAGGAGCATGGGCCGTTCGACGCGATTGTCATGGCTGCGGCCGCCACCCATCTGCCCGAAACACTGGTCGAGCAACTTGGTGAAGGTGGGCGGCTGGTCCTGCCGCTTGGCACCCGCGAGCAGCGATTGGTATTGGTGGAACGCACTGCGGAAGGTTTTGCGCAGACGCTGCTCGACGCGGTCAAGTTCGTGCCGATGATTGCGGGAATGTCGGCATGACGCGTCCAGGATTCCGTTTCCCCTGGCTTCCCGTGCTGGCGGGTGCAATGAGCGCGCTGCTTGTGGCGTGTGGCTCAACCTTGAATCCCGCCCCGATTTTCGAACGATCTCCAATCCCGGCAAGCGGATCGAAAGTCCCAAGCCGCGAAGCGAAAATTCCAAGCAGTGAAGCGCAATCGAAACCGGCACCCGGGAGTGCCGCCACTAACGCTACTCATGCCGCGGCGAACAAGAACGCGGGCAAGTCGCCGTCCGCAGCGGAAACTCATTCCGAACCGGCGCCGGAGCCCGCGATCAAGCCTTATCGCGATGGGGACTGGCGACCCGAGTTTCATATCGTGCGCAAGGGCGATACCCTCTACAGCATCGCGCTCGATTACGGTTGTGATTACCGGGAGCTGGCGGCGTGGAACGATCTGACCGATCCCGGCGTGATCAAGATTGACCAGCGCCTGCGCTTGTTTCCGAAAGCCGGCGTTGCCGAGACCACATCCGCTTTGCCAGCGCCCCTTGCCGCACCGGCGCCGGCGCCGGTGTACTCGGAACCCAGGGCGCGCAAGTTGCCGTACTCCGCAGAGGCGCTCGCGCATTTCGCGGCGCCCGCGACGGCAACTGGGGCCACGATGCCGCCATCGGCATCCGTTGGCACTCAAGCACCGGCCAGGTTACCGCCCGTCAGTGCAAGTCCCGCACCGGCACCGAAAGAAGCGCCGGCCATTGATGCGAAACTGGTCTGGGAGTGGCCCGCCCAAGGGAAACTCCTGTATGCGTTTGGACAGGGAGCAAATCAGAAAGGCGTCGGCATCGGTGGCGCCCGCGGCCAGCCGGTGATGGCAGCCGCCCCCGGCAAAGTGGTCTACAGCGGCAACGGGCTGCGTGGCTACGGGAAACTGATCATCATCAAACACAATGCTTCATTCCTGAGTGTGTATGCGCACAACAGTCAAATACTGGTAAAGGAAGGACAGAGCGTTGCCAAGGGCCAGAAAATTGCCGAGATCGGCGATACCGACAGCGATCTCATGGCTCTGCATTTTGAAATTCGCCTGCTGGGTAAGCCGATCAATCCACTTCAGTACCTGCCCGAGCCGGCTTCATAATCCGGCCGGCCGCCTTCGTATGGTCACGGCAGGCACCAACGCAGGCTGAGGTCCCAACATCAAGTTCTCGAAAGCGCGCGCACCGATGCGCGCAACGCCTTCAGTTTTTCGTCATCGTCATCGCCGGCGTAGCGCAGGGAAACGTAGAGATCGCTGATTCTGCGCACCGTCTCGCGCAATTCCGGAAACTGGGTCGAAACTCTTGCTTCATAATCCCGAGGCCCTTCGCTGGGCAGGCGCGGCGCACCGCGTCTGGCCAATGCGCCGCAATACGCAAGGTAGGCGCGTTGCACGGGATCGAGACGCTGCGTATTGAGCCGCAATAGCAGCATCAGGGACAGCGCCAGAATGATGGCGCCGCTGACCGCGCTGAGAATGATCACCAGATTCTGCCAGGTCACATTCGCAAACCCCATGTGCGCCATGAAACGCGCCTGGCGATCCGGGTTGTAACCCAGCACCCACTGATTCCAGGTATTGGTGACGGCGTCCAGCGCGAATCGCGCCTGCTTCATCCAGTCGAAACCGCTGAAGGTCAGTAACGGCCCTTCGATTACCGGCATGGCCGCGGCCAATCCCCTTTCTATGCGCAATGGCGATACGGCCGCGGTTGGATCTACCCGGATCCAACCGTCGCCGGGCAGCCATACTTCCGACCAGGCATGCGCGTCGGACTGGCGCACGATCACGTAGCCATCGACGGGATTGACCTCACCGCCGAGATATCCGGTTACCACGCGCGCCGGGATACCGGCCGCGCGCATCAGGAAAGTAAATGACGATGCATAGTGTTCGCAGAATCCACTGCGTGTTTCGAACAGAAACTGATCCACCGAATCGCCGTCAAGCACCGGCGGTTCGAGGGTATAGGCGAACGGCTGCTCGCGGAACATGTTGAGCGCGCGGGTCATTACATCGCGGTCCGACGCGCCTTCTGTGCGCCATTGAGCAATCAAGGCGCGCGCCCGCGGTGAGGCGGCGGGCGGCAAACGCCGAGCTGCCTCCAGAGTGCGTTGCATTTCTCCGGTGCCGAGGCGATAACGCGGCGAAGACTGCATGTCGTAGCGCATGCGTTCGCGCACGACACGGGGCGACAACAATTGAAAGTCCGCGTTCAGGTAAGCCCCGGGTGGTACCAGCATTGGCAGATCAATGGCAAACATCCAGTGCCTGTCATGCGGCTCCATTGTGACCGTGTACCGCAGTGGCTCGCCAAGCGAGTCAAAAGTCCGTGGCGCCGTCGCGCCCGGATTCGCACCGGCCCTCCAGGTGCGACCGTCGTAATTCCACAACACCGGCCCGCGCCAGTACAACTGCGAAGGTTTTTCGGGTTGGGTCTCGAACAAGACCCGGAACGCCACCTCGTCGGACAGGCTCAGAAAGCTCACATCGCCCGGTGCCATGCTGTCGGACAATCCGCTCTTGGCTGAGTAATTGATCTGCGGCAGACCCCAGAGCGGACCCTGTACGCGCGGAAACAACAAAAACAGCGCCAGCATGACGGGGACACCTTGCGCGATGATCAGTGCCGCCTGCCGGGCAACCGGCGCCAGCCGTGGCGGCTGAGCCTGATGTTGCAACCCGATCATGGTCGCGGTGATGGCCCACACCACCAGCAACATGTACATCGCAGTCGGAATGGTCTGCGAATAAAAGAAATTGGTAATGACCAGGAAGTACGCCAGCAATACGACCACCATCGTGTCGCGACGACTGGTCATCTCCATGACCTTGAGCGCCAGCATGACACTGAGCAGCGCCACGCCAACGTCGCGCCCATACAGCGTGCGGTAGGACATGGCGATACCTGCCGTGCAGGCCATGGCGATGGCGATGAGCAACCATTTGCCTGGAAGTTTTCGGCGCCGGAATCCGAAAAAAAACCGGGTCAGCAGTACTGCGACCACCAGCACCGGAATCCAGTAAGGCAAGTGCAATGCGTGCGGGGCGAGAACCATCGCCACTGACAACAGGATCGCTGACAGATTGACCAGCCTAATTTCGTGTGCGGGCGTCATTCGTAGAGCGCCAGGGCCTGCAAACAACGTTCGCGCTGAAGCGCGCCCGAATCGGGCAGCAACTCGCGTCCGGGCAGGCGCAATCCGTAGCGCAGCCCGGCGACCTCCGACTCGATCACCCATCGGGTCAATCTCGACAATTTTCCTTCCACGCCGAGTCCATCTGGCAAATCGCTGAAATCGAGCCAGAGCTGCGCCGCCGCACTACCGAAAAATTGTTTGGACAGAAAAACCTCGCTGCGCGCATACACCTTCCAGGCAATTCGGCGCGGCGAATCGCCAGGATAAAAAGTGCGCAGTCCGGCAAAGTCCTCCTCGCCGCTGCCGACGGCGGG
>JANLTJ010000118.1:0-8456 GCA_031362885.1 Betaproteobacteria bacterium
TTCTTTCCCTCACCCTCAATCCCTCTCCCGGAGGGAGAGGGAAGTTAAAGCCCTTCTCCTCCCGGGACAAGGGCACACTTGAAGCGCAGCAGAAGGGTCAGGGATGAGGGAAAAGCTGTCACGCAGATACGTAACGCTCAATAGGTCGGAAATACACCGGCGCCATTAGGTCGAAAACGACGTGGTTCCATTACGGCGAAAATCAGGTGGCGCCATTACGCCGGATACGAAATGGCGTCTATGTGCCGGAAATTTACAACAAGCAACTGGCCCGTGATCCTACCCCGGCGCTAACCGGCGGCGCCACGCACTTCCCGCATTCCAGCGAGGTGGTTGACCACCAGCGCCGCCAGTACCACCGCGCCGCCGAGCAGCGCGGCCTGGGTCGGGCGCTCGCCGATCAAGAGCCAGACGGAGAGCGTGCCGAATACGATTTCAAGGAGCGACAGCAATCCCAGCTCCGCCGAGGAAAGATAACGCACCGCCGTCAGCATGAGCAGCAAGCCCACGCCGAGTTGGACGACGCCCATGGTGGACAGCAGCGCGAGATCGCCGGCGCTCACGGTAAGAGGCAGCGCGAAGGGCAGGGCAATCAGCATGGAAAAAATGCCAGCCAGCAGAATCGAGGGCATCATGTCCACCGCGGCGCGGTGTTTGCGCAGGATGACCACGTTGACGCCGAAGCCAATCGGGATGCATAGCGCGATCAGATTGCCGGCCCAGCCGCCGCTGCTCAAGGCATCGAAGAACATGATGGTTATGCCGCCGATGGCGGCAATCATGGTCAGCCAGGTGCGCGGCGCGACGTGTTCGCCAAGAAAAATTCTTCCGCACAGCGCCGCCACGAAAGGCGAAATGCTGCCGACCACGAGCGTGTTGGCAACTGTCGTCAGCGATAGCGCGAGGATGAAGCTGATCATCATCCAAGCGAACAGCAGCCCGGATATCACACCCGGCCAGCCCATCGCGTGGATGCGTTGCGGCAGGCGCGCGCCATGCTGAATGGACAACATGACGAGCAGGAATGTGCTCATGAAAAATGAGCGCCAGAACGCGATCTTCCAGCCGTCGGCCACCTCCATGTTGCGCACCAGGACGCCGGCGGTGGCCCAGCACAGCGTGGCGCCAACCATCAGGGCGATGCCCATGCGGTGCTGCGCGGGTGTGCGCATCAGGCAAGCGCGACGGGCGTGGCTACGCCCAGCTTCTCGCTCCAGGCTTGCAGTGATGGCAGGATGCTTGGGTAGAGTTCGACGCCGTCTTTGAGCTGCTCCTCGCGGCGGCGCAATCCGGCTGCGCCGGGCAGGCGCACGCGATCGAATCCGGGCCGTGGCAGTGTTACGCGGCAGGCGTTCGCTATCCATTCGGTCTGGCGCCTAAAATCTTCGCTGCCGCCAAACAGGGCTGGATCGAATACTTGCACGAATACGTTGGCCGCCCAACCTTCATTGGGATCGGCGCGTCCGTGTCCGGCCAATCCGCCAGTGAGCGCTTCGACCAGCAAACCGAGCGCATAACCTTTGTGGCCGTGATCCATTCCGCCCAGCGGCAGCAGGCCACCCTTGGGTTCGGTGAACAGCACGGCGGGGTCGTCGCTGGGATGGCCGTCGCCGTCGAGCACCCAGTGCCCGGGCAGTTTGCGACCTTCTTTTCTGAGCCGGCCGGTCAAGCCGTGGGTGGTGATGGACATGGACACGTCGATCATGACCGGGTCGCCCGCGGTCGGCCACGCTGCCGCGATCGGGTTGGGCGTGTAGACGCCTTGTCCGCGTCCGCCGTGCGGCACCACGCCACCGGTTTCCGGGCCGGAGGAGAGCAGCATCACCATCATGCCTTCATCGGTGACGCGCTTGAGATACGCCGCGAGGCAGGCGATGTGCTGGCTGCGGCGGATCGCCACGCTGCAGGTGCCGAGTTTTTTTGCGCGTTCCAGCGCGAGATCGATCGCGCTCGCGGTGAGCCATGGACCGGGCAGGCGCATGCCGTCCCAGGTCACCGCAGCCGGAAAATCTGCAATCACGCGCGGTGATCCGGATTTCGTCATGGTGTTTTCTTCCAGCTCGCCCAGATAGGGCGCCAGCAGATGCAGGCCGTGCGTGTTGTGGCCGAGCAGATCGCCCTCGACCAGAATTTCGGCGACGACTTTGGATTTTCCCGATTCCAGCCCGGCTCTATCGAGCAGGGTGGTGGCGAAGCGCACGAGGTCTTCGGCGCGGTAACGTGGTATTTCAGACATGGTTTGAGGAAAAGAAAATCGCAACGCAAAGGCGCGAAGTGCGCAAAGGTCGCAAAGGGGACAAAAGTGAAAAATAACAGCCGCTCAATACTGGGCAGCCTGAACAAATATGGGGCGCGGTGACAATTCAAGGAATCTTGCCCTGATTTTCTCTGCGCGCTTTGCGATCTTTGCGTCTTTGCGTTGAGCATTTCCCTGGACGTTACATCATGATGATCTGGCGCACGGTGTGGCCCGACGCCAGACAATCGAAGCCGACGTTGATGTCTTCGAGTTTGATGCGGTCGCTCATCAACTTGTTCACCGGCAGCATGCCGCGACGATACAAATCGATATAGCGCGGCACATCGCGCGTGGGCACGCAGGAGCCGACATAGCTGCCCTTGATGGTGCGCTCTTCGGCGACCATGTTGACGTGCTGCAAGGGCCAGCGGTGATCGGGATGCGGCAATCCCGCCGACACCGTGGTGCCGCCCCGGCGCGTGATCCGGTAAGCCAGTTCCATGGCCTGCACCGAACCGGCCATCTCAAAAGCGAAATGCACGCCGCCGCCGGTCAAGTCTTTCACCTGCTGGATGGCGTCGGGCGCTTTCGCGTTCACCGTGTCGGTCGCGCCCAGTTGTTTTGCCAACACGAGCTTGTCATCGTGCAGATCGATGGCGACGATCTGCTGTGCACCCGCGACAATCGCGCCCAGCAGAGAATTCAAACCGACTCCACCCAGGCCGACCACCGCAACTTTTGCGCCGGGAAAAACCTGCGCCGTATTGAACACCGCGCCCACGCCCGTTAACACCGCGCAGCCGAACAGCGCGGCTTCGTCGAAGGGCAGGTCTTTGTCGATTTTCACCAGCGAGCCGCGATTGACCACGCAGTACTCGGCAAACGCCGACACACCGACATGGTGATAAACATCCTTGCCGTGCTGGTGCAGGCGCATGCCGGCATTGAGCAATTTCCCCGCGCCGTTGGCCTGTTGGCCCGGTTCGCAGCGCCCGGGATGGCCTTCGATGCACGACAGGCATTGCCCGCAACTCGGCGCGAATACCAGCGCGACGTGGTCACCGATTTTCAGATCATTGACGCCATGGCCGATTTCCTGCACGACACCGGAAGCTTCATGCCCGAGCACCATCGGCATCGGTCGCGGGCGATCAGCATTCACCGTGGACAGATCCGAGTGGCACAGACTCGCCGCCTTGATCTGCACCAGCACCTCGCGCTCGCCCGGAGCATCGAGATCGACTTCCTCGATGTGCATCGGCTTGCTATCCGCATACGGTTGCGGCAGGCCCATCTGCCGGATTACGGCTGCCTTCATTTTCATGTTTTCGTCCGCCCCTCGCCTCTGACCCTTTGCCCCTGCACTTAGTACGTCGCCCGTCCGCCGGACAAATCAAATGTCGCACCGGTGGTGAATGAACAATCTTCGGTGCAGGCCCAGCACACGGTGGCGGCGATTTCCTCAACCAGGCCAAAGCGCCCCATCGGAATCTTGGAAAGCATGTAATCGATATGGCTTTGCGGCACCTGATCGAAGATCGGTGTTCTGACCGCGGCCGGCGTTACGCAATTGACGGTGATCCCGTTCTTCGCGGTTTCCTTGCCCAACGACTTGGTGAGTCCGATCACCGCCGCTTTCGAGGAACTGTAGGCGGCCGCATTCGGATTGCCTTCCTTGCCGGCGACCGATGCGATGTTGACGATGCGGCCATAGTTGTTCTTGATCATGTGCGGCAGAACGGTACGGCAGCAATAGAACACGCCGTTAAGATTGATGTCATGCACGCGCAGCCAGTCATCCGCGGGCAATTCCCAACTCGGCGCGTTCAAGCCCGCAATGCCGGCGGAGCATACCAGTGCATCGACCTTGCCGAAAGCGGCCAGTGTGGATTTGAACGCGGCTTCGACCTGGTCGAGCTTGGTCACGTCCACTTTCGCGGTATGCGTCTTCACCGCGCCGAGAGATCTGGCGGCCACCGCCATGGTCTTTTCATTCATGTCCCAGATCGCCACATTGGCGCCCGACTGCGCGAGCCGCTTGGCGATGGCATGGCCGATGCCCGAAGCTCCGCCGGTGACGATGGCGTTGCGGCCTTTCATGTCGAGTTGATTCATGGCACTCCCTCTGTTGTTTTGTTTGATAGCGCGTCATTCTAGTGCAGGCGCCTGAAAGCGGCCAAACGCAATTATGAGGGTCAATAGATATACGCAACGCAAATACCCGACGTGCTATGCACGTCGGGTATTTGCGTTGGGAATCTCTTTAGACGGCCTGTCCCGCCGCATATCCGGATGCCCAGGCCCATTGAAAATTGTAGCCACCCAGATGCCCGGTCACGTCCACGACTTCGCCGATGAAGTACAGTCCGGGTACCTTGCGCGTTTCCAGCGTCTTCGAGGACAGTTCTCGGGTGTCCGCGCCACCGAGGGTGACTTCGGCTTTTTTGTAGCCAACGGTGCCACTGGGCCGGATGCGCCAGTCGTGCAGACGCGCGGCGATCTCGCGCCGCCGTGCCGCACCCAGGCGCTTCATTGGCTGATTCTCGAAATTCACTTCGACCCAGCGCTCGGCAAGACGCTGCGGCAGAAATTCGCCAAGAACATTGGCGAGTAGTTTCTCCGAAGTCTGCAAGTGATCGAGAATAACGTGAGCATCCCGATCCGGCAGCAGATTCACTGATATATCCTCGCCCGGCCGCCAGTATGAGGAGATTTGCAGGATGGCGGGACCGGACAGGCCGCGATGCGTGATAAGCATCTGCTCGCGAAAGCTCGCGCCGTTGCAATGGACTTGCGCATCGATGGAAATGCCGGACAGTTCGGCAAACTGCACCAGCGTTTCCGGCGCGAATGTCAGCCCGACCAACCCCGCGCGTAGTGGCGTGACCGCGAGGCCGAATTGCTCGGCGATGCGATAACCAAAGGCGCTGGCGCCGATCTGCGGAATCGACAGTCCGCCGCTGGCAATAACCAGGGATTCACTTTCAATCCGGCCGCGGCTGGTGGCGATCTCGAAACATTCGTGCTTTTCAATCGACGTGACTTCCGTGGCCATGCGCCATAGCACTTGCGCGGAGTCGCATTCGGCTTTCAGCATGTCAATGATCTGCTGCGCGGAATCAACGCAAAACAACTGGCCGTGTTTTCGCTCCTGCCAGGCGATGCCGTGTCTCTCGATGAGCGCGATGAAGTCGCGCGGCGTGTAGCGCGCCAGCGCCGAGCGGCAGAAGTGCGGATTGGCAGACAGAAAATGCTCCGGCCGCACATCCAGATTGGTGAAATTGCAGCGCCCGCCACCGGAGATACGAATTTTCTCGCCGAGCTTTTCGGCATGGTCGACGAGCAACACGCTGCGCCCGCGCTTTCCCGCTTCGATCGCGCACATCATGCCGGCGGCGCCGGCGCCGATGATGACCACGTCGGCGCTCAGAGCGACTGACAAGACACCGGCCCTTCCTTGGTACGCCGGAAGGGCCTTGCCTCCCTCGCCCTTTGGGAGAGGGACGGAGGGTGAGGGAAGCCCTTACTTCGCCAGACGTTCATTGCGCTCGGCCCTCGCAGCCTACGCGTTCACCTTGCGAGGTAGAGTAGAGCCAGCAAGACAATGACGCCGCCACCGACCCAGGCCCAGACGGGCAGCGCGAACTTGTCCGGAACAATCGGGGGCGCTTGATGGGTATCCGTTTGAACACCGGCTTGCGCCGCCGGTGCAACAGTGGCATTGAATTTGGCGAAGAAATCGTCAGACATCTTTTTTGCCACCCCGTCGATCAGGCGTGAGCCGATCTGGGCGAGTTTCCCGCCGACCGAGGCTTTCGCCTTGTAGGTGAGCAGCGTGCCACTGCCGTCGGGCGCAAGACTCACCTGTGCGGCTCCCTTGCCGAAGCCCGCGGCGCCGCCCGAACCTTCAAACGCCAGCGAGTAGGAGTTTGGCGGATTCAGGTCGGCGAGCAGCAGTTTGCCGCTGAACTTCGCTTTCACCGGGCCGATCGCCGCCGTCATCGCGACTTTGTATTCGTTGTCGGACACCCGCTCAATGCTTTCGCAGCCGGCAATGCAGGCCTTGAGAATGGCCGGATCGTTGAGCGCTTCCCAGACGCGCTGTTGCGAAAGTGCAATGCGCTGCTCGCCGCTTATTTCCATGCTGCTGTCGCTCCTGATTTATTCAGGCCGGCAGTATGCGCCAGGACAGGCGGCAATGGTCGCTTGCGCTCAAGCGCAGGCCGCAGCGAGCGCGCCAGATCGGCCAGGCTGTCGATATTGTGCGCGGGCAGAAAAGCATCCACATGCGGCAGCATCGCACGCACGCCTGCGGCCTTGGGCTCGAAGCCCTCGAAGCGCAACAGCGGATTCAACCAGATCAGCTTGCGGCAGGATTTGTGCAGCCGTTCCATCTGCGCCGCCAGATCGCCGGTGGTCTCGCGCTCAAGCCCGTCGCTGATGAGCAGAACCACCGCATTCTGGCCCAGCACCCGGCGCGACCAGCGCTGATTGAACTCCTTCAGTGTGGCGCCGATGCGCGTGCCGCCGGACCAGTCCGCCACCGCGTTCGACACCGCGTCGAGTGCGAGATCGACATCGCGATGGAGTAATTGCCGCGTGATATTGGTCAGTCGTGTGCCAAATACAAAGCTGTGCACGCGGTCGCGATCATTGGTGATGGCATGCAAAAAGTGCAGGAACATGCGCGAATACTGGCTCATCGAACCGGAGATGTCGCACAGCACGGCGAGCGGCGGATGCCGGTTCCGATAAGAGCGCCGGCGCAGCGCAATGATGTCTGAGTTTCCGCGCAGACTGGCGCGCAGCGTCGCGCGCAAGTCCACGCGTTGCCCATGCGCATCGGGATGCAGACGACGCGTACGGATGGCCGGAATCGGCAGACGCAAGCCGGCGATGAGCCGTTTCGCCTGTTCCAATTCCTCCACCGTCATCGAATCGAAGTCGCGGCGCTGCAAACGCTCCGCCCTGGAAGCACTCAACAAGACATCGGCATCGTCGTCCTCCGGCCCGGCGCGTAACGGCACCGCCCTGGTCAGCCCGAGAGCTTCGGCAATCCGGTTCGGGGTTTTGTCGGCAGAAGGTTTGGAGGTCGCGGCGACTGGCAATCCTGGCAAGACCCGATCAACCAGATGGCGCTCGCGCCAGAACAGCTCGAACGCCTGGTTGAACAATTCAAATTGCTCGCGCCTTGATAGAAAAACCGAGGCCAGCGCCCAGTAGAAATCATCGCGGTTCTCGACACCGGTGAGCTCCAGGGCGCGCAACCCGTCCATCACCCGGTCAGGCCCGACCGGCACACCGCCTTTGCGCAGCGCGCGGGCGAAGTGCACAACATTTTCCGCGAGTTTCATTTAAGGCAGCACCCAACACAGATACCCGACGTGCATAGCACGTCGGGTATCTGTGTTGGGTTGCGAGTGTGGGGTTTTAGCCAGTGGAGATTTCGTCGAGGATGCGGGCCGCTTCACTGCCGCGCACGGCGGCGATGTCGTCCTGGTATTTGAGCAGCACGCCCAGGGTGTCATTGACGACACCGGGTTCGAGTGAGCGGCGATCAAGCTCAACCAGCGCCCTGGCCCAGTCGATGGTTTCGGCGATGCCGGGGCGTTTGAACAAGTCGGCCGCACGCAGTTTCTGCACGAAGGCAACGATATCCGCGGACAATTTCTCGGCGAGACCGGGCACTTTGCGTCTGACGATTTCGAGTTCGGCCGCAGCGCTCGGATAATCCACCCAGTGATACAGGCAGCGGCGTTTCACCGCGTCGTGAATTTCGCGCGTGCGATTCGAGGTGATGATGACAATCGGCGGGCGCGTCGCCTTGATGGTGCCGATCTCCGGAATGGTGACCTGAAAATCCGCCAGCACTTCGAGCAGATAAGCCTCGAATGGTTCGTCGGTGCGATCCAGCTCGTCGATGAGCAGCACCGGCGCTTCGCCGTCTTTTGAGTCAAGCGCTTGAAGCAGCGGCCGGCGGATGAGAAAGCGTTCGCTGAAAATATCCTTTTCCAGCTTCTCGCGCGAACCCGCGCCCTCGGCTTCCGCCAACCGGATCTCGATCATCTGGCGCTGATAATTCCATTCGTACACGGCAGACGCGATATCCAAGCCCTCGTAGCATTGCAGGCGGATCAACTGGCGGCCAAGCACCTGTGCCAGCACCTTGGCGAGTTCCGTTTTACCCACACCAGCCTCGCCCTCCAGAAACAGCGGG
>JANLTJ010000119.1:0-40360 GCA_031362885.1 Betaproteobacteria bacterium
GCCTGCGTAGGCCTCTTGGAATCTCATTGTCCGCGTCTCCTGTAACCAACGCGCCCGGCTTATGGGTCTTTCCATATCTCACCCAAAAAACCGGACACATTACGTGCTACAGAACCGGACAACTAACTTACTCCCCACACCGAAAAACCAAACGGATGCGCGCCCCGGAGAAATAGGTCATAATGATAACGATTCCCATTACCACAGACTTTATTACAGGGTTCGAGAAACCAGCATGTCCTTGGATTCATCCGCTGATTCGAGTGCAGATGCCAGGCTGTCGGTACCGCTGAGCAGCATCGGTATCGGGCAGACTGTCACGGTGCGCGAGGTGCGCACTGGCGTACATGAGGCCGAAGGAGGCGACATCGGATTGCGACTGCTCGAACTCGGTTTTGTGGAGGGCGAATCCCTGCGCGTCATCGCGCACGGTAACCCGGGAAACGAGCCGATTGCCGTGCGAATCGGAAATACCACCTTCGCCCTGCGCCGCTTTGAGGCCGATCATGTGCTGGTGGCAACGGCGGCGAATGCGGCAATGAAGCCATGAATGCCGTATCTGGCTTGCGCGTCGCTCTGCTCGGCAATCCTAATTGCGGCAAGACCGCGCTGTTCAATTTGCTGACCGGCAGCCGGCAAAAGGTCGCCAACTACGCAGGCGTGACGGTCGAACGCAAAGAAGGCCTGTTTGACACTCCGAACGGCAAACGCATCCGCATCCTCGATCTGCCCGGCGCCTACAGCCTGAATGCGATCAGTCAGGACGAAACCATTACCCGCGACGTCGTGCTGGGCACCAAAGAGGGTGAAGAGCGCCCGGACTTGCTGATATGCGTGACCGATGCCACGAATTTGCGGCTGAACCTGAGATTGGTCGTGGAGGCCAAGCGCCTGGGCTTGCCGATGGTGCTGGCCTTGAACATGGCCGATGTCGCGCAACATCGGGGCGTGCATATTGATGTCGACATGCTGGAACGCGAACTGGGCATGCCGGTAGTGCGTACCGTGGCGGTGCGACGTGGCGGTGCGGACGATTTGATCGGCGCCATTGAGCGCCATCTGTCGGGCCGCCCGCTCGCTGATTTTAAATGGACGGCGCCAGACACCGCCGATGTGGCCACGACCCAGCGTGAAGTCCGCCGCATCATGACTGTTGCCGTGCGCGAACCGGCGAACGAACTGCGCATTGACGATGCGCTTGACCGCGTTGTGCTACATCCCTTGTGGGGCTACGTCATTCTGGCGCTGACGCTGTTTATGATGTTCCAGGCCGTATTCAGTTGGGCGCAGTGGCCGATGGACGCGATCAATGCCCTGGTTGACGCGGCCGGCAGACTGCTATCGACCTGGCTGCCCGAGGGCATTCTCCAAAGCTTGTTGGTCGACGGCATTATCGCAGGCGCGGGAAGCGTGCTGGTGTTTCTGCCGCAGATCTTGATCCTGTTTCTGTTCATCCTGGCGTTGGAGGATTCCGGCTATCTGCCGCGCGCGGCGTTCATGCTCGACCGCATGATGGGCGCGGTCGGCCTGTCGGGGCGCTCCTTCATTCCGTTGCTGTCAAGTTTCGCCTGCGCTGTGCCGGGGATCATGGCCACGCGCAATATCGGCAACTGGCGTGATCGCCTGACCACCATCATGATTGCGCCGCTGACGACCTGCTCGGCGCGGCTGCCAGTCTATGCCTTGATTATCGGGGCGTTCGTTCCGCAGCGCACGATTCTTGGCGTGCTCAACCTGCAAGGCATCGTGCTTTTTGCCCTGTACGTTGCGGGAATCGTCAGTGCGATGGCGGTGGCCTGGGTTCTGAAGGTCGCCGCCGGACGCAATATCCTGCACCCGCTGTTGATGGAGTTGCCGTCTTACCGCTGGCCGAATCCGAGGAATCTCTTCATTGGCCTCATCGAGCGGGCGAAAATTTTTCTCACCCGCGTCGGCACCATCATTCTTTCGCTGACGATCCTGCTCTGGTTTCTGTCTTCGTTCCCGGCGCCGCCACCCGATGCGACCGGCCCAGCGATCCAGTACAGCGTTGCCGGAATCATCGGGCGCGCGCTCGAAACCGTGCTGTCGCCGATCGGATTCA
The DNA here is from genome assembly GCA_031362885.1 of Betaproteobacteria bacterium. GTDB lineage: Bacteria > Pseudomonadota > Gammaproteobacteria > Burkholderiales > JACQAP01 > JACQAP01. The sequence continues at coordinate 2,084 of JANLTJ010000119.1, forward strand.
ACTGGCAGATCTCCATTGCGCTGGTACCGGGTCTGGCGGCACGTGAAGTTGCAGTGGGTGCGCTCGGAACCGTCTATGCGTTATCGGCGGCCGGCGACGACGTGGCAGCACAATTGAAGCCGATGATCGCGCAGACCTGGTCCCTTGCCACGGCGTATTCCCTGCTCGCATGGTTCGTTTTTGCGCCGCAATGTCTTTCGACGTTGGCGATCGTGCGTCGTGAAACCAACTCAATGCGCTATCCGCTGATCATGGCAGGCTATCTGTTTGCGCTCGCCTATCTGGCCTCGTTCATAACGTATCGAATTGCCCTCGCGTTAACCGGAGGCTGAAGCATGCAGACCCTGATCGCCTATTTTGTTGTTGCTATCGCGATGGTTTACGCGGCATGGCTGTTCATGCCGCAGGCGCTGCGCCGCCGGCTGATCGCGCGTTTCATCTCATTCGTCCCTTCGTCGCAGCAAGCCCGTTTTGCCCGTCTGCAGTCGGGGGCGGAGAGCGTGGGTTGCAGCTCGTGCAAAGGCTGTGCGAGCACCGCATCATCCTCCGCGCCGCAGGCTGCGCAGACCAGGACTATTCAGTTGCATCGCCGGTAGATTGCCGCGGACTGGTGCGCGGTGATAACCACCCGCCCGGGTTCATGCCGGAGTTGATCCAGTCCAAGCTTTTTACGCCCTCAGGAGGTTGCACCCGCTCCACCGCGTAATGCTTGATGTTGCCAATCGTGATCCGGCCATTGACCGTGCGCGTTGTTCCGTAAGCGGTGCCGGTGACGGCTTGATGACCGCGGCCCAGTTTCATCAAGACCTTGCCGCTCGGCGTCTCGAAGCTCTGGTATTCGAACGCCGCGATGATCGCGTCGATTCCCGGATTGCGCTGCTTTGTGCCGGGAGCGATTTGCCCCTTCGCTTTTTCATACGCGCTTTTCAGGCCGAGCAAGCCCTGCGCCATACTGTACGCCGGATAATTCGGGACATCCCCGGCACGCTCAAAGTAAATCTGCTGCAGCCAGTCGTGCAACGGGCTTCTGGGTGCGAAAACGCCGTTGGTGCCACGCGCGCCAACAATGCTGCCGTCAGGGATGCTGCCCGCCAATCGGCGCAGATGTGCTTCGCCGGCGACCAGCATAAGTTGACTGCGCGAGAATAGATTTTTCGCCATCGCCTGTGGCATGAATGCTTCCAGATCGTCGCCCCAGAAGCTGGAATAAACCACGTCGGAATCGCTTCTTCCGAGCGCCGCAATTTCCGCTGCGTAATTTCCACTGCCGAACTTCGCCCATTGCGAGGTGGTGATGGTCAAATCGGGATTGAGCGAGAGCATGGCCGCGCTGAAGTCCGTCCAGGACTCCCGTCCCCAGGCATAGTTCTGATTGATTCCGCCCAGGCTCCTGAGGGCGGGCCGATTCTCCATCAGATACAGGGCCCCCGCCACGGCGTCCATGGTGCTGTGTGACCGGGTGCGAAACACGTAACGGTAGCTCGCTTCTTCAAATATGCGCGGAGTGCCGCAATCGAGCAAGACGGTGATGGTGCGCAGTTCCTCCGCAACCGGCGCTATGGCCAGACAGTTGCCATCGCCGGTGTAGCCGACAACGAAATCGACCTGCTTGCGGGTAACAAGGTTGCGTAGAACGGCGACCTGTCTGGCAGTACCCCCGGCTTCGTCGATTAACACCAGTTCCAGTTTGCTGCCGCCAAATCCCCGGGTGGTGTAGGGCGCGGGAGCGCTGCCGGAGTTCAGTGAGCTCACGATCGCTTCGGCGGCAAGTCTGGCAGGGATGCCAAGCGATGCCGCGGCCGGACCGGAGAGGAAAGTTACCAGGCCGATTCGGATCAATTTGCCCTGGGCCTGAGATACCGGTGAGAAAGCCAGTGCGGTGCAGAACAGCAGGGACGCGAAAATCGAGAGTCTGGATGTCCTGATGTTCATGAGGTCTTCCCGGTTCCTGCGATGCCGAAACAGATACCGGAATTCTACGGCTTCCCCAAGGAATGCCAAGGCTTCGCCAGCCGGAAATTCTATGCAGTGCGCAGCCGCGATCTGGCGCGCGCGATGGCAGCGCGCACCTGGTTGGGCGCAGTGCCGCCGACATGGTCGCGCGCCGCCAGCGAACCTTCGAGCGACAACTGGTCGAGCACGTCGGCTTCGATCAGGGTGGTGAACTGTTTTAACTCGTCCATGCCCAGTTGTGCAAGATCGAGGCCCTTGCCCGCAGCGCTGCGCACGGCACGCGCGACGATCTCATGCGCTTCCCTAAACGGCATGCCTTTCTTCACCAGATAGTCCGCGAGATCGGTTGCCGTGGCGTAGCCCTCCGAGGCCGCGCGGCGCATCGCCTGAGCATCGACGCTGATGCCGCCGATCATGTCCGCGTAGATCCTGAGCGTCGCATTGACGGTGTCCGCAGTGTCGAACAAAGGCTCCTTGTCTTCCTGATTGTCCTTGTTATAGGCCAGCGGCTGGCCCTTCATGAGAGTCAGCAGTCCAATCAGGTGGCCGTTGACGCGGCCGGTCTTGCCACGCACCAGTTCAGGCACGTCCGGATTCTTCTTCTGCGGCATCATCGATGAGCCGGTGCAGAAGCGATCCGCCAACCGGATAAACCCGAAGCGGGGATTCATCCACAGAATCAGCTCCTCGGACAGCCGCGACAGGTGCGTCATGAGCAGCGCCGCAGCGGCGCAAAATTCAATGGCGAAGTCGCGGTCGGACACCGCGTCGATCGAGTTTTCGCAAACGCCGTCGAAACCGAGCTCTTTCGCCACGCGTTCACGATCGATGGGAAAAGTCGTTCCGGCGAGAGCGCCCGCGCCCAGCGGCAGGACATTGAGTCGCTTGCGGCAGTCCGCCAAACGCGAAGCATCGCGCCCCATCATTTCATGGTAGGCCATCAAGTGATGCGCGAAGCTCACCGGTTGCGCGACCTGCAAGTGCGTAAAACCGGGCATCAGCGTATCGACATGCCGTTCGGCGAGATCAAGCAGGCGGCCCTGGAAGGCTGCGATGAGGGTAAGCGCCTCGTCAATCGCGGCGCGAAGAAACAGCCGGATGTCGGTTGCCACCTGGTCGTTGCGCGAGCGCCCTGTGTGCAATCGTTTGCCGGCATCGCCGACCAGATCGGTCAGGCGTTTCTCGATGTTGAGGTGAACATCCTCGAGGTCAATCGACCAGATGAAATTTCCGTTCCGGATTTCATCGACAATGGTGGCCATGCCACGCTCGATGTCGGCGAGGTCGGTGCTGGACAATACGCCAACCGCGTGCAGCATGCGGGCATGCGCGAGCGAGCCCCGAATGTCGAACTCAGCCAGCCTCTTGTCGAAACTGACCGACGCCGTATAGCGCTTGACCAGCTCCGCAACCGGCTCGTCAAATCTGCCCGACCAGGTTATGCCATTTTCGGTCTTGCCATCCTTGCCTGCCGGCGGTTCCTGTTGTTGCATTGAAGCCTGGCCCCGTTCACAATAGAATGCGTTAAATAACTGTTTTCTTGCGTCTTTCGGCGCGTCTGTGGCGATGGCAAGTATAAATCAAAACCTGCGCGCGACTTTGCTGCCGAATTTCGGCAACGTGGGAGCGATATTTCGCATCCTGCTGATCGTCACGGCCATCACGTTTGGTGCGGCGGCAGTGAAGTCGTTTACCCTGGCCGGAGCGCTCGGACAGTGGCTCGCGATTTCTGCATTGGCTCAGCCGGTCACCTTGGTGTCGTTGCTCGCCCTCGGGGTAAGCAATGCCTGGCTGCACAAACTCGAATATCCGAAGGCGGTCGCCGCAATCCTGATCATGGAGCTGAGCATTACGATGATCGTGCTGCTCTTCGGCGCGATGCTGCTTGGCACCGATGCGCGCAACCCCGAACGCGCGCTGCTGTTCACGGCGGTTGTGAGCGGGCTGCTTCTGGCCTATTTCAATTTGCGCAACCGCGCGCTTTCACCCGCATTGGCGGAAGCCAGGCTGCAAGCCCTTCAGGCGCGCATCCGGCCGCATTTTCTGTTCAACAGCATTAACGCAGTATTGTCGTTGATCCGGGCCGATCCTCGCCGCGCGGAGACCGCGCTCGAGGATATGGCCGATCTGTTTCGCGTATTGATGGCCGACAATCGCGATCTGGCGCCGCTGGAGAACGAAGTCGAATTGTGCCGCCAGTACCTTGCCATCGAGCAATTACGGCTGGGAGACCGGCTTCAAGTCGAGTGGCATGTGGATAAAATGCCCGGGAACGCACTGGTTCCCCCGCTGCTGTTGCAGCCCTTGCTCGAAAACGCGGTCTATCATGGCATCGAGCCGTCCATCGAACCCGGTGTGGTCAGCATTAATATCTATCTTGTTCGCGATCAGGTTCACATGGTTCTGAACAATCCCTATCGCAGGGACGGCAATCACCACTCTGGTAACAAGATGGCGCTGGGCAACATCCAGGAGCGTTTATCCCTGCACTTCGATGCGGAGGCCAGCCTGCAAACCCGGGTGGGTGAAAGTGACTACGAGGTTCACATCACGATTCCGTATGTGAAAGCTGACAAATGAGCAGACACCCACAGGCATTGACCGTTGTCATCGCCGATGACGAAACACCGGCGCGCAGCCGGATGCGCGATCTTCTGGAAGACTGCGCCAGCAGCTTTCCGATCGAGCTTGTCGGAGAGGCGGCCAACGGGATTGCGCTGCTGGCATTGCTGGAAAAGACGCCGGCGGAAGTGGTGCTACTCGATATTCGCATGCCGGAGATGGACGGACTGGAAGCGGCCCGGCATTTGTTGAAACTTCAGAATCCGCCTTCCGTCATCTTCACCACGGCGTACAACGATCATGCTCTGGAAGCATTCGAACTGCATGCGGTGGACTATCTGGTCAAACCGATCCGGTTGCGGCGTTTGCACGACGCCTTGACTCGGGCCCGCGCCATTACCCCGTTGCGGCTGGATGTGCTGCAAAGAATCGCACCCGAAGCCCGCAAGTATCTTTCCGTTCATGAGCGCGGCAAGGTAACGCTGATTCCGGTGCCGGAAATCCGCTACCTGCGCGCTGAGCTCAAGTACGTCACGGTGTGCACGGCGGCGGGCGAGCATCTGGCGGAGGAATCACTTTCCCGCCTTGAGACCGAGTTTGCCGGTCAATTCGTGCGCATTCATCGTAGCTGTCTCGTGGCTGTGGCGCACATCACCGGTTTCGAGAGACAATCCGGGGAGTCGGGCGAGTCGCACTGGATCGTCATGCTGAACGGTCTGGATGAAAAACTGGCGGTCAGTCGCCGCCAGCAACATATCGTCAAGGAACTCGGGCGTAGTTTGCTGTAACCGGGCATCGCCTTGCTATCGCGGCAAACGGTAGTTCCTGCTGCGCGGAAAAGTGCCCGCGGCGGCCGGGAATCCTGAATTGAGATTTTGAAACGCCGAGGTTTGCCTTTCGTTGTGAATCATCCATCCATAGTTATCATTGCCACCCGCGAAAGCGCTTTGGCCATGTGGCAGGCGCAACATATCGAAGCCAGGCTCCAAGCCCTGTATCCGGCGATGCGCACGCAATTGCTGGGCATGACAACGGAGGGCGACCGCCTGCTTGGCACGTCGCTATCGAAGATAGGGGGCAAGGGGCTGTTCGTGAAGGAACTGGAACTGGCGCTGCAAACGGGGCAGGCGGACATAGCCGTGCATTCGATGAAGGACGTTCCGATGAATCTGCCCGGCGGATTCACCATTGCGGCCATCACCGAGCGCGAAGATCCGCGCGATGCTTTCGTGTCGAACCTCTATCCGGACCTGGGAAGTCTGCCGCAAGGCGCCGTGATAGGCACCTCCAGCCTGAGGCGTGAGAGTCAATTGAGGGCCAAGTTCGCGCAGTTGCGCGTTGAACCCCTGCGCGGCAACGTGCAGACGCGCTTGCGCAAACTGGACGAAGGCCGGTACGCCGGCATCATTCTCGCCGCCGCCGGCCTCAAACGACTGGGTCTTGCCGCGCGCATCACCAGAATTATCGAGCCGACGGTCAGTCTGCCGGCAGTCGGACAAGGAGCGCTGGGGATCGAATGCCTTTCGCAACGCGGCGACCTGATCGCGGCATTGGCACCCTTGAATGACCCAGACACTTTTTGGTGCGTGGAAGCCGAGCGCGCACTGAGCCGTGCGCTGGCTGGGAGTTGTCAGTTGCCGCTGGGAGGATTTGCCGAAATCAGCGCGGGCCATGCGCGCTTGCGCGGTTTCGTTGCCAGTCCCGACGGCAGTCGCATGGTTAGTGATGAACTTGGCGCGCCCGTCTCCGGCAAGCCTCGGGAACTTGGCCATGCGCTCGCGCAACGCCTGATCGAGAAGGGTGCGCGCGAAATTCTGGCCGCACTGGATACTCATCCCGATGAACCCCGCCTTGGCTGAGGTTGGCGTATTGATCACCAGACCCGCGGGTCAGGCACGGCAGTTGGCGGAACTAGTCGTGGCCGCCGGCGGCAAACCCTGGTTGTTTCCGGCCATGGAAATTGAACCACTGGAAGATATCGAGAATAGCGTGGCGCTGAACGCGCCGCTACATTTCGACCTGCTGATATTCGTCAGTCCGAATGCGGTTCGTGTGGCCATGCCGCACATTTGCAGGCAGGGCGGCATTCCGACCGGCGCCAAGGTGGCGGCGGTCGGACCCGGGACCGTGGCAGAATTAAAGAAGTCCGGAGTCCGGAACATCATTTCGCCTAAAATTGGATTCGACAGCGAAGCGTTGATTCATGAGTTATCGTCGCTGCCGCTAGAAGGCAGTCGCGCCCTGGTCATCCGCGGACAAGGCGGGCGCGAACTTCTGGGAGAAACGCTGCGTTTGCGCGGGATTGACGTCACTTTTCTGGAATGCTATCGGCGGGTGAAGCCGGGTGGCAATCTCAATGAACTGCTGCCTTTGTGGATCAACGGTGATTTGAAGGCCTGTGTTGCCACCAGTTCGGCCATCGTGGAAAACCTTTTCAGCATGGCCGACGATGCCGGGCGTCCCTGGTTGTCGGGTACGACGTTTTTTGTGTCCCATCCGCGCGGGGCCGCGACGGCGATCTCCTGCGGAGTGCGGCAAGTGTTTGTCGCTGGAGTCGGCGACGAGGCTTTGGTGACGGGAATGAAGACGTGGTTCCAGCGCAACACCCCGCGACCGCAAATCCCCCTTATGCCAAACAATGACGCGTCGGGACTTAACGATGTCTGAACAGCAAAGCGATTCAAAACCTGCCGGTGTGTCGACCGCCGCACCGGCACAGCGCCGGTCGTATGTCGCCGCAGCGGCGATATTGCTGTCGTTACTCGCGGTCATCGGATCGGGATGGCAGTGGTTCGATTCGACTCGCAGATTTGACCAATTCGAGTTCGAGCTGGCGAAACGCCTCGGCGATATCGATAACCTGAGCCGCGACGCCCGTTCTCTCGCAATGCAATCGCGTGACGCGATGGGCGAGGCCAGTGCGAGACTCGGTCAGTTGGAGGCGCGCACGATTGAACTGCAAAATCAGCGCTTCGCCATCGAATCGCTCTATCGCGATCTCGCCGGCAGCCGGGACGAATGGACGCTGGCCGAGGTGGAGCAGGTACTCCTGATTGCCAATCAGCATTTGTTGCTGGGCGGCAATGTCAAGGCGGCACTGATCGCAATGGAAACTGCCGATGCGCGGCTCGCGCGCATGGAGCGAGCGCAACTAACCGCGTTGCGCCGCGCGATCAACGCAGACATGGAACGCCTGAAAGCCGCGCCGTATCTCGACATCGTCGGCATGACTTTGCTGCTGGATCAGGTCATGAATCAGATCGATGCCTTGACTCTGGCCATGAATCAGCGTCCGCAACGACTGGACCCCGAACCACAGTCTTCCGCAACCGGGTTCTGGCAACGGATATGGAGGGAAGCGGTGCAGGATCTGCGCGATTTGATCCGTGTCGAAAACATCGATACGCCCGAAGTTCCGTTGCTGTCACCAGATCAGGCCTTCTTTCTGCGCGAGCATCTGAAGTTACGACTGCTGGGCGCACGTCTGGCCCTGCTCGCGCACGATGAGGCGAGTTTTCGCGCCGACATCAATGCCGCCTCCGGGTGGCTTGCCCGTTACTACCATGGTTCCGACAAAATGGTCGCGGCGGCACAGGCCACCTTGAAACAGCTTGTCCAGACGGACATGAGCATCCAGGTGCCAGACCTATCGGCGAGCCTGGAGGCGGTACGCCGTCTCAAACTCGTGCGCGAACGCGTGCTGCGCTGATTCCATGCGTTCACGAGCTGGCAGGGTGACTTGATGCGGGCATTGTTGTGGATTCTGGGACTGTTTGCCGTCGCAATTGGTTTGGTGATGGCTGCGCGATACAACAACGGCTATGTGTTGCTGGTACTGCCCCCCTGGCGGGTGGAAATCTCTCTCAATCTCGCGATCCTGCTGGCGCTGACGCTATTTATCATTGTCCATGTCCTGTTGCGGATCGCCAGCGCGACTGTAAGCACGCCGGCGCGCGTACGCGCGTTCCAGAAGCGGCGCGCGGAAGAGCGGGCGCGGGCCGTGTTCAAGGATGCATTGGTCAATTTCTTCGAAGGCCGTTTCCGGCGCGCAGAAAAAGCGGCATCCGCTGCGCTCAAGGCCGGGGAATCGCCGGCTCTTTCCGCGATACTGGCGGCACGCGCCGCCAACGGCATGCGCGACTACGACGCGCGGGACCGGTATCTCGCCCTGCCCGTGGGCACCGACTCGGAAGATGAGGCAATGCGGCTCATGGCGCAGGCTGAGATGTTGCTCGATGAGCGTCGATACTTTGACGCCCTGGATATTCTAAAAAGACTTCCGGAAAAACATACCGCGGCGCTGCGCCTGGAATTGCGAGCACAGCAGATGGCCATGAACTGGGAACGCGTGCTTGCGCTTGTTCCACAGCTTGAGAGGCGCAAGGTGTTCGAGCGACCGGTCGTGGCGCAGTTGCGCCGGCAAGCGCTCATTGGAACTTTGACGCGAAAGGCGGTGGACGGAAAGTCGTTACGGGAGTACTGGGACCGGCTTGCCGCGGAAGATCGAAATGAACCGCACATTGCCACCGCAGTAGCGCAGGCATTCATCACTCTGGGCGGCGGCCGGGAAGCGCACAAAATCGTGGAGGATGGCGTCGAGCGTCAGTGGGATCCGACGCTGCTGGCGCTCTACGCTGAAGGTCTGGATGCCGATGTAAGGCAGCAGCTGGAGCGGGCCGAATCGTGGCTTCAGCAACACCCTCGCGATGCCGTGTTGCTGCTGACCCTGGGGCGGCTTTGCGCCCATCAGGGACTATGGGGAAAGGCGCGCAGTTATTTCGAGGCGAGCCTCTCTATCGAGCCGACGCATACGGCGCATCTCGAACTCGGGCGCATGCTTGAACGCGAGGGTAAGCCGGCGGAAGGTGCAGCGGAATACAAAAAGGCGCTTGCAGTGACTCTTGCGCAGTTGAAACAGCACGCCGGCGGACGCAGAAGGCCGGTGGTTTAGCTTATGGCATCCCGAAAATGACGACCCCGGATCAGAGCGTGCCCGCGGCCGACAAGGAATCGCCACTGCGGGAAGATATTCGTCTGCTGGGCCGCATCCTTGGCGATACCCTGCGCGAGCAGGAAGGTGAGGGAATATACGATCTGATTGAGCGCACGCGACAGAATGCCATCCGCTTTCGCCGCGATCGCGATCCGCGGGCACGGCAGGAACTCGAGGCCACGCTCAACAAGCTCGACCCGGCGCGTACTGTCGCGGTGGTAAGGGCATTCAGCTTCTTCTCGCAACTGGCCAATATCGCCGAAGACCAACACCATAATCGCCGCCGCCGCGCCCATCTGATCGCCGGATCGGTTGCGCAAGAAGGCAGCATGGTGCTGGCGCTGGATCGAGCGCGCGAGAACGGGGTCAGCCCGAACCGGGTTTCGGATTTTTTTTCCGGCGCCTTGATCTCACCGGTGCTCACCGCGCACCCGACCGAGGTCCAGCGCAAGAGCATTCTCGATTGCCAACTCGAGATCGCGCGCCTTCTGACCGAACGTGATCGCATTGTGTTCACACCGGACGAACGTCTGGCCAACGAAGAATCCTTGCGACGTGTCGTATTGACTTTGTGGCAGACGCGTATCCTGCGTGAGCTGCGCCTGACGGTGAACGACGAAATTGAGAACGGCTTGTCGTACTACCGTTACACTTTTCTGCGCCAATTGCCCAGGCTCTACGCGGAAGTGGAAGATCTCCTGGAGGCGCGCAAGCTGGGTGAAATTCGATCTGCTAACTTTTTCAAACTGGGTAGCTGGATTGGCGGTGATCGCGATGGCAATCCTTATGTGACCGATCAGGTCATGCGCCATGCTCTGGGACGCCAGTGCGCCACCGCGATGGATTTTTATCTTGAGGAACTGCACCAGCTGGGAGGTGAGCTGTCGCAGTCCCTGCGAATCGTGGTAACCACGCCAGCCCTTGAGGATCTGGCAGCGCGCTCGCCGGACATTTCCGAGCATCGTCGCGATGAACCCTACCGGCGCGCGCTGACGGGAATCTATTCCCGGCTTTCCGCCACTTCGCATGCACTGGGCCATCGTCACGAACGGCCGGCAATTGCGCATGCGCAGCCTTATCGGGACGACACCGAGTTTGCTGCGGACCTTGCCATCCTGGCGGACTCGCTGACCGCCAACGGTTCCAGGCGTGTCGCCCGGGGCAGATTGCGCAATTTGCTGAGGGCGGCGCGAATTTTCGGGTTCCATCTGGCGCCCCTGGACATGCGCCAGCACAGCGGTGTGCATGAACAGGTTGTCGCCGAGTTGTTTGCGCTCGGTGCGTGTCAGGAAGGCTATGCGCAACTCGATGAAAATGGGCGCCGCGACTGGCTGCTGCGGGAGCTCAGGTTGCCCAGACTGCTGCGATCTCCTTACCTGAAGTACAGCGAGGAAACTGCCAAAGAGTTGGCGATCCTCGACACCGCCGCCCAGTTGCACAGCCGATTCGGCGCAAAGGCGCTGCCCAATTACATCATCTCCAAGGCCGACGGGGTCAGCGACCTGCTCGAAGTCGCGCTCCTGCTCAAGGAGGTGGGATTGCTGCGCGCAGGAGAGCAAGCGCATTGCCAAGTCAACATTATTCCGTTGTTCGAGACGATCGCGGACTTGCGCGGCTGCGGCCCGATCATGGATCACTTATTTACGGTTCCTTTCTATCGGCAATTGCTCGCCAGCCGAGACGGGGCGCAGGAGGTCATGTTGGGTTATTCGGACAGCAACAAAGATGGCGGATTTCTGACCGCCAACTGGGAGCTGTACAAGGCGGAAGTCGAACTCGTCAAAGTGTTCGCCCGTCATGGCGTAAAGCTGCGGCTGTTTCACGGTCGCGGCGGGTCGGTTGGGCGCGGCGGCGGCCCGAGTTACCAGGCCGTGCTGGCACAGCCGCCCGGCAGCGTGGCGGGCCAAATCCGCATCACCGAGCAAGGCGAGGTTATCGCCAGCAAGTATTCCGATCCGGATATTGGCCGGCGCAATCTGGAGACTTTGCTGGCCGCGACTTTCGAGGCGACCCTGCTCACGCCGTCTGGCTTCGACCAAAGCGGCTTCGATCAGAACGCATTCCGCGAAGTCATGGAAGAAATGAGTGCGACCGCTTTCGCGGCCTACAGAAAACTGGTCTATGAAACCCCGGGTTTCGAGCAGTTCTTCCGCAGCGCCACGCCGATTGCAGAGATCGCTGATCTCAACGTCGGCAGCCGCCCGGCTTCGCGCAAGAAGTCCACCCGTATCGAGGATTTACGGGCGATACCGTGGGTGTTTTCCTGGTCACTGTCGCGCATCATGTTGCCCGGCTGGTATGGGTTTGGCGCTGCGGTCGAGGCATTGATCGCACGTCGCGGCAAAGGCGGGATGGACATGGTCAGGCAGATGTATCGGGACTGGCCCTTTTTTCGCACCATGCTTTCAAACATGGACATGCTGCTGGCAAAAAGCGACATCGGAATCGCTTCACGCTATGCGGAACTGGTCGTCGATGCGTCACTGCGAGAAAGCGTATTCGGGCAGATTCAGGCCGAATGGCATCGTACGGTTGGGCACCTGCTGGCGATTACGGACCAAAGCGAGTTACTGGAAGCCAACCCGGCGTTGTCGCGCAGCTTGCGCAATCGCTCGCCTTATATCGATCCGCTAAATCATTTGCAGGTGGAACTGCTCAGGCGCTATCGCGCCGGAGAAAATGATGAGCGCACCCGGCGCGCCATTTTGATGACCATCAACGGTATTGCGGCGGGTTTACGCAACAGCGGTTAGCAATTTCCGCCGACGGGCGCCTGCGCTCGGTTGAACGTGTTTCGGTTTCGGTCCCTCGTACCTTCCATCCGTCAGGCACGTTAAAACCTGGTTTCGATCCGCAGTTTCGAACCCGAGCCGATTGACATGAAAACGCGCTGAATCGCGTTCAAATCCGGTTTTCAAGTCCGCAGACCCGATCCTTTGAAGCGTCGCGTCAATCGGGTAGTTTTACAAATAATCATATACTTTTGGGCGAAATATCGTAGAATCTCGAGGCCGATTGCCTTAAATAGCTACAAATCAAGGGCTTCGTGCATCCAATCAAGGGCGGATAAGATGAAGAAAGCGGCGGTCTGGAAAGCCGACTGGTTCCTCGGACTTATCGTGGCGGTGGTGTTTTTTTTTGCTTCCGGCAGTGATCTGGTCCAAAGTCTGGAGCGCTTGGCCTACGACTGGGGCGTTCGCGCATCCAGCCATGCCCCTTCGCCGCGCGTCGCTGTGATCGCCATTGACGACCAGAGCATCGCCAACATTGGACGTTGGCCGTGGTCGCGTGAAGTCCACGCACAGATGATTGCAAATCTGAAGCAGGCTGGCGCCAAGGTTGTCGGATACGCTTCCTTCTTTTTCGAGCCGCAAATTGATCCCGGCCTGGCCTATGTCCAGAAGCTGAGCGCGCTCTATTCCGCGATACCCCAGACCGAGCGGGCGAATCTGGCTGAATTTGCGACTGTGCTTGCAGAGGCTGAAGAAGCCATGAACAGCGATCACAAACTGGCCGCGGCCATTTCCGAAGCGGGGAATGTCGCTCTGCCGATGCTGTTTGCCCTTGGTGAACCGCAGGGAAACCCGGACCGTGCGCTTTCAGACAATGTTCTGAAGAACCAGATCATAAAAGTGGTGGACCGCATCGGGGCCGGGGACAACAATTTATTTCCGCTGGCCACGCGGCAAGCCGACGCGCCTCTGACCGAAATTGCCAACGGGGCGGGCGCCATCGGCCACCTGAATGCGCTGCCCGACATTGACGGCAGTACCCGCACCGAGCCGCTGGTGCTGCGCTACTACGATCAGTATTTCCCCTCGTTCTCATTGATGCTCGCGGCCAGGAGCCTCAACCTCGGTCCCGGCGATATCGAGCTGCGGCTAGGAGAGGGCATCAAGGTTGGAAATCTGTCCATCGCGACTGATCCCGACCTGCAGATGCATAGCTACTTCTACAAGGACAACGAAGGTGTACCCGCGTTTGCGCTGGACTCTTTCTACGACGTGATCTCCGGGAAGATTTCGGCCGACAAGTACCGCGACAAGGTTGTTCTGATCGGCGCAACCGCAGCCGGCGTGGGTACTTATCAGGTGACGCCCATATCAGCCGCGATGCCCCCGGTCATCATTCTCGCGCACTCGGTGTCCAGCATTCTCCAGGAAGATTTCTTCGTCGCTCCGGTATGGGGATTCTGGGCGGAGAAGCTGACTTTTCTGTTGATCGCCCTCTATATCATCTTGTTGTTGCCGCGACTGAATGCGGGAATGGGGTTTGCCGTAAGCGTCGCGTTGCTGGTGGCGCTTTTTACGACACACTTCGCGTTAATGGCGGGAAAATTGATGTGGATTCAACTCATGGCATCGGCGGTGCTGCTGGTCATCGGCCACATTCTGTTGACGACCAAGCGCTTCCTCGTGACTGAGCGCGGCAAGGTCAAGTCGGATCTGGATTCAGCCGAGTCCAATCGCATGCTGGGACTGGCATTCCAGGGCCAAGGCCAGCTCGACATGGCCTTCGACAAGTTCAAGAAGGTGCCGCTTGACGACGCGGTCATGGACAACATGTACAACCTTGCTCTTGATTTCGAGCGCAAGCGCCAGTTCAACAAGGCGCACGCGGTCTACGAGTACATGGCAACCTACAATCCCAAATTCCGCGATCTCGATCAGAAGCTCAATCGCGCAAAACAAATGTCGGAGACCGTCATCCTCGGCACGGGCGGTGGACGAACCAATGCCAGCACTCTGATTACGGAAGGCGGGTCGGTGGAGAAACCGATGCTCGGCCGCTATCGAGTCGAGAAAGAACTTGGCAAGGGTGCGATGGGCGTGGTGTACTTGGGCAAGGATCCCAAGATCGGTCGCGTAGTCGCGATCAAAACCATGGCGCTGTCGCAGGAATTCGAGGCCGACGAATTGGAAGAGGTGAAGCAGCGGTTTTTCCGTGAAGCGGAAACTGCGGGCAGGCTGAACCATCCGAACATCGTGACGATTTATGACGCCGGCGAAGAGCATGATCTTGCCTACATCGCCATGGAGTTCCTGAAAGGAAAAGACCTGGTCCCGCAGACCAAGCAGGCGGGACTGCTGCCGCTGCCCAGTGTCCTTTCTATCGTGGCGCGAGTCGCGGACGCGCTGTCCTATGCGCACTTGCAAAGCGTGGTTCATCGCGACATCAAGCCGGCCAACATCATGTATGACCCGCAGTCCGATTCCGTAAAAGTGACCGATTTCGGTATAGCCCGGATAACGGATTCGTCGAAGACCAAGACCGGGATGGTTCTCGGCACGCCTTCCTACATGTCTCCGGAGCAACTGGCAGGAAAAAAAATAGAGGGTCAGTCCGACTTGTTTTCGCTGGGTGTTACGCTGTATCAGCTATGTTGCGGCAGCTTGCCGTTTCAGGGGGAATCGATGACGCAGTTGATGTTCAAGATCGCCAACGAACCACCGATCGACATTCTTGGCATCAATCCCGACTTGCCGCCGTGCGTGGTGACCGCTATCAACAAGGCGCTCGCCAAGAATGTGGCGGAGCGATATCAAAGCGGTGCCGAATTCGCGCAGGTCATTCGCGACTGTGCGGCCCAGTTTGATACCGTGGACGTTCCTCTCTAGTTTGGCGGCCAACATGAGCCTTAGTACCGCACTCGAGATAGTCAAGGCGACTCACACTGGGATGGTGCGTTCGCACAATGAAGACAGCATCGCCACTGACGCCGAAATCGGCCTCGCGATTCTGGCCGACGGCATGGGGGGCTATAACGCGGGTGAGGTCGCCAGCGGCATCGCGACCGCACTGATATCGAGCGAAACCCGAGAGGCGCTTGTGCGCGTCGCGCCACACGAAATGGACGCGGCGACAGGCACGCTTGTTGCCAACAAGCTGCTCGGGGACATCGTCGCAAAGGCCAACACCTCTATTTTTCACGCGGCCAGCAGCCAGCCGCAATACTCCGGCATGGGCACCACGCTGGTGGTTGCATTGTTCTGCAACAATCAACTCACGGTTGCACACATCGGCGATTCGCGCTGCTATCGGCATCGCGGTGGCAAGTTGGAGCCAGTAACCCGAGACCACTCCCTGCTTCAGGAGCAGATCGATAGCGGTCTGATTACAAAAGAAGCAGCCAGACGTTCCCAGAACAAAAATCTGGTAACGCGTGCACTGGGCATTGAGCCGACTGTCGATACCGAAGTCCATACCTATCCTGTGCAGGAAGGCGACATATACTTGATATGTTCGGACGGTCTAAACGACATGGTTGAGGACGAAGACATCCAAATGACGCTCGGCGCGCTCGGAGCGAATCTTCAACTCGCCGCCGAGCAACTGGTGCAGATGGCGAATGACAACGGCGGCCGGGATAACGTATCGGTTGTGCTGATCAAAGTGAAAAAGGACTTTCCCGCGGACGAAAGCTTGTTTGCGAAGTTCTTTTCCTGGTTCAAATAGAGGAAAGCAGCTATGGCGAAGTTGATATTGAGTCTCGAAGGTCAGTTGATCAAGGAGTTCACTCTTAGCAAGGAGCGAACGTCCATCGGGCGTAAACCGCACAACGACATTCAGATCGACAATTTGGCTGTGAGCGGCGAGCACGCCATCATCATGACGATTCTGAATGATTCTTTTCTGGAAGATCTGGGCAGCACCAACGGCACTCTGATCAACGGACAGGCGGTCAAGAAACATTTCCTGCAGAACGGCGACACGGTTGAGATTGGAAAATACAAGCTCAAGTATGTGAACGAAGCGCCAGCCACCATGAATCAGGATGAATTCGAGAAAACCATGGTTCTGAGAGCGCCTCCGGCTGCGGCTGTCCGAAAGCCGGAGGTTAAGAATCTCGGCGACACCCAGACAAATATTCAGGCGATGCCTGGAATCAGCAAGGTGGCGGCAACGACTCAGCCTGGGATGAGTGCAGGCGCATCGACAGGCCCGGCACCTGTGAAACCCGTGACGCCGCCCACTGCCGCAACCACGGCGAGTCCGGGCGGGGGGGGTACTCTCCAGATACTTTCCGGGCCGAATGCAGGCAAGGAAATGCTGCTTGCGAAGCCCTTGACGACGCTGGGCAAACCAGGCGTTCAAGTGGCGGTAATTGCCAAGCGACCGCAGGGCTATTTCCTGACCCACGTCGAAGGCGTCATCTTCCCGGTGGTCAATGGCAAGACGCTCGATTCCCAAGCGTATCAGTTGGGCGATCACGACATCATCGAGCTGGCCGGAGTCAAAATGGAGTTCTTTCTCAAGCCCTGAGAACTCCAACGCGTCTAATCTCGCGCGGATCGACTTCAGGAAAACAGTGAGAACGTACGCCCGCAGTTGGCTTTCGGCGTGCTCCACTCTGATGGAGGCCCATTGAAGAAGCACCTGATGCGCATCGTTCTGGGCCTTGTGGTGGCCTTGGCGTTTGCGGGGCATGCCGCCAAGTACTACAAAATCCCATTCATTGACCAGCTCGAAAATATTGTTTACGACGCACGTCTGCGCCTGACGCTGCGAGAGAACCTGGATCCACGCATTGTAATCGTCGACATTGACGAAAAGAGCCTCGCCGCCGAAGGCCGCTGGCCGTGGCGGCGGGATAAGCTTGGCATCCTGCTTGACCAGTTATTCGACCATTACAAAGTTGGGATTGTCGGTTTCGACGTCTTTTTTACCGAACCTGACGAGAGCTCCGGACTGGAGGTTCTGCAGCAATTGAGCCAGAAGGAGTTGAAAGGCGACGCCCTGTTTCAGGCGGTCTTGAAAGAGGTTGCGCCGCGCCTCGAGTACGATCGTGTATTCGCTGAAAAATTGAAGAACCGCGCGATCGTGCTCGGATACTACTTCTCCGATGTTCGCTCGGAAGGTGGAAAAGGGCTGGCGTCCGGTGCTCTTCCCAGGCCCGTGCTTCAAGCCGGTACATTCAAGGGCAAGAATGTCTCATTCACAAGTTGGGCCGGCTATGGCGCCAATTTGGCGGAATTTCAGCAAGCTGCCGCGGGTGCAGGCCACGTCAATGCCTGGCCGGACGACGACGGAGTGACCCGTCGCGTACCGGTCCTCGCCGAGCACAACGGCGGCTACTACGAGTCCTTGTCGATGGCAATGGTCAGGTTGGGCCTGGGTCTGCCGTCAGTCGTGCCGGGGTTCTCGGGGAAAAAGTCGAAGGACTACCCCGGGCTCGAGTGGGTGGAAATGGGAGATGTGAGCATACCGGTGGACGATATCGTAACCGCGCTTGTTCCCTATCGAGGCAAGCAAGGCAGCTTTCGATACGTGTCAGCGACCGATGTGCTGAAAGGAGCCGTGCCGCGTGATGCACTGGAAAACAAGATCGTGCTGGTTGGCACCACGGCGCCGGGCTTGTTTGACCTGCGCGCGACGCCGGTTGCCAAGGTTTATCCCGGGGTTGAAATCCATGCCAACATGATCGCCGGCATGCTCGATGGCAACATCAAAAAACGACCGGCTTACGTACTGGCCGCGGAAATTCTGCTGCTGTTGTTTGCCGGCATCGCCATGGCGATGCTGTTGCCCCTGATCAATCCTCTGCGCGCCACGATCCTGACGATTGTGGTATTCGTGGCGGTGTTCGCGACCAATTTCCTGGTGTGGACGAAGGGCGATCTGGTGCTTCCCTTGGCTTCCGGGTTGTTGATGGTTGCGATGATCTTCGCTCTGAACATGTCCTATGGTTTCTTTGTCGAGTCGCGCGCAAAACGCCAGATTACGGGGCTGTTCGGACAGTACGTCCCGCTCGAACTGGTCGATGAAATGAGCAAGAATCCGGAATCTTTCTCCATGGAAGGAGAAAGCCGGGACCTGTCCGTCCTGTTTACCGACGTGCGCGGATTCACCACGATTTCCGAGGGCATGGACCCGAAAGAGTTGTCCAGTCTGATGAACGAATTCCTCACGCCACTGACGCGAATTATTCACAAGAATCGCGGCACCATCGACAAGTACATGGGCGACTGCATCATGGCCTTCTGGGGCGCACCGCTCGCCGACCCCCATCATGCCCGCAGCGCGGTCATCGCGGGCATGGAAATGCAACGTGCCCTTGACGAGTTGCAGCCAAAATTCAAGGACAAAGGCTGGCCACCGATATTGATCGGAGTCGGGGTGAACAGCGGCCGCATGAGTGTGGGCAACATGGGCTCGGAAATCCGGCTGGCATATACGGTAATGGGCGACGCCGTAAATCTGGCTTCGCGCCTTGAAGGCATTACCAAGCAATACGGAGTGGGCATGATCGTGGGCGAAACCACCCGTGCCCAGGTGCCCGAAGTCCTGTTTCGCGAGCTCGACCGGGTCAAAGTCAAAGGCAAGGACGCTCCGGTCGCCATCTACGAGCCGCTCGGATTGGTTGATGCAGTGTCCCAGAACCTTTTGAATGAATTGAAAATCTGGGCTCAGGCGCTCAGGCTGTACCGGGCCAGTGACTGGGATATGGCAGAATTGCAATTGATTAATCTGACAAAGCTGACCCCGGATAGCGGGTTATACAAGCTGTTTCTTGAGCGCTTGGCGCATTTGCGCAAGAACCCGCCCGAACAGGGCTGGGATGGTTCCTGGAAATTCGAAACCAAATAGCAATGCAAATCAGGATTCTCGGTTGCAGCGGGGGCATTGGTGGAAATTTGCGCACGACCTCCATGCTGCTTGACAGCGATGTGCTGGTGGATGCCGGCACGGGCGTCGGCGATCTTGGCATTGACGAACTGCTCAAGATAGATCATGTGTTTCTGACACATTCTCATCTTGATCACATTACCTCGCTGCCGTTTCTGGTGGATACGGTGGGCCCGATGCGTGACAAGCACCTGACGGTTCATTGCTCTGAGGCCACCCACAAAGTCCTGCAGGAACACATCTTTAACTGGAAAGTGTGGCCTGATTTCACAGAAATACCGAACAAGAAATCGCCCTACCTGCGCTATTCGACGTTTTCGGTCGGTGAATGCATTGCACTCAAAGGGCGAAAAATCACGGTATTGCCTGCAAACCACGTCGTACCGGCGGTCGGTTTTCACTTCGACAGCGGAGAAGCGAGCCTCGTGTTTACCGGCGATACCACGGTGAACGATTCCCTGTGGGAGGTCGTCAACACGATCGAAAATTTGCGCTATCTGATCATCGAAACCGCGTTCCCCAACGCAGAGAAAGAACTTGCGATCGCTTCCAAGCATCTTTGCCCGAATATGTTGGCGGAGGAACTGGCCAAGCTGCGCCGCTCCGCTGAGGTGTACATCACCCACCTAAAACCCGGGGTGGATGCGGTCACGATGCGGGAAATCGAGCAGTGTGCAGGGCGCTACAACCCGCATATGCTGTCCAACGGGCAAATTTTCAGGATTTGATGGTCCGCTGCCCACGAATATCTCCGGTTACGAATTCATGCGTAGTTCAGGCAAATCGGAATATGAAACAACGAAGGAAGGATGCATGCCATGAGCACAGTCTTTGAGTCTAAACCGCAGACCGGCCAGAACCTGGCCGAAGTTACCAGCAGGCTGGAGTTTCAGAAAAGACTCCAGGCGGTAACCAACAAGATTCACGCAACCAGCAATATCGACGAGATCATGCTGGAGCTGTCCCAGGAGATTTGCTCGTTGTTCGATGCGGAGCGGCTAACCATCTATGTCATTTCCGACGACAAGACATCGATTATTTCCAAGGTCAAGACCGGGCTAACCTCTTTTAAAGACCTCAAGTTGCCGATCAACGAACAGAGCATCGCCGGGTTCGTCGCGCTTTCGAAGACGCTGATCAACATCAAGGACGTGTACGACGAAAAAGAGTTGCGCACCTACAACCCGAATCTGAATTTCCTGAAAGAGGTCGATAAACGCACTGGATTTCGCACCAGGCATATGCTCGGCGTACCGGTGGTGGACAAAGCAAACAACGAACTTATCGGCGTAGTTCAGATTATCAACTCGAAGAACGGGCAACCGTTTTCAACCGTCACTGAGGAAGCGGCAGCGCACCTGGGCGAAACGCTGGAAATTGCATTGCGCCAGCGTACCCGCCCGGCCGCGGCGCTGCACGGAAAGTACGATCATCTGGTTGTAAACGCGGTACTTTCCGCGGAAGAAATGGACTTGGCGACCCGCTCCGCGCGGCGCAAAAACCTGGACATCGAAGACATCCTGATCGACGAGTTCCAGGTCAAGCCATCGGCCATCGGCGAAGCCCTTGCGCAGTTTTTCAAGGTTACTTACGAACCTTTTAAGCAGGACCGTATCAAGCCGCCTGATCTGTTGCGCAATCTGAAGCGCGACTACGCGGAAAGCAGTCACTGGGTGCCCGTTGAGGATGTGAAAGAAGGGTTGATCGTGGTTACAACCGATCCCGAGAAAGTGCGCGCGTCCAAGGTGGTCAGCAATATTTTCCCGAAGCACAAGGTGGTCTACAAGGTCACCACTCGCAAGGAATTTATTGCAACCATTGATCAGATGTTTGGAGCGGAATCATCGGTCGATTCCTCCTCGATTGGCGACTTGCTGTCCGGCATGGACGAAGAAGGAGAGGAAGGTGCGACCGGAACCGATGACGCGTCGCTCGCCCAGGATAATGAACTGGTCAAACTGGTCAACAAGATTATCGTTGATGCCTACCATCAGGGCGCCTCCGACATTCATATAGAGCCCTATCCGGGCAAGGGCAAGACCGAGGTGCGTTTCCGCAAAGATGGCACCTTGCACAATTACATTTCGGTGCCCGCCAGTTACCGTAATGCGATTGCAGCGCGCATCAAGGTCATGTGCGACCTGGACATATCGGAAAAAAGAAAACCGCAGGACGGCAAGATCAAGTTCAGGAAGTTCGGTCCGCTCGATATCGAATTGCGGGTGGCAACAATACCTTCGGCCGGATCGGTCGAGGACATCGTAATGCGTATTCTCGCGGCAGGCGAGCCCATTCCGCTCGAGAAACTCGGTCTGTCCCAGCGCAATCTCGAAACCCTGAAGGAAACCGTCAGCAAGCCTTACGGATTGTTTTTCGTCTGCGGCCCGACTGGTTCAGGAAAGACCACGACACTGCACTCCGTACTTGGTCATCTAAATACTCCAGAAACCAAAATCTGGACGGCAGAGGACCCGGTGGAAATCACGCAAAAAGGTCTGCGTCAAGTGCAGATGAATCCCAAGGCCGGACTGACGTTCGCCGTTGCGATGAGGGCTTTTCTGCGTGCCGATCCGGACATCATCATGGTCGGCGAAATGCGCGACAAGGAAACCACCTCGACGGGTATCGAGGCATCCCTGACCGGCCACTTGGTATTTGCGACTTTGCATACCAACAGCGCACCGGAATCCATCATCCGCCTGCTCGACATGGGCATGGATCCGTTTAACTTTGCTGACGCGCTGCTGGGAATTCTTGCGCAGCGGCTGGCAAAGCGTCTGTGCAGCAAGTGCAAGGCGCCGCATATCGCGACCCAGGAAGAACTTAAGGCCATACTCGAGGAGTTCAGCATCGAATTGCGCAACACCGAAAACTGGAAGCGCGATCCCAAGGCGGCCTATGAGGCCGTATATCGCGAGTGGGTCAAGTCATTTGCCAATGACAAGGGCCAGTTCACGCTCTACACACCGGTTGGCTGCGATACCTGCGGCGGCACGGGTTACAAGGGACGGGTCGGCTTGCACGAATTGCTGGTTGGTTCCGATCCGGTCAAGAAGCATATTCAGGAGCATGCGCGCGTAGCCGAAATCGTGGCGACCGCACTGGCGGAGGGCATGCGCACGCTCAAGCAGGATGGCATCGAGAAAGTTCTGATGGGCGTGACGGATATGCACCAGGTCAGGGCTGTTTGCATCAAGTAATGCATGGCTGACCGCTGCACTCCGGGCCGTAGCAATACGCGATGAGCGAACCGAACTCCACGGAACTGTTCCGCCGGCTGGACGAGCTCAATGCGATCGGCATTTCGCTATCGAAGGTGAAAGATACCTCCCGCCTGCTTGAGGCCATTCTGGTGGCGGCGAAAAAGATCACCAATGCCGACGGCGGAACGCTCTACCGCGTCGATGCTGACAAGAAAATCGTCCATTTCGAAATCCTGCGCACAGACTCCCTGAACATTGCCATGGGCGGTACCACTGGGGTGGAGGTGCCGTTCTATCCGGTGCGGCTATTTGACGAAGAGGGCCGCCCGAACAACTCGATGGTCGTCGCGTATTGCGTCCTGCATGCCGAGACCGTCAACATTGTTGACGCCTATGCGGCGGACGGTTTCGATTTCAGTGGCACCAAGAGTTTCGACCGCAAGACCGGGTATCGCTCCGAGTCGTTTCTGACCGTGCCGATGAAAAACCACGAGGACGAGATCATCGGCGTGCTCCAGTTGATCAACGCCAGGGACCGCCAGTCCGGCGCAACCGTGGCGTTCTCCGAAGCCGATCAGCGCCTTGCCGAATCCCTGGCATCCCAGGCGGCCGTGGCGCTCACGAACCGCCTTTTGATCAATCAGCTCGAGGAATTGTTCGAGTCCTTCATTGGATTGATCAACGCGGCCATTGACGACAAGTCTCCCTACACCGGCGGACACTGCCAGCGCGTTCCGATGTTGACCATGATGCTGGCCGAAGCGGCCAGCGACATCGACGAAGGCCCGCTGAGTGGTTTCAAAATGACGGACAAGGATCGCTACGAACTGAAGATTGCCTGCCTGTTGCATGATTGCGGAAAAATCACCACGCCGGTTCATGTCGTGGACAAAGCGACTAAACTGCAGACGATTTTCGATCGTATCGCGCTGGTGGATACCCGCTTCGAAGTACTCAAGCGCGACGGCGAAATCGCAAGCTTGAAAACCCGGCTTGCGGCGGATGGCAACCAGACCGGGGAATCGGAAAAATTTGATCACGACCTGACGGCGCGCTTGCGCCAGATCGAGGAAGACCGGCAGTTCTTGCGCCATTGCAACGTCGGCTCGGAAACCATGCGCGAGGAAGATCAGCAGCGTGTGCGCGATATCTCCAAAACCTATCGCTGGCTTGACGCGAATGGCAAGGAAGAGGACTTCCTGACTGCCGATGAGTTGGAGAATCTGACGATTCGCGCCGGAACTCTCACAGCCGAAGAGCGGCGCATTATCAATCACCATATTGAAGTCACGATCAAGATGCTGGAGTCGCTGCCCTGGCCCGGTCATCTGAAGAAAGTCGCCGAGTACGCCGGGGGCCATCATGAACGCATGGATGGCAAAGGCTATCCGCGCGGGCTCTCGCGCGAGCAAATGTCGGTGCCGGCGCGGGTCATGGGCATCGCCGATATTTTCGAAGCCCTGACTGCGAAAGACCGGCCTTACAAGAAAGGCAAGACTCTCACCGAATCGCTGCACATCCTCGGCAAGTTCAAGCTCAACGGACACATCGACCCGGATCTGTTCGACATATTCGTGCGCAAACAAGTGTACCTGCGCTACGCCGAGCAATTCCTCGACCCGGATCAGATTGATGCGGTCAACGAAGCGACGATTCCCGGCTATCAGGTCCGGTGACAATCTGCGTCAGATACTGCCGGGCGCTTTCTTTCTGGGGGCGGCCTCTCCGTGGCAAGAGTTTGCCGGAGCGGTGATCATCAGTACCGAAAACGCGACTAGTCGGTTGGTTATGATTTGAGGCCAATCGTAACAGGCAGATTTTTAACCATATTCTGTTGCAACCGCCAAAAACAACCCAAATCTGCGACCGTCCTCTAGGACGCTGGCACAAGGTTTGCACTATGTCCATCGAACACCGGTATTTCACAGTGTTTGTTTACCAACCATTAAGGAGTTATTCATGAGTCGCGTTCAAAGGGGTTTTACGCTAATCGAACTAATGATCGTGGTCGCGATCATCGGTATTCTGGCGGCGGTTGCGTTGCCGGCTTACCAGGACTACACCGCTCGCGCCAAGATGTCCGAGGCAATTCTGGCCGCTTCGGCCTGCCGTACCAGCATCACTGAGACGGTCCAGTCCGCCGACTCACTTCCCGGCGCCGGACTATGGGGTTGCGAGTCTTCCTCCGCAACAGCACAGGTCTCCAAGTACGTCACGTCGATCCAGAGCAGTTCCGCGGGTGAAATCAGAGTGCAAGTTACCGGCATTAACGCGACGACCATCGATGGTATGGCGCTCGTGCTGCAGCCCTCCAGCGCTGCCACTTCTGCTGTGGCGCCTGTGGTCGGCGATCCGGTCAATAGTTGGCTCTGCGGTCCGGATCCGGGAAATGCTAATGATATTAACAAGTATCTGCCAGGTTCCTGCCGTGCGACTATCACGGTATACGCTAACGACTTTGCTTCCAGCACCTGAGGTAAAGGTCGTAGAAGTTGGGAAGGTTTCGGCTGCACTGGAGAAGGCGCCTTACGGGCGCCTTCTTTTTTTTGCTGACTGCTTGCCGCTCTATTGCCTGCGCCGACTTTATAATCGTTTCCTGCCCGTCGCGTACTCCGGATTCGGTAGAGACATGAAATGAAATTGCGATTTGACGGTGGTCATTTCCCGTTTTTTCTGTCCCTGGCCTGCGTCTGCTGCTACCTGGTCCTGGCTGCCGTATGGATGCCGGGCCTGGCGCCCAGACTCTATGACGATGCACGCTATCTGGAACTCGGCATGCTTGCGTTTGTCATGCTTCAACTGTGTCGTCCCGCCGTTTCAGGCGCGCTTAACGAAGCATGGCTCTCCACAAATGTTCGATATCGCGTTCTGGCTACAGTGTTTCTGGCGGGTGGTGTACTAACCGCGGTGATGTCCCGTGCGGTGAATCTGGGATTGCTCGAGATGGGATTGACCGTGCAGTTGATGATCCTGCTTGGCGTGGTCGCCTGCGCGGTACGAGAAGGGCAGGCACAAGCTGAAACCGCCCTCGGAATTTCCGTACTTGCCGGTGCAGCGCTGTGCGGGCTCAAGTTCTGGGTGATCTACCTGCTATATGCATTCGAGGGGAAGGCATTTCCCTGGGTGAGTCCGTTTCTGGAATTCGCAAATGTTCGCTTCTTCAGCCAGTATCAGGCCTACGCCCTGTTTCTGACCGTCATTCCGGTGTTCAGCCCAAACCTCGGCAAAGGCTGGCGGCTGCTTTGCCTGGTGATCGCCGCCAATTTCTGGGCGTTGCACTGGATGGTTGGAACGCGCGCTGCATGGCTGGGACTTCTCGTCGCGTCTGTCGCGGTAACCGGATTCTTGCGCGAAAGAAAGCTGACGTGGTTGCGCTGGCATGTGGCAGCAATGCTCGCGGGAGCAGTCGTTTACTTTGCCTTTTCCTGGTTTGTCCACAAGCTGCCCGGCACAGCGACCGTCCCCGGACTGACCTCTATTGTTGAGCGTGGTTACGAAAGCATAAACGAGCGAATCGCGCTCGCCCGGACAGCGTTGCGTTTGGTACTGGAAAATCCGTTGACTGGCGTGGGTCCCGGCCAGTTCGGTCTTCAGGCCTATTCGATGAATGCGGCGCATCCCCACAATTTGCCATTGCAGTTGCTAACGGAGTATGGAGTGGCAGTAGGGACCGCGGGAATAGCGCTTGTTGTGATGCTGGTTGTGTTCGCCATTCGGACACTGAAGACGAAGCAGGCATCCGGATCGGCACGCGCAATTGGTGCCAGCCTCGTAGCAGCATTGCTGGCAGGACTGACCGACTCATTATTTAGCGGCAACTTGATCATGCCCCATAGTCAAGTGCTGTTCTTCGTGACGGCAGGCTGGATAATTGGCCGATCTTGGACCGTCGAGCGCCCGTTCAAAGCCCTGGACGTCTCGGCTCGAACGACCAGATTTTCGATTGTCGGGATCGGGCTGGCTGCGACAGCGATAACTACCATTCTGGCCGTCGAGTACCTGCCACTGGCGCGCGAACTGCCGGTTTGGTTGCCGCGATGGAATCCGCATTTCTGGCAGTACGGACGTTTCTCCAACTGGTAGCTGAGACGGCGGTTTGATGGCAACGGGATGGTGGCTACCGCAATGGCGGACCGTTCACGGACCCGACCTGCGCGGTTTGCGAGCTGTAAAACCGGATCAACCAAGAAAGGCGGCTACCATTTGCAGTCCAGCCAATACCACCTTGGGGCTTCGCGACACCCACAGACGGCTATCTGCATCGGAAATCCATGGTGCGATATGGCATATGGCATCGGTATTGATCGTTAGCAGTTCACGTCCGGTCCCTGAACAACCCCCGCCGGGCTCATTTCCTGTAGACCGACGCGCGCATCAAAAGCCCGTTGCTCAGGTACGAATGGAAATACTCCAAATTGTTCAGTTCCTCGCTGCCCGAGGGAAAAACCACCGCGCGCATCTGATCGAGGCAACGCCGGTAGCGCATGTGCAGGGTGTACAGATCATCGCCGCCTCGAAACACCGGCCAATGCGTGGTCTGGCCCAACGCGGGAGAAAGAATCTCGGTGCGCAGAATCTTGCCGGCGTTGTGCAGGTGGCACGAAGCACAAGCGAAATTGTACTGACCGGTGCGCGTGAAAAAGAGTTTCTTGCCTTGCTCATACTTTGCCAGCGCCCCGGCACCCTCCACGCGAACGTTGACGTGCATGCCGTCGGAAAGCGTGCGCGCGTAGGCGCTTACGAGTCCCATGGTGGCTTTGTCGTTGTAGCCAAACTCCGCTTCGCTGTTGTCTCGCCGACAGCGGTTAATGTCCATCTCAAAGGTAACGATGCGGTCGCTCTTTGCGTCGTAGTAAGGATAGTTTCCAGCGATGTTGCGTCCGCCGTTGGCGAAACAATCCGCGAAAGTCTTTCCGTTGCGAAAAGGTTTCTCCCACAGGCGCTCGCCGCGCTCGATCTCGCCCTGGAAGGGAGGAAATGCCATGATGCTGTCGAATTGGGCTTGGGCGTCGAGCGAAAGCATGAGCGCGCCGTTGACATAGTTTTCCAGCGGCACGCCCGGAAATTTTTCCTGGAAGGAAGTGATTATTGCCGCGCGGTCTTTTTCGGGCGACGCGAAGCAAGGCCCGGCTGCGCAGGCGACAACCAAGCCCGCAACCAGTGTTGCGTTAAGCCGTGTTCTGAGATTCGGATGACTCATTCGAGTGTGGTTTCGATGCTCGCGCTTTCGTGTTTGTCGTCCACCCAGCTCACTGTCACCTTGTCCCCCGGTTTGGCACCGCGTATCCGAAAATTCAAGAACGGATTCTTGGACACAGCCTGACTCCATTGTGCGTCCAGTACGATCTTGCCGTTATGCGTGACAAGGACGCGCTGAATAAAATGCAGTGGTATCAATCCGCCGGAAACCGGATCCTCGCGCAGCCCGGTTTCCATCGGGTGGAACATCAGCACCTTGATGTCGGCCACGTCGCCCTGAACGCGGGCGCGAATTTTCATTGAATCAGCCATCTTTATGCGGAATCCTTCTTTGCTCGCCTCATGCGCCGCAGCCGCCTATCGTTACCTTCACCTCCTGCGCGGCGGAGTAGAACTTGTTCCCGGCCTTGACCAGAACCGTGACGGTGGAGGATTCGCGCATCTTGATCCGGGTGGAGATAAAGGGTTCCAGGTGCGGGCTGATATCGAAAAAGGCGACCAGCGGTTGGGGATTCTTGTCGGCGATGATATAGATCGTCTGCGTATCCGGAATCAGGCTGGTGATTTCGATCGGCACTATTGCGCCATTTTCCGCGATTTCCGGCGCTTTCAATTGGATCAGGTCGGACTCGGATATGGAAACCGCACCGATACCATCGAGTGCTGCCGCCACTGCCCGGGCATCGAACGCAGCCTGGTTCCACGGTGCGGCCAACAGGCGCCCAGCTCGCAGCCCTCCCGCCGCGATAGCCGCAACGTATGCGCCCCCCAGTACCAGCGCGGACAGAAACTTTCTGCGCGAACGCATTTTCCCCGATGGTCGCATGCTCATAAAGCGTTCACAGTGCGTAGAGGTAATCGACAATGAGTTCGATTTCCTCTGATGTAAGAATACCGTTCTTGCCGAAAGGTGGCATCACTGTGTCCGGATTGATCAGTCCGGCATCCCAAATCTGGCGGCGTAGTGCGTTCCGGCCGGGAAAGCGGGATCGAATCGCAACCAGCGGCGGGCCGATGTTGGCGGAAGTGATGGCACTCGCGTCGCCCGGCATCGCGTGACAGGCGAGGCAATTTCCCTTTGCGACCTCATGAGCCAGACGCGCACCTTCCGTTGTTTCCGGAATTTGATTTGCCAGCACCGGAAAACTACCCGCTAGCGCCGCGGCCAATACAAGCATTCCTGAATACGTGCCGGGTTTCATCGGATATTCCAGATACAACGTATCAGACCATGGGCGCGGTCTATGGTTCATGGCAGCGGATCCGCCCGCCAGTGCCCCGATTTGCCGCCGCGTTTTTCCAGCAGCCGCACGCTCTCGATATGCATGCCCCGATCCACTGCCTTGCACATGTCGTAGATCGTCAGCAATCCCACGCTGACGGCGGTCAGGGCTTCCATTTCCACGCCGGTGCGGCCCACGGTTTCCGCTTGTGCAACACATTCCACCGCATTGTCTTGTGCCACCACTTTGAACTCGACACTGACGCTGGTGAGCGCAATCGGATGACACAGCGGGATCAGATCCGAGGTCCGTTTGGAGCCCTGAATGGCTGCCACGCGCGCAATTCCCAAAACGTCACCCTTGTTCGCAGTGCCTTGCACGATTTTTTGCAGCGTTTCCGGCCGCATGGTGATTTTTCCCGCCGCGATGGCGACGCGATGTGAGTCCGGCTTTTCCGCCACGTCAACCATGTGTGCCTGACCGGCAGCATTGAAATGAGTGAGTTCGCCCATCTTAGTCCTGATTGATTTGATCCGGCCGCGTCACGACGCGGAACTCGTCCGACAATGGGGCTATCATAGCATCATGAAATTCAAGACTTTGGTGGTTGCGTTGCTGGTCTCGAGTGTGGCGTGGGCTGACGATCTTCCTGACCTCGGAGACAGTTCGCAAAGCGCGCTTTCGCCTGCCCAGGAACGCAAACTGGGTGAAGGCATCATGGCGCAGATTCGCTCGAATCCCGCCTACCTCGATGATCCGGAAGTCGCCGACTATCTCAATACGATTGGCTACCGGCTGGTTGCGAACAGTCCGGATCCGGCTGGACCTTTCGAATTCTTCGCGATTGCCGATAACAGCATCAATGCTTTTGCCTTGCCCGGTGGATTTGTCGGCGTGCATGCCGGATTGTTGCTCGCCGCTCAGAGCGAGTCGGAACTGGCCAGCGTGTTATCGCACGAAATCGCGCACGTTACTCAACGCCACATTGCGCGCCTGATCGCGGCCCAGCAACGCGCGGGCCTGGCTTCGATGGCAGCGCTCGCGGTTGCCATTCTCGCCGCGCGCTCGAATTCCCAGGTATCGGCGGCGGCCATCGCAGCGGCACAAGCGGGGGCGATCCAGTCGCAACTGAACTTTACGCGCGAGCATGAACGCGAGGCCGATCGTATCGGATTGCAGATCATGGACAAAGCGGCCTTCGATGTGCATGCGACGCCGGTTTTTTTTGAGCGCCTGCAAAAGGCCACCCGCGTGTACGAGAATGGTGCACCTTCCTATTTGCGCACCCACCCGCTGACCTTTGAGCGCATCGCCGATGTCGAGAGCCGCATTCAGGGCATTGCGTTCCGCCAGATTCCCGACAGCCTGGAGTTTCAACTGGTACGCGCGCGTTTGTCGGCTCAGGACGGGAATGCCCGCGAAGAAGTGGCAAATCTGGACAAGATGCTCGAAACGAGCAAATTCACCACCGAGGCCGCCGCTCGTTACGGTTTGGTTGTTGCGCTGCTGCGCGTCGGCGACCATGCGCGCGCGCGCAGGGAAATGTCCTTGTTGCACGGCCTGAAGGCGAAAAGTCCGATGATCGACGCGCTGTCGGCGCAAACCCTGATTGCAGCCGGAAATCTGGAAAAGGGTCTCGCCTTGTACAGAGGCGCATTGAATGCGAACCCGGATCGCAAGTCGCTCATCTACGGGTATGCCGACGCGCTGTTGTCGGCGAACAAGGCAACCGAGGCGGTACAATTCCTGAATCTGAGGCAGGCAGGGCGCACCGGTGACGCGCGACTTTATGAATTTCAAGCGCGCGCTTATGCCGCGCTGGGAAAGAAAATGTTGCAGCATCGCGCGGTCGCGGAAGTCTATGCGCTGCGTGGAAACTATGTGGCGGCGATCGAGCAACTTCAGATTGCCCAAAAAGCCGGAGATGGAGATTTTTATCAGAAATCCAGCGTCGAAGCGCGCCTCAAGGAATTCATGGCGCTGGATACGGAGAATCGGCGCCAACCCTGATTGCGCGGTTTGCAGGGGTGCCGTGGCCTGCTGTTAGTCTGGCGCCAGTGCTTATTTAAGTGAAGAGCCTCGCCATTCTGCCCCGGTTTTCATATCATAGCCCGGCTCTGCGTACTAACGCCTGAATCCCCCGGGGATTCGCTCATGGACAAGATCGGAAAATACCAGATCATCAAGGAGCTCGGCAGGGGAGCGACCAGCGCGGTTTATCTGGCCAACGATGCCTTCGCCGGTCGCCAGGTGGCCATCAAACTGGTGCGAGCCGAGGCGCTTGGAGACAAAGAACAGGGCCGGCGTTTTCACAAACTGTTTCTGGTCGAAGCGGCCTTGGCCGGCAAACTCTCCCATCCCCACCTGGTTGCGATCTTCGACGCGGTATCGGATGAGGACGGCAGTTATCTTGTTATGGAATACGTGGCCGGCGGCACGCTGGAACGCTACACCCAGCCTGCCAGCCTGATGCCAATCAACAGTATCGTCGAAATCGCGTTCAAGTGTTGCAAAGCGCTCGACTACGCACACCGGCATGGCATCATTCATCGCGACATCAAGCCCGCCAACATCCTTCTGTCGGGCGAGACCGATATCAAGGTATCCGATTTTGGCGCCGCGCTTTCGGTCTCGGCCGAAACCACCCAGGTGACCGGGATCGGTTCACCGGCATACATGTCACCCGAGCAATTGCAGGAAATGACGCTGAATCATCAGACCGATATTTTCTCGCTGGGCGTGGTGATGTACGAGTTGCTAACCGGCACGCTGCCGTTCAAGGCGGCCAACAACTACAGCATGGTGTACCAGATCATCAACGTCGATCCGCCACCGGCGAGCCTGCTGCGTCCGGATTCGCCCGCCGCCGTCGATGCCATCGTGAAACGCGCCCTGGAGAAGGATATTGCCAAGCGCTTCCAGACCTGGGAAGAATTTGCGCAGGCGCTGGCGGACACTTTCAGTACGCTGCAGAAGCCCGAGGAGATCGTTCCGGAAGCCGAAAAGTTCAGCGTCCTGCGCGACCTGGAATTTTTCCGGCCGTTTCAGGACGTGGATTTGTGGCAGGTGCTGAGAATAGCGAGCTGGGTGCGCTATCCGGCTGGCGGGCCGGTTATCGCAGAAGGCGAAGTCGGCACGGCATTTTTTGTTTTGGCGGCCGGCGAAGTCAAAGTGACCAAGCAGGGCAAGTTGCTGAATATTCTGCGCACCGGGGAATGTTTCGGCGAAATGGCTTATCTCGGCAAACGCGCCTTCCAGCGTACGGCGAGCGTTACCGCAGTGAGTGATATCATCGTAATCGAGATCAGCGCAGAAGCTCTGGCCAAGGCGACCGAGGGCTGCCGGAGCGCGTTTAACGCGGCGTTTCTCGAGCTTCTGGTAGGACGGCTGGAGTCCGCCAATACCCGTTTGTCCCAGTTGCTGCTCGATCGCAACGTGACCCTGTTCTGAACGCTGCTGCCACGCGCTATCATGTTTGCGATCCGATCGGTCGATTCGGCGTCTGACTCAAGCGCAAGGGCCGATCCCGGGGGATCCATAGTCGTCCAGCGGCAATCTATACGTACACGTTCAACCAGAGACCAGAAGCAATGACCACGGAAACCGAAATTCACTATGATCGCGAACTTGATGCGCGTGGTCTCAATTGCCCGCTTCCGATTTTGCGGACCAAAAAATCCCTGAACGACATGGCATCGGGTCAGGTGTTGAAAATCATTGCAACAGATCCTGGATCGGTGCGTGACTTTCAGGCATTTTCCAGACAGACCGGAAACTCCCTTCTGGTTTCCGACGAAAGCGAAGGGGAATTCCTATTCATGATGAGAAAGAAATAGCCGAAATGACCCGTATTGATGGTTTGATTGCCCATTTCGACCGCGCCTTGCGCACGCTATGTGCCCGTGCGGCGTCGGTGCGTCCGATTCCTGGCGCGGACATCGGAGAGAGCAAACTTGACGAGCAGGACCGGAGAACCGCGGCAGCGCTGATGCGCGTCAATCATTCGGGGGAAATTTGCGCGCAGGCTCTTTACCACGGCCAGGTGACAACGGCACGTAGTCCGGATGTGCGAGAAGCCCTCGAACACGCGGCGAGACAGGAAACCGAGCACCTTGCCTGGACGGGCGAGCGTATCGGTGAACTGGGCGGAAGGACGAGCCTGCTCAATCCGCTGCTCTATGCGGGCTCATTTGCGATCGGGGCTGTGTCGGGGCTGTTGGGCGACAAGTGGAATTTGGGATTCCTGGCGGAAACAGAACGACAGGTGGAGGGCCATCTCGATGATCATCTCGCGCGCCTGCCGGAACAAGACCTCAAGAGCCGGGCGATCGTTGCGCAGATGAAGGAAGACGAAGCCCAGCATGCGCGCACAGCCCTGGCGCAAGGCGGTGCAAAGCTTCCCGACCCGGCGCGCATGGCGATGCGTGCCGCCTCCCGGGTTATGACTCATTCCACCTACTGGATTTAATGGCTATGGCAGCTCCACGATCTCGAAATCGTGGGTGATCTCGGCGGTCTTGCCGAGCATGATCGAAGCCGAGCAGTATTTCTCCGCCGATAAATGGATGGCACGTTCGACGTGCTCGCGCTTGACGTTTCGTCCGGTGATGGTGAAATGAAAGTGAATGCGCGTGAACACTTTCGGATCCGTTGACGCGCGATCCGCCTCGATTTCAAGGACACAATCGCTGATGTCCTGCCGGCCTTTTTTCAGTATCGAAACCACATCGTAAGCGGTACATCCACCGGTGCCCGCGAGCACGGTTTCCATCGGGCGCGGCCCGAGATTGCGCCCACCGCCTTCCGGTGCGCCATCCATCACGATGGCATGGCTGCTTTCGGTCTCGGCGACGAAGGCCACGTTCTCGATCCATTTCAACCGGACTTTCATGTCTGTCCCCGCTATTTTTGTTGCGCTGCCAGGCGCAGATGGTACCAGCCCAATCCAAGGGCTTCGTGAAGCGCGGCCTGGCTCCCTTCAAGTCCGTGCGAACTCGGCAGGTAGTTCAGAATACCGGGAGGTCCATGGGTGGAGAATCCGGTCGCAGCCTCAATGACCTGAAACCCCGCCCGTTCGAAAACCAGTCTTGCGCGTCGCATGTGCAAGGCGTGCGTGACCAGCGCGATGCGATCAATCTTCGCTCCAGCCATTTGTTGACGCACGTTGAGCGCGCTTTCAAACGTGTTCAGGGATTTCTCGTCCAGCCATTGCGCCTGAGCGCCGTAATCCTGAACAAGGACCGCCTGCATTTGCGCCGCTTCGCTGCTGCGTGTCCCGAACGGACTGCCACCGGAGACCATGATCGGCAATCCGGAAAGCCGGTGCAGCCGTGCTCCCCAGCGCACCCGTTCCAAAGTAGTTGAACTCACCGTGTCGCCACCGTATTCCGGAGCTTCCGGATAACTGCCGCCGCCCAGAACCACGAGGGCTTGACTGTCAGCCAGTGCCGCGGTCTGGCGTGGCGGAGAAGTTTCGATCAGTCCGGCCAGCAAATTCCCGACAACCGGCGTGGAAAGCAGGGAAAGGCCCGCCAGTGAGACAACGAGCAGTACCAGCCCTGTTCGTCGACGAAAAGAAAGAACCAGAAGCCCCAGAAACCCCAGCAACAGCAAATTAAGGGGAGGCAGCAAGGCATAACTCAAGGCCTTAAGGGAAATAAAATTCATGGGCGTTCGGACCCTTCATTTCGTGACGAGGTCGAAACCTTGATTTACAAAAAGTGATTTAAAAATTGCAGCAGATTCGATACCTCGTGAACAAACTAGCGGTTTCAGACCCTGCCACGGCGTTCAATATTCGACAATTTACCCTATTTTTACAAGTATTTACGTCATATAGACTGTAATTTTGGGAGCGACTTGCGATAAGATGCGGCGTTTTAGAGACTTCACGGACTGGGATATGGCTGGAAGCAATGTGGATCGCGGCAAGAGGCGTTTTCTCGTCGCCGCAACGAGTGTGGCGGGTGGAGTGGCAGGGCTGGCGGTCGCCGTGCCTTTTGCGATGAGCATGAACCCCAGTGCACGGGCGCGCGCAGCGGGTGCGCCGGTGGAGGTGGATATCTCCAGCGTCGAACCCGGAATGATGATTACCGTCGAATGGCGCGGTAAACCGGTGTGGATCGTGCGCCGCACGCCGGAAATGCTGGCCAGCCTGCCGAAAATCGATGCCGATCTGGCCGATCCGGAGTCCTCTTCGCCGATGCAGCCCGAATATGCGAGGAAAAAAGAGCGCTCGATCAGGCCCGAGTATCTGGTACTGGTCGGCATTTGCACGCACTTGGGCTGCTCCCCTTCGCAGAAACTCGCGGCTGGTGTTGGCGACGGCATGAGCGGTGATTGGCCCGGCGGGTTTTTCTGCCCCTGTCACGGGTCAAAGTTCGACCTGGCTGGCCGCGTGTTCAAGGGCGCGCCCGCTCCGAGCAACCTGGAAGTCCCTCCGCACGCCTATTTGAGCGATACGCGTCTGATTGTCGGTTCAGACAGCAAGGGAGCATAAGGTGATGAACAAGGCAAAAGCCCTGCTGAACTGGATCGACGAGCGCTTTCCGCTCACCTCCAACTGGAAGACGCATCTTTCCGAATACTACGCACCAAAGAATTTTAATTTCTGGTATGTCTTTGGTTCGCTGGCGATGTTGATTCTGGTGCTGCAGATCGTCACCGGTATTCTGCTCACCATGCACTACAAGCCGGACGCGAGCCAGGCCTTCGCCTCGGTCGAATACATCATGCGCGACGTGCCGGGTGGCTGGTTCATCCGCTATATGCA
Organism: Betaproteobacteria bacterium; assembly: GCA_031362885.1. Lineage (GTDB taxonomy): Bacteria > Pseudomonadota > Gammaproteobacteria > Burkholderiales > JACQAP01 > JACQAP01. Next base: position 37,616 of record JANLTJ010000119.1, read on the forward strand.
TTCCACCGGCGCATCGCTGTTCTTCGTCGTCATCTACTTGCACATGTTTCGCGGGCTGATTTACGGTTCGTACCGCAAGCCGCGCGAGTTGCTATGGTTGTTTGGCATGCTGATCTATCTGTGCCTGATGGCGGAAGCCTTCTTTGGCTATCTGCTGCCCTGGGGTCAGATGTCTTACTGGGGCGCCCAGGTGATTGTGAACCTGTTCGGTGCGGTGCCTTTCATCGGGCCTGACCTTTCGCTGTGGATCCGCGGTGACTACGTCGTTTCGGATGCGACCCTGAACCGGTTCTTCGCCTTTCACGTGATCGCCGTTCCGCTGGTGCTGCTCGGCTTGGTTGCGGCGCACCTGGTGGCCTTGCACGAAGTGGGTTCGAACAATCCGGACGGCATCGAGATCAAGAACAAGAAAGACCCCAAGACCGGAATTCCGCTTGACGGCATCCCCTTCTATCCCTATTACGTGCTCAAGGATATTGTCGGGGTGGTGGTTTTCCTCATGGTATTCAGCGCCATCGTGTTTTTTGCACCGGAGATGGGCGGATATTTTCTGGAGCACAATAATTTCGTTCCTGCAGATCCGCTGAAAACCCCGGCGCACATCGCGCCGGTTTGGTACTTCACGCCGTTCTATTCCATTCTGCGGGCGGTGCCGCCGCTGTTCGGGTCGCAGTTTCCGGGTGTCATGGCAATGGGTCTGTCGACCATGATCTTCTTCCTGTTGCCGTGGCTTGACCGCGGCGCGGTGAAGTCCATTCGCTATCGCGGCGTGATCTACAAGAGTGCGCTCGGCCTGTTTGTCGCTTCCTTCCTGATTCTGGGCTACCTCGGCACCGTTTCCACGAATGTCTGGGGCCAGTTTGGTGCGTGGCTCGGAGGCGCCGAGCGCGCCACCGTCGTCGCCCGCATTTTCACGATTATCTACTTCCTGTTTTTCATTCTGATGCCCTGGTACACCCGCATTGACAAGACCCTGCCGGAACCAGAGAGGGTGACATCTTGAGAAAATTCTGTCTCATGGCGCTGTTCGCGCCTTTGGTGGCATTCGCGGCAGGAGGGGAAGTTCGGCTTGATCGCGCCAGCCTGGATTCACACGATGCGCTATCGCTGCAGCGCGGGGCCCGCGTGTTCGTCAATTACTGCCTGAACTGCCATTCCGCAAGCGCAATGCGTTACAACCGGCTCACGGATCTGGGTCTCACCGAGCAGCAGATCAAAGACAATCTGCTGTTCACGGCCGAAAAAGTAGGCGACCCGATGAGCATCAGCGCCGGTCGAAAGGATCAACGCAAATGGTTCGGCGTCGAGCCCCCGGATCTCTCGGTCATTGCCCGATCTCGCGGCACGGACTGGCTCTACACCTATCTGCGTACTTTCTATCGCGATGAGAAACGCCCGAGCGGCTGGAACAATCTCGTGTTTCCAAACGTCGGCATGCCGCATGCGCTTTGGCAGTTGCAGGGCTCCCAGATCCTCAAGGTCGAGATTGAAAAGCGCGGCGGGCATGAAGTCGAGTACAAGCGGCTGGTGCTGGAACAGCCGGGCACGCTGACGCGGATCGAGTATGACAACCTCACTCGCGATCTGGTGAATTTCCTGTCCTATATGGGCGAACCTGCCAAAACGAATCGTTCGCAAATCGGCATCGTCGTTCTGCTCTTCCTGCTCCTGCTGCTTGTGCCTGCCTGGCTGCTCAAGACGGAGTACTGGAAAGACGTGCACTGACCAACCCAGGTGACAATCCAATGATGACACTTTACTCGGGCACTACCTGCCCTTTCAGCCAACGCTGCCGGATCGTCTTGTACGAAAAAGGGATGGACTTTCAGATCATCGATGTCGATCTGTTCAACAAGCCCGAAGATCTGGCGGTCATGAATCCGTACAACCGCACTCCGGTGCTGGTGGAGCGCGATCTGATTCTGTATGAGTCCAACATCATCAACGAATACATCGACGATCGCTTTCCGCACCCGCAACTGATGCCGGCCGATCCGGTGATGCGGGCACGCGCACGCCTGTTCCTGTTTCGCTTCGAGAATGAATTGTTCTCCAACATCGATGCGATCGACCGAGGCACGCAGAAGCAGGCGGACAAGGCGCGCGTGGTCGTGCGTGACAACCTGACCCAGATTGCCCCGGTATTTCAGAAACAGAAATACATGCTCGGTGACGAATTTTCGATGCTCGATGTCGCCGTTGCCCCGTTGTTGTGGCGCCTGGAGTTCTACGGCATCCAGTTGCCGAAGCAGGCAGCGCCGCTGATGAAGTATGCGGAGCGATTGTTCAGCCGTCCGGCATTCATCGAGGCACTCACCGCATCGGAGAAAGTGATGCGCAAGTGAAAGAAGCGTCCACCACACCCTACCTGATCCGCGCGATCTTCGAATGGTGTTGCGACAACGGCCTTACGCCCTATATCGCGGTCAAGGTGGACGAGAAGGCCAGAGTGCCGTTGGAATATGTCAAGGACGGAGAGATTGTTCTGAACATCAGTCCGAGCGCCACGCGCAATCTCAAGATCGGCAACGACATCTTGCAATTCTCCGCCCGGTTCGTCGGTGTATCGCGCGAGATTTCAGTGCCGATCGCATCGGTCGGAGGCATCTTTGCCAAGGAGACCGGTCAGGGTCTTTCCTTCCAGACCCCAAACCCGCTGTCCGGCCCGACGCGGATGCCAACCCGGACGCATGACGTTGCACCCGGCGATGACCATCCGGCACCACCATCAGGCGGCCGGCCGCG
>JANLTJ010000133.1:0-81213 GCA_031362885.1 Betaproteobacteria bacterium
ACTCCGGCATCGGCTTTATGACCCCGGAGAGCATTCACTACGGCCGCGCACAAACCCTCTTCGCGCAACGCGCGGACGTCCTCAACGTCGCGTTCCAGGCCCACCCAAACCGTTTCAAGGGAAGGGCCCCTCAACCACCCAAGTTGCCAACCGCCGTCTGGATTAACCCACCAAAACAGGAGACCGCCACCGCAAAAAACACCCATTCTTCGACACTAATTTCTTGCAACCTGGTGTCTCAAAGTCATTGACACGCTCCGCAACTGGACGGAAAGTTCGATGGGCATCATCTTCATGCCGGTGTCGATTTGTTTAAAGCAGGGCATCGTGCATTTCTTTCCACAAAATCTCGATGGACAGATATTGCAGGATGCCAATGACCGGAGCAAGATTGCAGGAGGGATTTTCTACAACCACGTTAGACCGCGCCCAAACACCCAGGTCCGCCTGCCGCTTGCGGCGTACATGCCGCGTATGTACACTATCGTCGTGAGCAATCTGACATTTGAGTGGGACGAAAAAAAGGCGGCAGCCAATCTGAGAAAGCATGGCGTGTCCTTTGAAGACGCCAAGACGGTCTTCGCAGATGATCGCGCCCGGCTGATAGACGATCCCGACCATTATGAAGAGGAAGATCGCTTTGTCCTGCTTGGCCTCAGCAGCAGTTTGCGATTGCTTGTTGTAGTCCATTGCTACAGGGAGGACGCGAATGTCGTCCGTATAATTTCGGCTCGCAAGGCGGTAGCGGGCGAGTACCACCAATATCCGTAGAGGTGAACCATGCGCAAAGAGTACGACTTCAGTGCTTCAAGGAAGAATCCATACGCCACCCAGCTCAAGCGTCCGGTGACAATTCGGCTAGATCAAGAGTCAATCGGCTACTTCAAATCTATGGCTGAAGACACTGGCATTCCGTACCAAAGCCTCATCAATCTGTACTTGAAGGAATGTGCAGCATCGAAGAAGAAGCTGAATCTGGCCTGGAAGTGAGCGTGGATTCCGTGCCGAATGCGCGGTCTAATTGTTAGGCGGCAGAAAGCGAGGTCGCGTGCTTCGGGAAGGCCTTAAGAAGCTTCTTGTCCATCGTGACAAGCTTGACACCAAGCAGCATTGCGATGGCTACAAACTCGCAGTCATACGCTGTGCAGTCGCTGTCGCGGACGAGTTCGAGAACGCGTCGCGGATCAACTTCATGCTCGTTCCCGGCCAGAAGTTTCTCGGCCTCCGCTTGGACCTTCACAACCTCGTCGAAGGTGAGCGTCTTGCGGCGCAGGTATCCGGCCAAGAGGTTACGGAATTCGCTGCGCCAGAAGATCGGCACGGCCCAATCAGAGTCGCTTTTGTACAGCGCATCGGCTTGCGGGCTGAACTCATAGGGCAAGAGCAGGTACGCGAGGACGTTCGTGTCCACGACAATCACAGCCGACCTTCTCGCTTGAGCGGATCGATGTCCTTAGCTCGAAACTTACCCTGCGGCAGCGAGGCACGAAGCGCCCGCGCGCGGGCTAGGCGCTCTGTCGGGGGCATTTTTCCAGGCAGTAGCACAGTCTCCAAGCACACGATTGCCTCGCTGTTCAGGCTTCGGCGGTGCGCCTCGGCGGAAGCCTTGAGCCTTTGGTACACCTCATCTGGAATGCTCTTCAATGTCAGGGTAGTCGGCACGGTAACCTCCAAAAGGCACCATTTTGGTTTCCCATGCGCCTTTGGTCAAGTGGCACTGCTGCCTAACCCATAAGGATTTAGACAACCCGCAGGGTCGTTTCAATATGCTGTTCAAGAGGCCCGGAACACGAGTGAAGGTTTGTCTATATGGGCAATGCTTTCGCGCCGTATGATTTTCTCCGCCGCAAGCGGGCGAGAAATGGCGCAGGGAGGCGATATCAGGCGAACGATTCGCCAGTTTTTCGGAATGCGCGTACTACTTTATCGCAACAATACCCTGACCCTGCCTCGACGACGCAACCTCCTCTCGCTTTTTCTTGGCCACCGTGCGCTGAAGCCTACGGACCTCCGCTGTGCCAATATGCTGCCCGACTTCAAGGGGGAGGAGACCCGCATGAAAAAACTGATCAATCACCCCGCCACCGTGGTGCGCGAGATGCTGGAAGGCTCCGTCGCGCTGGCGCCGGAGCAACGTCTGCTGGAAACCGAGAACGTGGTGGTGCAGGCCGATCTGCCGGAGCCGCAACTGCGCGGCGTGGCGGTTCTTTCGGGCGGCGGCAGCGGCCACGAGCCCGCGCACGCGGGTTACGTAGGCCGCGGCATGCTGACCGCTGCCATCGCGGGAGACGTGTTCACCTCGCCCAGCACCGACGCGGTGCTGGTCGCCATCCGCGTGGCGGCGGGGCCGGCAGGCGCCGTGCTCATCGTCAAGAACTACACCGGAGACCGCTTGAACTTCGGCCTGGCGGCGGAAATGGCGCGCGCCGAAGGCATCCCCGTGGAAGTGGTGGTGGTGGCCGACGACGTCTCGCTGCGCGACACTCTCGACGCCGGTCGCCGACGCGGCATTGCCGGCACGGTGCTCGTGCACAAGATCGCGGGCGCCGCCGCCGCGAGCGGCCTGCCTCTGGCGGAGGTGGCTCGGCTGGCGCGGGAGGCGGCGGGGGAACTGGGCTCCATGGGGGTGGCACTGGGCGCCTGCACGCTGCCGGGCGTGAGCAAGCCCAACTTCGAACTGGGTGCCGGCGAAATCGAGTTTGGGCTCGGCATCCACGGCGAGCCCGGTGTGCAGAAGGCAGCCATGGAACGCGTGGGCGTGCTGGTTCAGCGGCTGCTCGACGTCATCATCCTGGACCGCGGCTTCGCCAAGGGCGAGCGCTTGGTGCTGCTGGTGAACGGGCTGGGTGCCACGCCGCCCATGGAACTTGCCATCGTGACGCGCGATGCGTTGAAGGTCTTGTACGCGCGCGGCATGCGGGTGGAGCGCGCCTGGAGCGGCACGCTGCTCTCCGCGCTCGACATGCCGGGTTTCTCTCTGTCACTGCTGCGCGTGGATGACAAGCGGTTGTCCATTCTGGATGCCGTCACCCATGCGCCGGCCTGGCCCGGCTCGGGTCGCCTGGCGCCCGTCGTTACACAGGCGTCACCGGCGCGTGGGACCGGCGGTGCGGGTGTGCCATCCGTCACAACGGCAGTAGTGGTGAATGCCGCGCTGCGGCGCGCCGTGCTGGCCGCTGCCGATGCCCTCACTGCGAAGGAGGCGCAGCTCACCGAGCTGGATGCACGCGCGGGCGACGGCGATCTGGGCGCAAGCATGTCGCGCGGTGCCGCCGCCATCCGTGCGCTGCCGGATGCCAGCTGGAGCAGCGCCGGGGTGGCGCTGGCCCAAATCGGCGATGCTCTGCGCCGCGCCATCGCCGGAAGTTCCGGGCCTTTTTATGCCACCGCCGCCCTGCGCGCGGCGCGCACTCTGAAGGGGCGGGCATCACCCATCCCTGCGCAGTGGGCGGAGGCGTTCTCGCAGGCAGTGGGCGCGATCCGCGAACTGGGCGGTGCCAGCGTGGGCGATCGCACCATGGTGGATACGCTGCAGCCGGCAGCGGATGCCTTCGCCGCGGCTATTCTCGCCGGCGAATCCACGGTGAAGGCCTGGTCGGCAGCAATTGAGGCTGCCCGCGCGGGCTGCGACGCCACGGCGCGGATGACACCCCGCCTCGGACGCGCCAGTTATCTCGGCGCACGGGCGTTGGGTATTCCGGATGCCGGCGCCACCGCTGCGCTGGTCTGGCTGGAAGCGCTGACACCGCACATGGGGTGAATTTCCGGCACACGAAGGGCGCGCGCGGGCAGTGGCGCAACAGGACTCCACGGCTTCGCCCTTGCCCATTTCCCCTGGGTCGCGTAGATTTTAATGGCGAATGACTGCTTTGACTCATTGGCGAGGTGTCGATCCGCCGGGATATACGCAACTATCAATCGCCACGCTGCGGTTATGGCGAGCGCCAGCGAAATAGCTGAGTTGGTTTCGAAAAGTCAGTATGCTGCGTTGCCTTGCAAGTGAAGTGTGGCTCCGCCATGCATCGGGGCGCTATCAAATCGGCGGTTCGCGTATTTGGGCTTCCGCCGCTGCCTCGGGACGGGGAAGTCCCTTTCCCTGCCACCCAACCACGCCGTCGAGGCTGACGTTAGAATCAATAAATTACGACGTGGTTCTTCTCGAAAATTGGGTTTTTCTACTTCGCTGGAATGCACACGATGCGGCAAACCGTAGAGACAGTCGACAAGGAGATGTTCGAGCGAGTCTGGAAGATCGTCGAGGAAATTGGCGTTCAAGAACGTCACTTCAACGGTTTGCAGACGGGCTATCGGAGCATGGCGTCTGCATGGTTGCTTGCGACTTTCGCAGGAATTGGATTTGCTAGTACCCAGACTATTCAAATCGGCATCGATCGTGAATTATTAGTAGCGGCCATAGCTGTTGCGGGCGGGGTCGGTATCGCCCTGCTTTGGGTTCTTGATTTATTGGTCTATCACAGATTACTCGATTCTTGTTTTATTGAAGGTCTCATTCTTGAAGAGCGCTATCCGTGGCTGCCTCCGTTCCGAAGCAACATGATGCAAACTCAACAGGGCCAAGGAGTGCTCTTTCGCACTGTCGGGTTCTATCTGGCCCCGGTTGGTCTTCTGATTTTCATAGCAGGCGGTGCGCTGGCTCTGTGGTTCTATCGTGAAAAGTATCCGCTCTCGGCCGGTCTCGCAGTCGTGGTGAGTGTGATTGTCGCGCTTCTCGCGGGCATCGCACTTCGCGCGAAAACTGAAAATACATCAGCGCTGGAAAAGAGGCTGGCGGCAGCGAGAAATAGCGAATGATCGGCCGAGATGCATTCCAACTCTGGGTGGAGCGTACGGGCCTGAAACCGGCGCAACTGATTATGTGCGTAGCGGCCCACCTCGCACCAGATTGTTGAGGCTGCAGGAATAGCGTTTCTTAAGCACACTCCCCGCAGCTCTTGCGCTCGCAAGCGGTAGGACGAAACCGGTTACCGAATTTTTCGAACCGGGCGTGCCACGGTCAATTCCAATGTCGCCGCGACGCGGAGCACTTCGCTGCGTTGTTCATCGGTTAGTCGATTCACCGGCGGGATGGGGCGACCGCAATCGATTCCCAGCCTGGCCGAGAGCACGGTCTTGCAGACATCAACCGGCGCACCAAACATCCATACCAGGCTCACAAACGCTCGCACCTTGTCCTGAAGAGACTGGGCCAGCGTCATGTTGCCCGACTCCCACGCAGCGAAGAGCTCGGCGTAATGCCAGGGCGCCAGGCTGAGCGGCGCGTCGATGGTGCCGACCGCGCCCATGGTAAGTGCGGGCAGCGCAAGCGCGCCGTTTCCCGAGAAGCAGGCAAGGCCCATGTCGGCGAAGAGTCGAATCTGGGTAAAATCCGGCGCCGAGTGCTTCAAGCCCTTGAGCGTTGGAATCTCACGCGCGAGTTTCTCCATCATGCTTGGGAGAAATTCGACCTGGGTGAGTTGCGGAAGGTTATAGACGAAAAACGGCAGCTCGCCAGCCGCATCGGCCACGGCTTTGTAATAGTCAATGATGGTGCGTTCGCTGCTTCTGAAGAATAGCGGCGGCAGGCAGCACACCGCGGCGCAACCCGCCGCCCGGGCAGTGCGCGCCGCTTTCGCCGCGCTTGCCGTGCTCATGGCGCCCACTTGCATGATGACCAGTGCGCGCCCCATGCACGTTTCCCCGGAGATTCTTGCGACTGCATCGCGTTGTTCTTCGCTGAGAATCGGCCCTTCTCCCGTGCTCCCGGCCATCCAGAATCCACCGCAACCGTGGGCGATATTGTCGTCGAGCAGCGCTCGCAGGGCTTTCTCGTTGACTCGCCCGTCGTCAGAAACAGGCGTGGGTGGCGCTGGAAATACACCTTTGAATTCGAGCCTCATGATCGATGTTCCAGTCCAGCGCGGCGCGCCAGAAATGCCGCGAGGGTATCAGCGCACGCCCGCGCGTGAGACAGCGGCAAGCCATGCCTGGAATGAGCAAAGACTTGCAATTGCGCACCGGGTATTGCTGCGCGCATGGCGGCCATGACTTCCAGGGGAATGAACGGGCTCGACTGCGGGCTGAGCAGCAGTGTCGGCACGGTGATTTCACCGAGCCTTGGTGTGAGATCGGCGCCGAGCAGAAGGTCTGCCAGCCCGAGTGTTGCATCCATCGAGCAGGTTTCGTGCACCCGCTGGTACCACGCGCGCACCTGCGGTTCCAGCGCATCGGAATGAAAGCGCGATTCCATCATTAGCTTCGCCCAGCCGGACTGGCCATGCTGCGCCAACACCTCGCGCCAGCCTTTGACATTGGCGACCAGGCCGCCGCGTGCCGCGGCGTTGGAAAGCGTCAGGCTCAGCAGGCGTTGCGGCGCTTTCAATGCGCAGGCGATGGCAACCGTTCCGCCAATCGATTCGCCCACCAGGTGAAAGCGCTGCGTGCCGGTTGCGTCGGCGACTGCCAGCAAGTCATCGACGAGTCCGTCAAAGGACCAGGGGTAGTCGCCCGGCGGTTGCATCGACTTGCCGAACCCGCGCATATCGAAGCGCAGCAATCGATAACGCGTCGCCAACACGGGCAGCCATTCGGCCCAGATATGGGTATTGGCCGCAATGCCGTGATGAAAAATGATCGTCTGCGGATTCTCGACCCACGCCGGTACCACGTCGCAGAGGTCGTAATGGAGCGCTCCCGAACCGGTCTGAAGCATGGTCATCCGCGTATCCTTTCAATCGTAGACTTGCAGTGCCTTGCCGCGGGTTTCCGGCAGCAGAGACACGACCAGGATGACCACCGAGAATCCGACAATGGCCACCAGTCCGATGGCTTTGCCCAATGTAATCGTCTCGCTCAGATAACCGACCAGCGGCGTCGCGAACGCACTCATCCCGCGCCCGAAATTGTAGACAAAGCCCTGCCCGGAACCACGTACCCGGCTTGGATACAGCTCGGTCAGGAATGGGCCGCAGCCGCTGAAATTGCCCGACACGAAGAAGCCCAGCGGAAATCCCAGGAACAGCATGAGCATGTCGTTGATCGGTATCTGGGTGTACACGATGGCGATCAACGCCGAACCGGCTGCGAACAGGAAAAAAGTTTTCTTGCGTCCCAGATGATCAGAGGCGTATGCCGCCGCCAGGTAACCGATGAAGGAGCCGAATATCACCACGAAAGTGTAGAGACCGGTGTTGAGTACGGACAATCCACGCTCGGTCTTTAAAAAGGTCGGCAACCAGAAAAACACCGCGAAGTAACCGGCCATCATGCCGGTGATCATCAGGCTGGTCAGCACTGTGGTTTTCAACAATGGCGGCGAGAAGATTTCCAGGAAATGGCTGCCGCGCTCCCGGGCTCTCTCCCTGGTGGCGCTATAGACTTCCGGCTCCGGCACATGGCGCCGGATGTAGAGCACGAGCAGCGCGGGAAGAATGCCGGACCAGAACATCGCCCGCCATGCCCATTGCTCCGGCAATACAGAATAAAGCAGCAGGAAAAGCAGGTTCGCCACGCCCCAGCCGACCGCCCATCCGCTTTGCATGGTGCCGACCGCCTTGCCTCGGTGTTGCGGACGGATCATTTCTCCGATGAGCACTGAACCCACGGCCCACTCGCCGCCGAAACCCAGACCCTGCAATGAACGCATCACCAGCAACTGCTCAAAGGAATTGGTGAAGCCGCAGAGGAAGGTAAACACCGCGAACCAGGCGATGGCCAGTTGCAGGATGCGCACGCGGCCGTACCGGTCGGCCAGCACTCCGGCCAGCCAGCCGCCGATGGCGGAACTGATTACGGTCGCGGTTGTGATCCAGCCTGCCTCGACCTTCGACATACTCCACAGCGCCATGAGCGTGGGTACGACGTACACAAAGACCATGACATCCACCGAGTCGGTCGCCCACCCCCCGACCGCTGCGATCAGCGTCTTGCGCTCCCGCCCATCCAGCTCCTTGAGCCAAGTAAACATCGGTGTCCCCTCCCTTGTTCCTAGTCTGATCGCGATGATACGGCATCGTAGCCAGTCGGCAAACGCGATACCCCGGACGCATACTGACTCCCGGTAAAGGTCCCGGCTGCTGCTATTCCTTCACCCGGCGCAACACGTCTTCGAGCATCGCCAGCATGGTGTCGATCTCCTGATGCGACAGATTCAGCGCGGACATGAAGCGCAACAGATTCGGCCGTGGGGAGTTGAGCAGCAGTCCGTCAGCGCGGGCCAGATCCACGACTTTGCTTCCGATGTCTTGCTTCAGATCCAGCGCAATCAGCAGTCCGCGCCCGCGAACTTCACCCAGTTGATGCCGCTCCGACAGCGCCGACAAACCCTTCATCAGATAAGCGCCACTTTCTTCAACTTTCTTGAGAAATCCTGGCGCCATCAGGACGTCCAGAATCGCGCATCCGACCGCCGCCATCAACGGGTTGCCATTGAAGGTGCCGCCCTGGTCACCGGCTTCGAAGCAGGACACACGTTCCTTCGCCACCAATGCGGCGAGCGGGACGCCGCCGCCCAATCCCTTGCCGAGCGTCATGATGTCGGGCTCGATGCCGGAGTGCTCATACCCCCATAGCTTGCCGGTACGACCCACGCCGGTCTGGATTTCATCCGCGATCAGCAGCAGGCCACGCTTTTGCGTGAGTTCACGCAGGTCGCGCATGAAGGTATCCGTCGCGATAACCACGCCGCTCTCGCCCTGGATGGGTTCGATCATGACGGCGACGGTCTTGTCGCCGATCAGGCGCTCGACTGAGGCGAGATCGTTGAACTTTGCCTTCGGAAAACCCGGCACCTTGGGCTCGAACAAATCGCGGAATTGCGGTTTGCCGGACGCCGACATGGTGGCAAGCGTGCGGCCATGGAATGAGTCCTCGAAGGTGATGATCTCATAGGCACCGCCTTTGTTGCGGGCGCCCCATTTACGCGCCAGCTTGATCGCGCCTTCGTTGGCTTCGGCCCCGCTGTTGGTGAAGAACACACGCTGGAAGCAACTGTGCTCGACAATCTGCCGCGCAAGCCGCATCGAGGGCTCATTGTAGAAGGCCGGGCTGGGGGTGATCAGCTTGCGCGACTGCTCGACCAACGCTTTTGTTATCACTTCCGGACTATGCCCCAGGCAGTTCACTGCCCAGCCCTGCACAAAGTCGAGATAACGCTTGCCCTCGTGATCCCACAGCCATGATCCCTCGCCGCGCACGAACACCAGCGGCGGTCTGGTGGTGATCTCCATCAGTGCATTCGCGGGAAAGTCGTCAAATTTCATGTTGCAATCCTTTCGAGGTCAGATCAGAAGCGAAAAAGCCGCATGACTATGCGGCCTATCTCTAAATCCATGGTCAGCGCATCAGGATCGTCGTCGGCCGTGCGAACGCATCCCGCTGGTCGCATTGCGGCGTCGAAAAGCCTCGGTGGGTTTCCTGTTCATGGGCGCAATACTGCGGTTTGCAGGCCAGTCAGTCAATCCCCCGCCTGGATATAAGTATGCGGTCCAGCTTCCCGGCAAACGCCTGGCGGTCGGCATTGCTGAAGCTGGCCGGCCCACCGGTGTCCACGCCTACGCCGCGCAACTCGTCCATGAGCTTGCGCATGGCCAGTCGTTCCTTGATGTTATCTTCGGTGTAGAACTCGCCGCGCGGGTCGAGGGCGCGACCGCCTTTGGCGATGACGCCTGCGGCGAGCGGGATATCCGCGGTGATTACCAGGTCACCGGTTTCAACCAGTTCGACAATCTTGTCGTCGGCCGCATCGAAACCGGCCGGCACCTGAAGGGTCTTGATGAATGGCGAGGGCGGTACTTTAGCGGCTTGGTTGGCAACCAGCGTCAGGGTCACCTGCGCCCGTACGGCGGCGCGAAACAGGATGTCCTTGATGACATTTGGACAGGCGTCGGCATCAACCCAGATGCGCATGTCCCCGTCCCTTGCTCAGGCTTGCGGCGGGGTATCTCCTTCGGCCGGTTGTGGAGCAGCGCCATCGCCTGCCTCCGGCGCGGCTCCTGCTTTTTCCGATGCCTTGCGCAGGCGCTTTTCTTCCTGCTTCTTTTTCTTGGCGATTTCTTTTTGCCGCTTTTCGAACGAATAGTTTGGTTTGGCCAATCTGTCACCTCTCAATAGGGTTGAATTCGAGTTTCCATCTCAGGGCAGGGTGAATTATCGCCTTTCCATGAACAATTTGCGCCTGTTTTGCGCACCGGTATCCCAGCCTGCTATCTTCCACCGGACACGTCGAGAATGGCGCCAGTAGTATAGGACGCCTCGTCAGACAGCAGCCAAAGCACGGCGTTTGCCACTTCCTGGGGCGTGCCGCCGCGTTTCATCGGCGCAAAGACCTTGACCCGCTCCACCCGGTCCGGTTCGCCGGCGCTGGCATGCATTTCGGTATAAATAAACCCGGGGCTCACGGCGTTGACGCGGATACCCTCTTCCCCTACTTCTTTTGCCAAGCCGATGGTCAGCGTATCCACCGCGCCTTTTGACGCTGCATAGTCGATGAACTCTCCCGGCGACCCGATCTGCGAGGCACGCGAGGAAATGTTGACGATACCGCCGCCCTGGCCCCCGTGCCGGGTGGACATGCGGCGCACCGCTTCGCGTGCGCAGATAAAACTGCCGATGACATTGGTGGCAAAAATGCGATGCAGGCGCGCAGCGTCGATGCCTTCCAGCCGCGTCTGCTGTTCCAGGATGCCGGCGTTATTAACCAGCGCGGTGACGCGCCCCAATTCGCGATCAACGGTTTCGAACAACCGCATGACATCGGCTTCCAGAGCCACATCGGCGGCCACGGCCAGGGCGCGCCCACCGCTGTGTTCGATCTGGCGCACGACCTCATCGGCAGCCTGGCGGTTATTGCGGTAGTTCACGCAGACCCGGTAGCCGCGCTGCGCCGCCAGCAACGCTGTGGTCGCGCCGATGCCACGGCTGGCGCCGGTCACGATCATGACTTTATTCATCGGGTTTTCTCCTTGGCTTTGCGGGATTTCGGCAGCTTGACACTCTTGCTGCGGCCGGACCACTGCTTCACTGTGGACCGCTGCTTCACTGTGGACCGCTTCCTCACTGTGGGCAGCTTGCGCGCCGGGTCGCCGCCCATCTCCGCGAATACGAAGTTGCCGCCCTGATACATTTCGGCGCGCGCATCCCCTGGTTTTTCTTTTGCCAGCACGTCGGCGGCGAATCGTTCGGCATCGTCCTGCGGCTGGTAACCCAGCCGTTTCGCGTTGGCATTGTCATACCAGCTGCGCCGGTTACCGGATACGCCGTAAACGATCTCGAAGCGAAGTTGGGGCGACTCGATCCCCATGCAAACGAGATGGGCCAGGTCGCGCGGACTGATCCAGATCGAAAGCCGCCGTTTGTCCGGCGGTGCCACATTGACGTTGCCGATGCGCATGCAGAAAACCTTGAGCCCGTATTTGTCGGCATAGAGGCTGCCCAATTGTTCGCCGAACACTTTTGCCACGCCGTAACGGCTGTCCGGCTTCGGATAGACGCGATGATCGATGATCTCGTCGCGCCGGTAAAAACCGGTGGCATGATTGCTGGTGGCGAACAACATGCGCTTCACGCCGTTAATGCGCGCGGCCTCGAACACGTTATAGCAGCCGATGATATTGGCGCGCAGGATCGCCTCCCAGGGCCCTTCCACGGAAAATCCGCCCAGATGCACGATGGCATCCACGCCTTTGGTAACGCGCAGCATGTCGGAGAGTTTCGCAAGGTCGCCGCGCGCGGATTTCTCCCCGGCGGCGAGTGCCTTGATCGGCTTGATGTCCGACAACACCAGTTTGTATTTTCCGGCGAGTTCCCGGCGGAGATGACTGCCTACGTCGCCTGCGGCGCCGGTGATCAGGATGGTCTTCAAGTTTGTCCCCTCTGGCAAATGCAACGGCCCGCGGGCAAGCCTGCGGGCCGGCTCTCATTCGCTCGGCACTGTCTTATCGGAACAGTACCAGCGCCTTTGTCACCGTAGTCCACACGCCCCAGCCGAGTGGGATACCGACCAGAATCCAGAATGCCAGTACCAGCCCCTGGTTATTGCCACGTCCACTGACCAACGCCGCATTCCCGCCAACAGCGGACTTGGCTGCCGCGTCATGCGCGAGCTTGCGCTCGGCTTCGAGTTCGGCATCGGTCATGAGCCATTTCGGGTTCACCGGGCGCACCAGAAAATTGCAGATAAACCCGCCGACCAGCATTGCAGCCAGTATGTACATGGTGGTGTCGTAAGCGGCGGCCTTGGCCACCCCCTGCTTGATCTGGTAGTCGTTGATGTAGTTCACCACCACCGGACCAAGCACGCCCGCTGTTGACCACGCCGTCAGCAAGCGCCCGTGAATGGCGCCCACCATCTGGGTGCCAAACATGTCGGCGAGATAAGCCGGAATGGTGGCGAAACCGCCGCCGTACATGGTCAGAATAATGCAGAACAAGCCGACGAACAGCGCCATATTTCCGGCGTGTCCAGCCGATGGCGCCGAGGCATACAGAATGAAGCCAAGGGTAAAGAACACAAAATAAGTCACCTTGCGCCCGATGTAATCGGACAGCGATGCCCAGAAGAAACGGCCGGCGATATTGAACAGACTCAGCAAGCCGGTGAAGCCCGCCGCGATCACTGCGATTTGCGACAGTTGGTCTTTGGCGAGCTCATCGAATTTGAGATCCAGGCCAATGAGTTTTCCGCCGAAAATTTCCTGCAACATCGGTGACGCCATGCCGATCACGCCTATGCCGGCTGAGACGTTCAGGCATAGAATCCCCCACAGAAACCAGAACTGCGGCGTCCTGTGCGCGTTCTTCAGATGCACATGTCGCGTCGTGATCATGGTGTTGGCCGCGGCGCTGGCGGGAGGCGCCCAGCCCGCCGGTTTCCATCCGGTGGGCGGCACGCGGTAGGACAAGGCGCCGATCATCATGAACACGAAGTAGATGGCCGCCATGGTGAGAAAAGTTTCCCACACGCCAACCGAAGTCGGTGTGGCGTAATGCGTCATCAACATGGCGGCAAGCGGCGAACCGATCATGGCACCACCGCCAAAGCCCATGATCGCCATGCCGGTGGCCATACCGCGCCGGTCGGGAAACCACTTGATAAGCGTTGATACCGGCGAGATATAGCCCAGCCCCAGGCCGATGCCGCCGATAACGCCCGATCCCAGCCACATCAACCACAACTGATGGGTATAGACGCCGATGGCCGAGAGCACCAGTCCGCCGCACCAGAACGTCGCCGAGACGACACCCGCCTTGCGCGGCCCGGCGCGCTCCAGCCAGCCGCCCCAGATCGCCGCGCTGGAACCGAGGAAAACAAAGAACAATGTGTACATCCAACCCAGAATGGGTTTGTCCCAATCGCAGGTGGTGGTGAACAGCATGTTGATCCAGCTCATGTCGGCTGGACAGGCTATGGAATTGGTAATGCCAAGCGACTTGGTGAGCGGCAGCCAGAACACGGAAAATCCGTAAGCCATGCCGATACACAGATGTATGCACAAGGCTGCGGGCGGAACGAGCCAGCGATTGAATGTCGCACCCGCGATGATACGTTCCTTATCCAGAAAACCGGCCATGCTGCGTCTCCTCCTCGTTTTGGGTTGGTCCGGTGTTTCAATCCCGGCCTGCATCGGCAGTGCCCGCGAATAATACCGTAATCACCCCGTCAATCGCTCCACACGGTGAACAATGCTAGTCTAGGCTGCATGTCCCGCAGCCCCTCGCCCATAAGCCCTGGCCCCTCGGCGGCCACGGTCACGGCGGTCATTCTCGCCGGCGGCCTGGGTCGTCGCATGGGTCATGTCGACAAGGGGTTACAAATGCTCGATGGCCGGCCACTCGTGTCCTGGGTGCTGCAACGCCTTGCACCGCAAGCAGCCGAAGTCCTGATCAATGCGAACCGCAATCGGGAGATATATGGCGCCATGGCCCATCGCGTTATCGCCGACCAAATTGGCGATTTCGCCGGACCGCTGGCGGGAATGCACGCCGGGTTGTCGCAGGCACAGCACGAGCAAATCGCTTTCGTGCCCTGCGATACGCCTTTCTTACCGGAGGATCTGGTTTCTCGACTTTTGACGCCGCTCCGAAATGAGGGCGTGGACCTGGCCGTCGCGAAAACCGGCACACAGGTGCATCCGGTCATTTGTCTGGCACGCAGACGCCTGCTGCCGCATCTCGCCGCCTTCCTGGAAAGGGGCGGGCGCAAGGTCGATGCCTGGTATTCGACGCTGAGTGTCGTGGAAGTTGATTTTGGGGATCAAGCGGACGCCTTCAGAAACCTCAACACGGCGGAGGATCTGGAGGCCGCCGCAGGTGGTGGCCCCGGATGAGTATGGTCAGGGCCGGTCGGTGGAAAAAGCCGCTGGGGCGCGAGCGGACTGCAGCACCTGGAAAAAGACTTCATCCGGCTTGATCATGCCCAGCTCGAAGCGAGCCCGCTCTTCGATGGCGTCGTAACCCTGCTTGAGGTCGAGCACTTCGGCGTCGAGCATCCGGTTGCGCTCAGTGAGTTTGATGTTTGTCTCCCGCTGAGCATCCACTTTGGAGTTGAGCTCATGCACCCGAAGCCATCCACCCTTGCCCAGCCAAAGCGGGTTCTGGATCAGCGCGATCAACAGCACCAGAGCGAGAGCCAGGAAACGCATGGGATCAGCCGCGATGCAACTGGAAAAAAGCATCGCGCCCGGCATACCGGGCGGAATCGCCGAGGTCTTCCTCAATTCTCAGCAACTGGTTGTACTTTGCCATGCGATCAGAGCGCGACAGCGATCCGGTCTTGATCTGCATCGCATTGGTACCCACCGCGAGGTCGGCGATAAACGTGTCCTCGGTTTCACCGGAACGATGCGAAACGACGGAAGTGTAGGCCGCGCGTTTGGCCATCTCGATTGCTGCGATGGTCTCGGTTAATGTACCGATCTGGTTGATCTTGATCAAAATCGAATTGGCAATGCCCTGGCGAATGCCTTCGGCGAGGATCTTGGTATTGGTGACAAACAGATCGTCGCCAACAATCTGCACCTTCTTGCCCAGCCGATCAGTGAGTATCTTCCAGCCCGCCCAGTCCCCCTCCGCCATGCCGTCTTCGATACTGATGATCGGATACTTGTCCACCCATGACGCCAGATAGTCGGTGAACTGCGTGGCGCTGAGTTTAAGCTTCTCGGACGCAATATCGTACTTCCCTTCCTTAAAAAACTCCGAACTGGCGCAGTCAAGTCCAATGGCCACCTGCGCGCCGGGTGTGTAGCCAGCCGCCTCGATCGCCTCGACGATCAGCTTGAGCGCGGCTTCGTTACTGGGAAGATTGGGCGCAAATCCGCCTTCGTCGCCGACGGTGGTGGATAGTCCTTTGCCGTCAAGCAGCTTCTTCAGTGTCTGAAAGATCTCGGCTCCGCAACGTATCGCTTCGCGAAAACTTTCGGCCCCGACCGGAATGATCATGAACTCCTGCAGATCAAGGCTGTTGTTCGCGTGCGCACCGCCATTGATGACATTCATCATCGGCACCGGTAACTGCATGCGTCCGGCGCCGCCGAGGTAGCGATACAAGGGCAGACCGGATTCTTCCGCGGCCGCCTTGGAGACCGCCAGCGATACCGCGAGCAGGGCGTTGGCACCGAGGCGCGATTTATTTTCCGTGCCGTCCAGATCGATCAGGGTCTGGTCGATGAAGCATTGCTCCATCGCATCCAGTCCGACTATCGATTCGCAGATCTCGGTATTGATGTTCTCGATTGCCTTGAGCACGCCCTTGCCGCCGTAGCGGTTCTTGTCGCCATCGCGCAGCTCAATGGCTTCGCGCGATCCGGTCGAAGCGCCCGACGGAACCGCCGCGCGGCCGCTGACTCCGGATTCGAGCAGGACGTCGGCTTCGACGGTTGGATTGCCTCGCGAATCGAGAATTTCGCGCGCGACGATGTCAACTATGGAGCTCATACTTTATTCTTCCTTGTTGTCGATCTGTTCGATTATCGGGTTTGCGGTGCCAGCAGTGCACTTTCAGCGAACCCGCGTGCTTTCACCAGCTCATCCAGCGATTTCAGCGTTTCCAGCAGGGCTTTCATCAGATGCAAAGGCCAGGCATTCGGACCATCGGAGAGCGCTTTCTCCGGATTCGGATGCGTTTCCATGAACACGCCCGATACACCGGCCGCCACCGCTGCACGTGCGAGCACCGGCACGAATTCGCGCTGGCCACCGCTGGAGCTGCCCTGTCCGCCCGGCAACTGTACCGAATGCGTGGCATCAAATACCACCGGACAGCCCGTCTCGCGCATGATGGCGAGCGAGCGCATGTCGGATACCAGATTGTTATAGCCGAAAGAGGCACCGCGTTCGCACACCATGATATTGTCCCGTCCGCTGGCGGCACGCGCCTTGTCCACGACATGTTTCATATCGCCCGGCGCGAGGAACTGGCCCTTCTTGATATTGACCGGCTTGCCGCACATGGCCACGGCGCGGATAAAATCAGTCTGTCGGCACAAAAAAGCCGGCGTCTGCAGAATATCAACCACTGCCGCCACCGCCGCCACTTCATCTTCCGCATGCACATCGGTCAGCACCGGCACGCCAATCTGCTTTTTGACCTCGCCCAGAATCTCCAGGCCTTTGCCGGCACCGAGTCCGCGGAACGAACTTCCTGAACTGCGGTTGGCTTTGTCGTAGGATGACTTGTAGATGAACGGTATGCCGAGCGCGGCCGTCATTTCCTTGAGCCTCCCCGCGGTATCCATCGCCATGTCGCGCGACTCCACGACGCAAGGCCCGGCGATAATAAAAAGGGGGTGGTCGATTCCAACTTCGAATCCGCAAAGTTTCATTTCAGGCGATGCTTTTGATTTTTTCCGCCGCGCGTGCCGCCGGCAGCGTAGTCTCGCGATAGTGGACGGCCGCGGAAATGAAGGCTGAGAACAGCGGATGACCATCGCGCGGCGTGGAGGTAAATTCCGGGTGAAACTGACAACCGATGAACCAGGGGTGGTCCGGCAGCTCCATCATTTCCGGCAAATGCTCACTTGGTGTACGGGCGGAGACTTTGTAGCCTTTCGCTTCCAACGCGGGTACATAAGCGTTGTTGACTTCGTAGCGATGGCGATGCCGCTCGTTGACCCGGGCTCCATAAATTTGCGCGGACCGCGTGCCGGGCTCGACCGGGCAGGCTTGCGCGCCCAGGCGCATGGTTCCGCCAAGGTCCGATGCGTTACTGCGGCGTTCAATCCGGCCAGTGCGGTCCAGCCACTCCGTAATCAGCGCAACCACCGGATGCGGCGTGTCAGGATCGAATTCGGTGCTGTTGGCTCCGGCCAATCCGCCCACGTTGCGCGCAAATTCTATAGTGGCAAGCTGCATGCCCAGACAAATGCCGAGATACGGAATCCGGTTCTCGCGCGCATGCCGGATCGCGGCGATCTTGCCTTCGACGCCGCGCTTGCCGAAACCACCCGGCACCAGAATCGCGTCCATGCCCGCGAGGCAGGTCACACCATCCTTTTCGATGCTCTCCGAGTCGATGTAGTGAATCTTCAGCCGGGTGCGGGTATGGATGCCGGCGTGAATCAATGCCTCGGAAAGCGACTTGTAGGAGTCAGCCAGGTCCACGTACTTCCCAACCAGCGCAATGCTCGCCTCGTGCAGCGGATGCTCGTGGTCGTGAACCAGTTTCTCCCACTTCGACAAGTCAGCGGGCGGGGCCTTGATGCCGAGTTTGCGGCAGACAATTTCGTCCAACCCCTGATCGTGCAGGAACCCGGGGATCTTGTAGATCGAATCGACATCCACCGCCGAGATCACCGCCTCTTCCTCGACATTCGTGAACAAGGCAATTTTGCGGCGCTCGTTGTCCGGCACCATGCGGTCGGCGCGACAGAGCAGGATGTCGGGCTGGATACCGATCTCGCGTAATTCCTTGACCGAATGCTGCGTGGGCTTGGTCTTGATTTCGCCGGCCGAGGAAATGTAGGGCACCAGTGTTAAGTGGATAAAGCAGGAGTTGCCGCGTCCATTCTGGATGCTCATCTGCCTTACCGCTTCCAGGAAGGGCAGGGATTCGATGTCGCCGACCGTGCCGCCGATTTCGCAGATCGCCACCTCGGCATCCCCCGCACCCATACGCACGAAGTTCTTGATCTCGTCGGTGATGTGCGGGATGACCTGCACCGTGCCACCCAGATAGTCGCCACGGCGTTCCTTCTTGATGACGCTTTCGTAGATCTGACCGGTGGTGAAGTTGTTGCGCTTGGTCATTTTCGCGTTGACAAAGCGCTCGTAGTGCCCGAGATCCAGATCGGTCTCGGCGCCATCTTCGGTCACGAATACCTCTCCGTGCTGGAAAGGACTCATGGTGCCGGGATCGACATTGATGTAGGGATCGAGCTTGAGAAGGGTGACTTTGATGCCGCGCGATTCGAGTATTGCGGCGAGAGACGCGGAAGCGATACCTTTGCCCAGGGAAGAGACAACACCGCCGGTTACAAAGATATATTTGGTCATTCCATAATCGCTCCGACTTGCCTGCGAAATCTTAACCCAATACCGAACTGCGCGTCACAGAAAATTGCGTGTCCTGCCGCCGCCCCGGCATCAGGCGGCCGCTTTGCGTGCGGCAATCTTGCCCAGAAACATCCAGGTCTCGACGACTGTGTCGGGATTCAGCGAAATTGCATCGATTCCCTGCCCCATCAACCACTCGGCGAGATCCGGATGATCCGACGGCCCCTGACCGCAGATACCGATGTATTTGCCGGCCTTGCGACAGGCCTGGATCGCCATGGCGAGCATCGCTTTGACCGCGGGGTCACGCTCGTCGAACTGACCGGCGACGATCCCGGAGTCGCGATCCAGCCCCAGGGTCAATTGGGTCATGTCGTTCGAGCCGATCGAGAAGCCGTCGAAATGCTGCAAAAACTGGTCGGCCAGAATGGCGTTGGATGGAATCTCGCACATCATGATGACCCGCAAGCCATTGCGGCCGCGCTCGAGGCCGTTCGCCTTAAGCAACTCGATAACTTGCGCCGCTTCGGACACGGTGCGCACGAAAGGAATCATGATCTCGACGTTGGTCAAACCCATTTCGTCGCGCACTTCCTTCAGCGCACGGCACTCCAGCTCGAAGCATTCCCGGAATGATTCGGAAATGTAGCGCGATGCGCCACGGAATCCGAGCATCGGATTCTCTTCTTCCGGCTCGTACTGGGCGCCACCGGTCAGCCGGGAATATTCATTGGATTTGAAATCCGACAGGCGCACGATGACCGGCTTGGGGAAAAAAGCCGCACCCAGCGTGGCTATGCCTTCCGTCAGTTTGTCGACGTAAAACGAAACCGGATCGCGATAGCCCGCGCATAACTGGTCAATCGCATCCTTGACGTCCGGTTTGAGCTTGGGATACGCCAGTGCCGCCTTCGGATGCACTCCGATCATGCGTGCAATGATGAACTCCAGACGCGCCAGGCCGACACCGGCGTTGGGCAGGCGCTGAAAATCAAATGCCAGTTCAGGATTGCCGACGTTCATGCTGATCTTGACCGCCAGATCCGGCAGCTTGTCGAGTTGAATGTGGAGCACTTCCACATCCAGGATGCCCTGGTAGACATAGCCGGTATCACCTTCGGCACAGGACACCGTGACGTGCTCCCCTTCGCTCAGCTTCGTGGTTGCATCTCCGCAACCCACCACCGCCGGAATGCCCAGCTCGCGGGCAATAATGGCCGCGTGGCAGGTGCGTCCTCCGCGATTAGTGACGATGGCCGAGGCCTTCTTCATGACCGGCTCCCAGTCGGGATCGGTCATGTCGGTGACCAGCACGTCGCCGGGTTTCACCCGGTTCATTTCCGACGCGTCCTTCACCAGTCTGACTGATCCGGTACCGATGCGACTGCCGATGGCGCGGCCACTAACCAGTACATCACCTCGTTTTTTCAGCCGGTAGCGCTCCTGGGATTCCGCCCTCGCCTGCACCGTCTCCGGGCGCGCCTGCAAGATATAGAGCTTGCCGTCGATGCCGTCACGCCCCCATTCCACGTCCATCGGGCGGCCGTAGTGCTGCTCAATGGTTACGGCGTAGCGGGCGAGCTCCTCGACCTCCGCGTCGGTGATCGAGAAACGGCGCTGTTCCGCGATGGGAACTTCCAGTGTCTGTACCGATTTGCCGGCCGCATGGGAATCGGTAAATACCATACGCAAAGCCTTGGACCCCAGACTGCGGCGCAGGATAGCCGGGCGCCCGGCGGCGAGGGCCGGTTTGTAGACGTAAAACTCGTCCGGATTGACCTGTCCCTGCACCACGGTTTCGCCCAGCCCATAAGCAGAAGTAATGAACACGACCTTGTCGAATCCGGATTCGGTGTCCAGGGTAAACAGCACGCCCGCAGCACCCTTGTCGCTGCGAACCATGCGCTGTACGCCAGCCGAAAGAGCGACGTTCGAATGCGCGAAACCCTGGTGCTCACGATAGGAGATGGCCCGATCGTTATAGAGGGACGCGAATACATGCCGGATGGCGAGCAGCACGTTATCGAGCCCATGAATGTTTAGAAATGTTTCCTGCTGGCCGGCAAAGGAGGCGTCGGGCAGATCTTCCGCGGTCGCCGAAGAGCGCACCGCGAAACTCAAATCGCCGGCCTGCCCGCCAGCCAAAGCCTGATATGCCGTGGCAATCCCGGCTTCCAGCGCCGGCGGCAGCGGTGCTTCCAGAATCCACTGGCGGATCTGATTGCCGGCAAGCGCGAGGGCGTTGACATCTTCGATATCGAGCTTGGCCAGCGTCTGCTCGATGCGCGCCGCCAGACCGCCAGCCGCCAGATACTCCCGGTAGGCTTCGGCCGTGGTGGCAAACCCGCCCGGCACCCTCACACCGGCACCGGCGAGCTGACTGATCATTTCGCCCAGGGAAGCATTCTTGCCGCCGACACGCTCGACGTCGGTCATGCGCAGTTGCTCGAAGGGTATGACATAGCGCTGTGTGCTCATTCGACAATCCGCAGTGATGGACGAAAGATGCTATTTTACCGGCTGAACCCTCTCGGCGCACCATGACCAATCTCCGACGCTTAACATGGCACAAGACCTAGAACGCAATCGCACTGCGTTTTTCATATCCGACCGCACCGGCATTACGGTCGAGGTGCTGGGTCATAGCCTTCTTACCCAGTTCGATCGCATTTCGTTTACGGAAATTACGCTGCCTTTCGTCGATTCCCTGGAGAAGGTGCAAGACACCGCGCGCCAGATCAACGAAACCGCCGAAAAGGATGGCAACCGGCCTCTGGTATTCAGCACTCTGGTGGACAAGGACCTGAGCCGCATTATCCAGGCGGCCAACGGCTTCTACATCGACTGCTTTCAGGCTTTTATCGGACCGATGGAAATCGAACTCGGGGTGAAATCTTCCCTGACCGTCGGAAGATCGCATAGCGTGGGCAATAATAATTCCTACTTCAATCGCATCGAGGCCGTTAACTTCGCCCTCTCGCACGACGACGGCCAATCGATCAAGGAACTGGACGCAGCCGAAGTCATCCTGGTCGGGGTATCACGCTGCGGCAAAACACCGACCTGCCTTTATATGGCACTGCAATTCGGCGTCCGCGCGGCGAACTATCCGCTGATACCGGAGGATTTCGCCGCGAAAAAGCTGCCTTCCGCCCTGAAAGGACATCGCGAAAAAATGTTTGGATTGACCATCCGGGCGGACCGGCTGCAGCGCATCCGTCATGAACGGCGGCCAAGCAGCACCTATTCAAGCCTTGAGACCTGCGAATATGAAATTCGCGAGGCCGAAATCCTGATGCGCGCCGAGGGCATCTCCATCCAGGATACGACAACGCGATCGATCGAAGAGCTGGCAACGACCATCATGCAGAAAGCCCATCTGCAGCGGCACCTTTACTGAGTGGTCAGTCCCGCTCTCGACCGATCAATCCAGGCGCTTCAGGTAAAGCGCACGCACCGGTGCGAAACTGCGCCGATGAATCGGGCAAGCGCCAAAACGGCGTAGCGCCTCCAGGTGATCGCGCGTGGGGTAGCCCTTATGGCGCGCGAAGCCGTAGTCCGGATAGCGTTCATGCATTTCCAGCATGAGGGCGTCGCGGGCTGTCTTGGCCAGAATCGAAGCGGCCGAAATTTCTGCCACCAGCGCGTCGCCATCGACGATCGCCCGGACGGGAAAACCGAGATCGGGACAATGCAACCCATCAACCAGCACCTCATCGGGTTCGATGGTCAGTTGTTCCACCGCGCGTCGCATGGCCAGCAGGCTGGCTTTCAGGATATTCACGCGATCAATTTCCTCGACCGATGCGCTCGCGATCGCCCACGCGGCGGAACGGGCGCGGATTTGAACAGCGAGTTCGACCCGGCGTTTCGCGGAAAGCACTTTTGAATCGGCCAAGCCCTCAATCAGGTCGTCTGCGCGAAGAATCACGCATGCCGCGTAGACCGGCCCGGCCAGCGGCCCCCGGCCGGCCTCGTCCACGCCGCAGACCAGAAAACCGCGAGTCATGCTCGCACGACATTCTGTTCCGCTTGCACCGCCTCAAGTGGCAGCGCAGCTCTGGCGGCACCAAGCATCGGCAGAATGGCCTCCACCGCGCGCGCAGCCGTATCCTGTCTCAGGGAGCGATGGATGGCGAGAAACGTTTCTTCGAGGCGCTTGCGCACCACTTTGTCTTGAACCTGATTACACACCGCCTGGGACAAGTTACCGGCATTGGCTTCTTCCTGAAGCAGCTCCGGGACAATAAACTTGCCAGCCAGAATATTCGGCAGCCCAAGATAGGGAACATGCGCCTTGCGCCGTGTAATCCAGGCGGATAAACGCGGTACCTTGTAGCTGATCACCATTGGTCGTTTCAATAACGCGGCCTCCAATGTGGCCGTACCCGAAGCCACCAGGACCACATCGGCCGCGGTCATCGCCATCTGCGCGTGCCCGAACAATATCGTCATCGGCAGCGCCTCCGCCTGCTGGCGGTAGATCGCCTCTTCGAAAATCACCCGTGTTTCCCGGCTCACCAGCGGCACCAGAAAATGAGCATTGGGAATCTGCTCGACAATAAGTTTGGAGGTGGCGATGAACAATTCACCCATTTCGCGCACTTCGCTCTGCCGGCTTCCGGGCAATAACGCAATCACCGTATGTCGCGCCGGGATGCGCATCTGCTCGCGTGCGCCGTCACGATCGGGTTGCTCCGGAATTTCATCGGCGAGGGGATGGCCGACATAGGCCACGGGGACGCCAGCCCGCTCGTAGATTGCCGGTTCAAACGGAAACAAGGCCAGCACTTTGGATGCAGCGCGCTTGATTTTGTGTATGCGTTCGCCCCGCCAGCCCCAGATTGATGGGCTGACGTAGTGGACAGTGGTAATGCCGCGAGCGCGCAGTGCAACCTCCAGAGAGAGATTGAAATCCGGAGCATCGATGCCGATAAACAAATCAGGGGGATCGGCCAGCAGCCGCCGCTTGAGTTCGCGGCGCACGCGCAGCAACTTGGGAAGACTCCTGATTACTTCCACGTAGCCGCGAATAGCGAACCATTCCATCGGATACCACGATTGCATGCCGGTGGACTGCATGCGTGGCCCGCCGATGCCGAAAGTCTCGAGATGCGGGATAGATCGCTTCAGAGCATCAAGAAGATGTGCCCCGAGGAGGTCACCGGAGGCTTCGCCGGCCACCAGGGCAATTCGAATCCGGCGGCCCGTCAATTCGCCCATGACATTCAGCGGATGATGCTGCGCTTGGATGAATCGAGAAACGTCACCAGACTGGCGAGTTCCGCGCACTCGGCGGTCTGGCCGCGCAACGTGTTCTTGGCTTCCTCCAGCGACAGGCCGGATCGATACAAGGTCTTGTAGGCCCGGCGAATCGCATTGATTGTTTCCGCGCTGAACCCGCGCCGGCGCAGTCCTTCGGAATTGATGCCGTGAGGTTGGCAGGAGTTGCCGGTCGCCATCACAAATGGCGGCACATCGGCCAGAATCAGCGAAGACGCTCCGATCATCGCGTGGGCGCCGATGCGGCAAAACTGGTGCACGCCAGTCATGCCGCCGACCACGGCAAAGTCCTCAACAACCACATGACCGGCAAACTGGCCGTTGTTTGCCAGCGTCGTGTTGTTACCGATCTGCACATCGTGCGCCAGATGAACGTAGGCCATGATCCAGTTATGGTTACCCACTCTGGTAACGCCGGCATCCTGGACGGTACCGGTGTTGAAGGTGCAGAACTCGCGAATCAGGTTGTCATCGCCGATTTCCAGGCGGGTCGGTTCACCGGCGTACTTCTTGTCCTGCGGGGCTTCGCCGATGACATTGTGATGGAAAATCCGATTGTTGCGGCCGATGCGGGTATGTCCGGTGACGACGACATGCGATCCGATGGTGGTGTCGGAATCGATCTCGACATGCTCGCCGATGATCGCGAACGGCCCAATCTGGACATTCGACGCGAGCCGCGCTTTGGCATGAATGATCGCGCTCGGGTGAATCACTTTTCCGGGCCTCCCGGGTTATCTCCCGGATTCGCATTTGCCAGCGCAATCTTCGGATTCGCGCGCATCGTGCACAGCAGTTGCGCTTCTGAAACCAGTTTTTCTTCAACAAAAGCCTGCGCTGAAAACTTCCAGATTCCGCGCATGGCGCGCAAAAACCGCACTTTCAGGATCAAACTATCTCCAGGCACGACCGGCTTCTTGAAGCGTGCCTCGTCAATGCCGACAAAGTAATAGACGCTTCTGGCGTCGCTCTTCAGGTTGAAGGTCTTGAAAGCCAGTATCGCGGCGGCCTGCGCCATTGCCTCGACGATCAGCACCCCGGGCATGACCGCATAATGCGGAAAATGTCCGGCGAAGAACGGTTCGTTTATGGAAACATTCTTGAGGGCAACCACGTCCTGGCCCGGTTCCACTGAAATCACGCGGTCGATCAGAAGCATCGGATAGCGATGCGGCAGATGCTCCATGATCTCCTGAATTTCCATCGCGTTCAAAGTCATCCCTTTCCCGGTTTTTTAACTTCGTTTTCAAGCCCACGAATTCGTTCCAACATGGCATCCAGTTGACGCACCAGCGCGGCGTTCTTGAGCCATTTCGCATGTGGAAGCAGCGGAAACACCGCGGTATAAGTACCGGGCACCGAAATCGATTTCGCAACCAGCGTGCCACCGGATATAGTGACATGATCGGTTATGGTCAGATGCCCTGAAATCATCGCGTTTCCGCCCAGCATGCAGTATTTCCCGATTCGGGTGCTCCCTGCGATTCCGGTGCACCCGGCGATCGCGGTATGGGCACCGATGTGGCAGTTGTGACCGATCTGTATCTGGTTATCCAGCTTTACGCCGTCTTCGATCACGGTATCATCCAGTGCACCGCGGTCAATGGTGGTACTGGCGCCGACCTCCACATCATCGCCGATCACAACACGACCGATCTGCGGAATTTTCAGCCAATGCCCCTCGTCCATCGCCATGCCGAATCCATCGGCACCGATTACCGCGCCTGAATGCAGGATCACCCGCTGACCGATCACGCAGTCGTGATAGATCACGACATTGGCGTGTAATCGACTGTGGGGACCAATGCGGACTCCCCGGCCGACCAGGCAATTGGGGCCGATCACCGCAAACTCGCCGATCTCGGCGCCTTTCTCGATGACCGCACAAGGCCCCACGGTTGCACTGGCAGCGACGCTTGCCCGCCCATCAACCACCGCGGCCGGATGAATTCCGGACTCGGAAGGGTCTTCGGGATTGAGCAGTGCGGCAATGCGCGCATAACTGGCGTAAGGATTCTTGCACACGATGCGTGGCAATTGGGTCGCGTCGGCGGCATCCTCCGGCAGCAGCACCGCAGCCGCGCGCGTAGTGGTCAGGAGTTTTTGGTATTTCCTGTTGGTAAGAAAGGAGAGGTCTTCCGGCCCGGCGCTTTCCAGACCCGCCACCTGCCGGATGCGTACCGCCGCATCACCCAATACGGTGCCGCCGAATAGCCCGGCCAGCTCGGCCAGGCTGAAGCGTTTGCGGTCAGTATCCGTCATGCGAAACTCTTGACTGGCGCCGCCGCGTCAAGCAGGCGTACTAAGGTACGCGAACCGCGCAAGACAAACTACTTGTCAGCCAGCGCCTTGATCACTCTGTCGGTGATATCGATGCGCGGGCTGATATAAACGGCTTCCTGCAGGATCAGGTCGAATTTTTCCGTTTCGGCAATCTGCTGAATCACTTTGTTGGCCCGCTCAAGCACGGCGGCGAGTTCCTCGTTCTTGCGCAAATTCAGGTCTTCGCGCAATTCGCGTTGCATGCGCTGCAGGTCGCGATTCATGCGGGCGAGTTCCTGCTCGTTGTCGCGCCGCTTTGATTCGCCCATCGTCACTCCATCTTTTTCAAGACTGGCTTGCAGGTCACGCGCCTCCTTGGCCAATTTCTGCAAGTCCTGGTCCCGGGCGGCAAACTCCTTCTCGATCTTCTTCTGCGCTTTGACCGCCGGCGCCGCTTCCTTGAATAGTCGTTCGAGTTTGACGAATCCGACTTTGAGATCCGCGGCGGAAAGCAGGCTGGAATTCGATATCAAAACCGCCGCCACAAGCACAACCGAGAATTTATTCACGTCCGGCTCTCCCTTTCGTCTGATCGCTCAAAACTAAAATATGGTACCCAGCGAGAACTGGACACGTTGCAATTCGTCCCCCGGATTCTCGTTCAATGCTTTGGCGAAACTGAGCTTCAATGGACCGACCGGCGAATACCAGTTAAATGCCAATCCGGTCGAATAGCGCAATTCCTGAAAATCATAGCTTTCGCCGACCGTGCCGGCGTCCACAAACCAACTGAGCCGTACCGATTTGTCTTTCTGAAGACCCGGGAAAGGAAACAAAAGTTCTGCGCTGCCCAAAATGAGGCGGCCGCCACCGAGTGAATCCCCATTCGCGTCCTTGGGTCCGACAGAAGCGGTTTTATAGCCACGCAGCGAACTCACACCACCCAGATAGAACACTTTAAAAAAAGGCAGCGGTTTGGTGTCGTACCCGGTCGCATAACCGATCTGCCCGCTCGTGTAAAACACCAGATCTCGCGTCAGTGGATAATACCACTGATGCTGGTAATTGGCCCTGTAGTAGGTGAGGTCGCCGCCCGGCAGGCCGATCTCCCCGGTAATCCGCTGAAGCGTGCCACTCGTGGTGTAAATCAGACTGTCACGCTTGTCTCGCGCCCAGCCCACCGTACCAAGGTAGCTGTCGGCTTGCGAGCCGAACTCGTTGACAAAATCCACGTAGCGCCTTGGAGTATCGGCAAGCAATCCAATTTCAGTGCGCTCGAACGCGAGTCCGTAATTCACGGTGTCGTATTCGGTGATTGGCACACCGAAACGTACTCCGCCGCCCAATGTCGATGTGCTGTAGCTGCCCACCGAGGAAAGGTTCGAAGCGTCCACTTTGCGCTGGTAGACATCAACCCCCCGGCTCACCCCGTCGTCTGTGTAATACGGATTGGTGTAGGACAACGAATAGACCTGGTTGATGCTGCCGGTACTGACCTGAAACGACAAGGCATTTCCACTACCGAATATGTTGCTTTGTGACAGGCCGGCGGAAAGAATGACTCTTTCCGCAGAGGAGTATCCGATGCCCGCCGTCAGGTTGCCAGTGGCGCGTTCTGTAATCTTGACTTCAACGTCAACCTGGTCGTTGGTTCCCTGCACCGCCGGGGTATCGATCTGCACGTCCGAGAAGAAACCCAACTTGTCTACTCTCTGCTTCGAGCGATTGATCTTCTCCGCGTTGTACCAGCCGCTTTCCAACTGTCGCATTTCCCGTCGCACCACTTCGTCGCGCGTATTGGTGTTGCCGGAAATACCGATCCGGCGCACGTAGACCCGGCGCCCGGGGTCAACATACAGCGTAAATGTAACCTCGTCCTTCTCGCGATTGATTTCCGGAACCGGGTTGATGCTCGCAAAAGCATAACCTTCGTTGCCGAGTCGGTCCTGAATTAATTTTGTCGTTTCCGACAGACGCTCACGGGAAAAAACTTCGCCACGATTCAGCCTGATCAGCTTGGTGAGTTCCGCCTCCGGGACGATCAGGTCGCCAGCCAGTTTTATTTCGGCAACCGTGAACTTTTTGCCCTCGGTAATGTTGATGGTGATGAAAATATCACGCTTGTCCGGTGTAATCGAAACCTGGGTGGAATCGATGGTGAACTCGAGGTATCCCTGGTTAAGGTAGAAGGAACGCAGATTCTCCAGGTCACCCTGCAGCTTTGGCTTGGAGTACTGGTCGTTCTTGCTGTACCAGGTCAGCAATCCCGGAGTGCTCAGCACAAATTCCCCCGCAAGATCGCGGTCCTTGAAAACCTTGTTCTCCACGATATTGATTTGTCGGATCTTGGCTACCTGCCCCTCGACAATTTCGAAGTTGAGCGCCACGCGATTGCGCTCGAGAGGCGTCACCGTGGTGGTGACTTGCACCGCGTACTTGCCGCGGCTGATGTACTGGTTTTTCAGCTCCCGCTCGGCACGCTCCAGCACTGCACGGTCGAAAATTCTTGACTCGGCCAAGCCGACCTGCTTCAGGCCTTCCTTGAGTTGTTTGGCGTCGAATTCTTTTGACCCGGTAATTTCGACCTGCGCGATCGCCGGACGCTCCTCGATCAGAACCACGAGAACGTCGCCGTCGGCTTCCAGTCGCACATTCTTGAAAAAACCAGTCGCGTACAACGCTTTTACCGCTGCCGCGGCACGCTCGGCATTCACCGTATCGCCGATACGAATGGGCAGATACGAAAACACAGTCCCGGCCTCAATACGCTGAATGCCTTCAACCCGGATATCCTTGACCTGAAACGGCTCGAAAGCAAGAGAGGGGAGGCTGATGAGGCTCGACAAGATCAGAAACAGCAGACGCTTAATCATTCGCTTTATCAGCCACCGAAGAGGCGGTTTACGTCGTTATAAAGAGCGAATGCCATCAAGCTGAACAACAGAACCATGCCGATCTGCTGGCCGCGTTCCATGACGCGCTCGGAAACCGGACTGCCTTTGACGATCTCGGCGACATAGTACATGAGGTGTCCACCGTCCAATAACGGTATGGGCAGGAGATTCAACACACCAAGACTGATGCTGATGAGCGCCAGGAAACTGACGTAGGCCAACCAGCCGAGTTGTGCAGACTGCCCGGCGTAGTCGGCGATGGTGATCGGGCCGCTAAGATTCTTCAGCGATATGTCGCCAATGATCATCCGGCCAAGCATCTTGAGTGTAAACCACGAAACCTCCCAGGTGCGCGCGGCGGCATGAACCAGGGAATCCACCGGCCCGTAGCGGACTTCCGTAATCAGGCGTTTCATCGTGGATTCGTCGCTTTTCGGCGCGGCGCCAATGCGCCCCACTTTCTGCCCGTTCTCCAGCTTCAACTCCGGCACCACGGTTACCTCAAGTGCTGCCCCCTCGCGATTGACTCGAAATCGCAGCGACTGCTCCGGTGCACGTGTGATCTGCGCGACCATTTGTTCCCAGCCAGAGATGGAACGGTCGTCAATCTCGAGCACTTCATCGCCCGCCTTGAGACCGTCGCGTTCGCCTGCGCCGCCGGCGATGAGGCGTCCGATGACCGGCTTCATGGGCGGGTTGTACCGCGTCAACCCGATCGCCCGCAGTAGGTCGGAATCAATGTCTTCCGCCTTGATGGCTGACAAATCCAGACGCCGGAACACAATGGCCCCGGTCTCGCTGTGCATTTCCAACTCCACATTGGCTTTGCCAAGGGAAAGTTCCAGCAGCGCCCACCTGAGGTCCTGCCAGGTTGGCACTTCAACGCCGTCAATGCGCACAACAAGTTCGCCGTTTTCAACCTGGGCCATCGCCGCCGGCGTGCCAGGAAGCGGTGCACCAACAACCGGACGCACGCCGGGGATACCATGCATGAACAACACCGTGTAGAAAACGATGGCCAGCAGAAAGTTCGCCACCGGTCCGGCCAGCACGATTGCGATTCGTTGATCTACGGATTTCCTGTTGAAGGCGCGATGGCGTTCGTCAGGGGCGACATCCCCTTCGCGCTCGTCGAGCATCTTGACATAGCCCCCTAGCGGAAACGCCGACAAGGCCCACTCGGTCTGATCGACCCCGAACCTGCGGCGCCACAAGACCTGACCGAAACCGACAGAGAATCGAAGGACTTTGACATCGCACATCCGGGCGACGAGATAGTGACCCAGCTCGTGAAATACGATCAGTATCCCGAGTGCTACGATGAATGCGAGCAAGGTTGAAAGCATGGACGCGATCTATCTATATTCAGCTACGGTAATTAAGCGACGCTCGGCGTGCGCGCGCGCTTGGGCATCGGCGGCCAGGACGTCTTCAAGTGTGCGGACGCGCCCCGGTGCAATACCTTCGAGCGTATCCTCCACGACTTCGGCGATTCTGGAGAACGCGAGGTGACCCGCCAGAAATCTGGCCACCGCGACTTCATTGGCGGCATTGAGGATGATCGGCGCATTGCCCCCCGCTTCGAGCGCACGATAGGCGAGCCGCAGACAGGGAAAGCGATCAAGGTCCGGCTGCTCGAACTGCAAGGCACCTAGTGCCCACAGGTCCAGGGATTGCACGCCCGACTCGATACGCTCCGGATATGCCAATGCATGCGCAATCGGCGTGCGCATGTCGGGATTTCCAAGTTGCGCCAGCAGAGACCCGTCCACGTATTCCACGAGCGAATGCACGATGCTTTGCGGATGTATGACCACTCTGATCTGCGCGGGACTGGCGTTGAACAGGTAGCTCGCCTCGATCACTTCCAGGCCTTTGTTCATCAGCGTCGCGGAATCGACCGATATCTTGTGCCCCATGACCCATTTCGGATGAGCGCGGGCTTGCTCCGGCGTGACCATTGCTAGTTGCTCCGGTGTCGTGCGCAAAAAAGGGCCGCCCGAGGCCGTCAACCATAAGCGCCTGACACCGGCGCGGGGAAAACTGCCGTCGAAATCGCGCGGCAAGGCCTGGAATATCGCATTGTGTTCGCTGTCGATTGGCAGCAAGGTCGCACCGCTGGCTGCGACTGCATCCATCAGCAGGCCACCAGCCATGACCAATGCCTCTTTGTTGGCGAGCAATAACTGTTTGCCCGCCCGAGCCGCGGCCAGCGTGGAGCGCAATCCGGCCGAGCCTACGATCGCGGCCATGACGGCGTCCACTTCGGATGCCGCAGCGATTTCTTCGAGTGCCCGCGCGCCGGCCAGCACTTCGCTCGGCAGTCCCGCTTCGCGGGCCTTCAGCTTCAACAGCGCAGCGGCCTCGAGATCGACCATCACCGCATAGCGTGGTCGATATCGCAGACATTGCTCGAACAATCGCTCGACTTGCCGACCCGCTGACAAGGCAACGACTTCAAAGCGTTCGGGGTGTTTATCCACGACAGCAAGCGTACTGACACCGATGCTGCCGGTGGACCCAAGTACCGCAAGACGCTTCATCTTTATCCGACCAAAGGCAGAAAATACAGCGCAGCGAACGGCAAAGTCGCAGTAAGACTGTCGATCCGGTCAAGAATTCCGCCATGCCCTGGCAAAAGTGTGCCGCTGTCCTTGGCGCCGGCGCCGCGTTTGATCCACGACTCGAACAAGTCTCCGACAATACTCAACGCAACCATCGCGGCAACAAAAATCATGGTAACAAGGTGTTCGAGTACGTTCTCCGACGGTCTGAAGATCAAGCTTGCGATTAGTCCATAAACAAGCACGGCGGCAAATGCGCCAAAGACGCCTTCCCATGTTTTTCCGGGACTGATCAGCGGTGCGAGCTTGCGGTGGCCATAGCGGTGGCCGGCAAAATACGCTGCAATATCGGCAATCCAGACAACCAGCAGCACGGCCAGCAGCAACCAGGGCCACTGCTGCAAGACAGCGGCGGCGAGCCAGGCCGGGACCAGGACCATCCAACCGACCGCGCCAAGAAATGGCGCGTGCCTGGCGTGCCATCCCCGATAAAGCCAAAGTGGCACCAGTATCGCCCAGAACATCAGCGCCAGCGCAAACAGTACATTCGCGCTGGAATGGGCGCGCGCCGAGAACCCGCTGTGAAATGCCGCCACGAACGCGAGACAACTTGCCACGATCACCAGGATAAACACGATGCGGCCGTTACGCTGGTACCCGGCAAGGCGCGCCCATTCCCCGGCGGCCAGTGCGATAGGCAGGCAGATCAGCAATTGCCAGCCGATTCCGGGCAACAAGAACAGGCAGGAAAGCAACAGCAAGCCCAGCACCGAAGCCGTCATCACGCGCTGCTTGAGCGCGGACCTCATGGCGACGCCGGAGGCCACTGCCGGTCTAGTGCGAATCTCCACTGGCCTCGCGCAGCGGATCGACCGACTCCGGTTCAACAGCGAGTTGCTCGCTGGTGCGCCCAAAACGGCGCTCCCGATTTCGGTAAGAATCGATCGCACGCTGAAGTGATTGCGCGTCGAAGTCAGGCCAGAGTTCATCCGTGAAATAGAGCTCGGTGTAGGCAAGTTGCCAGAGGAGAAAATTGCTGATGCGCTTCTCGCCACCGGTGCGGATGAACAGATCCGGTTCGGGCGCATAGCTCATCGCAAGATACGGGCTGAGATGCGCCTCGCGGTACCCTCCCGACGGCTTTCGCAGATCTTCCGCCATGCGGTTCAGGGCCTGCAAGACGTCCCAACGGCCACCATAGTTCGCGGCTATGGTCAGGGTGAGGCGGTCGTTAGCCTCCGTGAGCGTTTCGGCGGCTGCAATCATTCTGGTCAGACGCGGTTCGAAACTTGACAAGTCGCCGACCACCTTTAGTCTGATGCCATTCTCGTGCAACTTGGCAACTTCCTGCTCGAGTGCGATCACAAAGAGTTCAATAAGAAAAGACACCTCGTCCTTCGGGCGCCGCCAGTTCTCGCTGCTGAATGCAAACATGGTCAGATAGCCAACGCCCTGTGTCATACAGGCCTTGGTTACCGCACGCACCGCTTCGAGCCCTCGCTTGTGGCCTGCCACGCGTGGCAGAAAGCGACTTTTTGCCCAACGACCGTTGCCGTCCATAATGATGGCGACATGACGCGGGTTCGCGCCGGCCGGGGGAATCGCTATAGTGGAGCTGTTGAACACGCGCAGCTTCAAACGGCCATCAGATCGACTTCCTTGGCGGCAAGCGCCTTGTCGACCTCGGCAATGTAACGATCGGTGAGCTTCTGAATGGCGTCCTGAGCACGGCGATCATCGTCTTCCGAAATGGCCTTGCTCTTGAGCAATTCCTTCAATGCTGAATTGGCGTCACGGCGAATGTTGCGAACCGCGACCCGCGCATTTTCGGCTTCGCCCCTGACCACCTTTGCCAGATCGCGGCGGCGCTCCTCGGTCAAGGTCGGCATCGGAACGCGAATCACCTCGCCCATCAATGCCGGATTGAGTCCCAGCCCCGATTCGCGGATCGCTTTTTCGATCGCCGGACCCATTTTCTTTTCCCAGGGGGTAACGCTGATGGTACGGGCATCAATCAGGGACAGATTGGCAACCTGACCCAGAGGAGTTGGGTTGCCATAATAGTCAACATGAACATGATCGAGAATACCCGTATGCGCGCGACCGGTACGAATCTTTCCCAGATCGACTTTCAGCGTATCCAGCGTCTTGCGCATTTTCTGGTCTGCTGACTTGTTCACATCTGCAACTGTCATGACGTCGTTCTCCTCCTCGCGGATTGCTCAGGCGTGGACCAAAGTGCCTTCGTCTTCGCCCAGCACTACCTTCTTGAACGCACCTACCTTGAAAATACTGAATACGCAGATCGGCAACTTCTGGTCGCGGCACAGCGTCAGCGCGGTAGCATCCATCACCTTGAGTTTTTTCACGATCGCCTCGTCGAAACTGATGCGCTGGTAGCGCGTCGCGTCCGGATGAATTTTGGGGTCAGCCGTGTAGACGCCGTCCACCTTGGTTGCCTTCAGCACGATATCCACGTTCATTTCCATGCCGCGCAGGGCCGCGGCCGTGTCGGTGGTAAAGAATGGGTTACCGGTGCCGGCGGCAAAGATCACCACCCGACCTTCCTCAAGATACCGCATGGCCTTGCCGCGAATATAAGGCTCGGCGACCTGCTCAATGTTCAGCGCGGAGAGTACCCGGCTCTTGAGGCCATGCCGGCGCATCGCGTCCTGCAATGCGAGCGCGTTCATAACGGTCGCGAGCATACCCATGTAGTCCGCAGTCGCGCGATCCATTCCCGCCGCCGCCGGTGCCACACCGCGAAAAATATTTCCGCCGCCAATAACCACGCCGACCTCGACACCCAGGTTCAGGACGTCCTTCACCTCGGTCGTGATACGGTCGATGGTCTCGCGGTTAATTCCGTAAGCATCGTTGCCCATCAGGGCTTCGCCCGACAACTTCAGCATGACACGCTTATAGGCGGGTTTCATGATGCGAATCAGTTCGACGCGCCTTTTTTTTTGTCCTGGTCTTTCTTCGCCTGACCGGCCTGCGCCGCAACTTCCGCGGCGAAATCCGTGGATTTCTTCTCGATACCCTCGCCGACGATGAACAAGGTAAATGCGCTGACCTTGGCGGCCCGCGATGTCAATAATTTTTCCACGGTGACCTTGTCGTCCTTGACGAAAGGCTGGCCGAGCAGCGTGACTTCGGCCAGATACTTATGGACGCTGCCCTCGACGATTTTCTCGATCAGATTGGCCGGCTTGCCGGACTCCAACGCGCGCGCCCTGGCGATATCACGCTCGCGCGCAATCAGGTCCACCGATACCTGATCCTTCGATACTGAAATCGGCCTGGATGCGGCAACATGCATCGATAAATCCTTGCCGAGCGCGTCGTCGCCGCCTTCCAGATCCAGCATGACGCCGATGCGGGCGCCGTGCAAATAATACGCGAGCTTGCCCTTGGCCTTGTGTACGGCGACGCGGCGCACGCTCATGTTTTCGCCCAGTTTCATGACCAGGGCCTGACGCGTCTCTTCGACCGTCTTGCCGGACGGCAGCGGCGTTCTGGCGAGCGCCTCGGCATCGGTGATGCCTTTGGTTGCAGCCAGTTCGGCTAT
This sequence comes from Betaproteobacteria bacterium, assembly GCA_031362885.1. GTDB lineage: Bacteria > Pseudomonadota > Gammaproteobacteria > Burkholderiales > JACQAP01 > JACQAP01. Next base: position 35,061 of record JANLTJ010000133.1, read on the forward strand.
TGACTTCACAAATCCTGCGAAATTCACGTCCTTGGCGACAAAGTCCGTTTCACAGTTGACTTCAACCAGCGCGCCAAGTTTGCCGTCAGCGGAAACATAGACTCCGATCGCGCCTTCGGCCGCGATGCGCCCCGCCATCTTGCCCGCCTTGGCGCCGCTCTTGATACGCAGCAAATCCTCAGCCTTCTTCAGATCGCCAGCGGCTTCCTCCAGCGCTTTCTTGCATTCCATCATGCCGAGCCCGGTGAGCTCGCGCAGTTCCTTGACCATGCTTGCGGTGATTTCCGCCATTCTTGCTTACTCCTTCAGATCCCGCCCGCGCGTTGGTTACGCGCGTTCGCGAAGCATTCCAATTGGAAAATCCAGTTGCAAAAAAAGGGGCGGCAGCCCCTTTTTTCTGCCGACTTTGGGGCTCAGGCCGTGGCCTGCTCCTCCGTGCTGTCGACTTCGACAAACTCGTCACTGACTACTTCCGTCATGCTCTGACTGCGTCCCTCGAGAATCGCATCCGCGATTCCTCGTGCATAGAGCCGCACCGCGCGACTGGCGTCGTCATTGCCCGGAATCACGTAATCGACACCGTCCGGGGAATGGTTGGTATCCACCACACCCACAACCGGGATACCCAGCTTGTTGGCTTCGGTAATCGCACCTTTCTGGTAGCCGACATCAATGACGAACAGTGCATCCGGCAATCCGTTCATCTCCTTGATACCACCCAGGCTGCGGTCGAGTTTGACCATTTCGCGTTGAAAGTTCAGTTGCTCTTTCTTCGACAGTTTTTCCAGCGATCCATCCTGCACCATCACTTCCATGTCGCGCAAACGCTTGATCGACACCTTTACCGTCTTGAAGTTGGTCAGCATGCCTCCGAGCCAGCGATGATCGACGAACGGCGTTGCGGCGCGCAGCGCTTCCTCGCGAATAATTTCGCGCGCCTGGCGCTTGGTACCCACGAACAGAATGCTGCCTTTGTTCGAGGAAAGCTGACGAACGAACTTCGCTGCCTCCTGGTACATGGCCAGGGTTTTTTCCAGATTGATGATGTGAATCTTGTTGCGATGGCCGAAGATGAAAGGCGCCATCTTCGGATTCCAGTAGCGGGTTTGGTGTCCGAAATGGACGCCCGCTTCGAGCATTTGACGCATGGTAACCGACATGATTTCTCCTGTAAGGGTTAAACCTCCGCCCGCCGGACCCGGTGTGGGCACCCGTACTTGGCTGACGTGTGAATTACCCCGATACGTTAAAGAACCGAGGTTAGCTGGCGATTATATCAGCGCCGTTCCACCGGCCTCAACCCTTTTTCACGCACGCTCAACGGCTTAACTGCCGCTGGCGGCGGGCCTCATACAGGCAAATGCCGGCGGCGACCGAGACATTCAGACTTTCCACCTGACCAAGCATCGGGATCGAGATCATTTCGTCGCAGATTTCCCGCGTCAGGCGGCGCAAGCCTTCGCCTTCGGCTCCAAGAACCACGGCCAAAGGGCCAGTCATGCTAACTTCGAGCAGGCTGCGCCCCTCTGCTTCACCTGTGCCGACGACCCAAATACGATGCTCCTGCAGCTCTCTTAAAGTCCGCGCGAGATTCGTGACCGCAATGAAGGGTACGGTCTCCGCCGCGCCGGAGGCCACTTTGCAGGCGGTGGCAGTCAGTCCGGCTGCCCGGTCCTTGGGTGCAATAATGGCATGTGCACCCAGGGCGTCCGCCACCCGCAGGCAGGCCCCCAGATTGTGCGGGTCCTGCACCCCGTCGAGCACCAGTAATAGCGCAGGCTCGGCAAGCTGGTCCAGGACTTCATGCACCGACGCGGCAAGTGTCGCCGGCTCCACAAAGGCCACCACGCCCTGATGGCGTCCGCCGCCGGCCAGGCTGTCCAAGCGCTGCGAATCGGATTCGCGTAACGGCACATTCACCGCCCTGGCCAGATCTGCCACTCCGCGCGCGCGCGGGTCGCCGCGCCTGGCGTCCAGATGGACCTCGAATACCGCCCCCGGGCGTCGCTTCAACGCCGCCGTCACCGCATGCAAGCCATAGACGACACGCCGCTCCTTCACCGCCCGGCTTTCGCCGCCTCAACCCGCTGCGGGTCATTTGCCGCCGTGTCGAGTACAAAATCTATCTTGGCGGTTTCCAGATCGACCCGCACCAGTTTTACCGGAATCCGATCGCCGAGGCGGAAGCGTTTTGCGGTGCGTTCACCCAGGAGCTGATGTTTCGCAGCATCGAAGTGAAAATAGTCGGCTCCCAATTCGGAAATATGCACCAGTCCTTCCACGTAAACTTCGTGGAGAGCAACGAATACACCAAAACTGGTCACACCGCTGACCGTGCCGGTGAAGCACTCGCCGATCCGGTCCTGCATGTAGTAACACTTCAGCCAGGCCTCGACGTCCCGGGTGGCATCGTCGGCACGGCGTTCGGATTCCGAGCAATGAACGCCCAATCCTTGCCAATCGCCGGGTTCGAAGCGCTTCCCCTGCAGAACAGCCTTGATCGAGCGGTGGATCAGCAAATCGGGGTAACGCCTTATCGGCGAGGTGAAGTGGGTATAGGCTTCGTACGCCAGTCCAAAATGTCCGACATTGTCCGGGCTATAAACCGCCTGGCGCAGGGAACGCAACATGACTGTCTGTAGCAACTGGACATCCGGGCGAGTTTTTATTTTCTCGAGCAGCCGCGCATAGTCCTTCGCCTTCGGATCGTCGCCACCGGTGAGTTGCAATCCGAATTCGCGCAGGAACTCGCGCAACATGACGAGTTTTTCCGGCGTCGGCCCCTCGTGGACGCGATACAGCGCGGGATGATCGTGGCGGGAAAGGAAGTCTGAAGCGCAGACATTGGCCGCCAGCATGCACTCCTCGATCAGACGGTGCGCATCGTTGCGCTGGGTAGGCACGATGCGCTCGATCTTGCCTTCGCTGTCAAAAAACATCTGCGTCTCGATGGTCTCGAAGTCGATCGCACCGCGCAGCGTTCTGGCCTTCACCAAATCAATATAGAGTGCGTGCAATGCCTGCAAATGCGGCACTAGATCCTTAAGCTCGCGCGCGGCGGCGCTCTGCCCGTCTTCGATGGCCTCGGCTACCTTGGTATAGGTCAGTCTGGCCCGCGAATGCATCACCGCCGAATAGAAACGATAACTGGCCATCTCGCCGCGCGCTGAGACATCCATCTCGCAAACCACGCACAAGCGGTCAACCTTGGGCATGAGTGAACACAGGCCATTGGAAAGCACCTCCGGCAGCATCGGGATTACGCGACGCGGAAAGTAAACCGAATTGCCACGCGCGCGTGCCTCGACGTCAATGACATCGCCCTGCTGTACGTAGTGGCTTACGTCGGCGATGGCCACCCATAACTTGAATCCCTTGCCACGGCGCTCGCAATACACCGCGTCATCGAAATCCCTTGCCGTCTCGCCGTCGATGGTCACCAGAGGCAGGCTGCGCAAGTCCTCCCGTCCTTTGAGGTCGTTCTCGGTAACGCCGGCAGGAAACTTACGCGCTAATTTCTCTATTTCGTCGGAAAATTCATGAGGCAGATCGTGTTTTCTAAGTGCAATCTCGATTTCCATGCCCGGATCGGCATAGTTGCCAAGCACCTCAACGATGCGACCCACCGGTTGCGCATGACGCTGCGGTTGCTCGATAATTTCGACGATCACGACCTGGCCTGGCTTCGCACCGCCGTTGCCCCCCGCCGGTATCAGGATATCCTGACTGATCCGGCGATCCTCCGGAGCGACCACCCCGATACCGTGCTCATTCAGAAAGCGGCCGACCACTTTCAAATTGGCCCGCTCGAGTACCTCGACAATATGCCCCTCGCGCCGGCCGCGCGCGTTGATCCCGCCTTCGCGCGCGACCACCCGATCTCCGTGCAATACCTTTGCCATTTCACCGGGATGCAGGAACAAGTCTTCGCCTTCGCCATCACGCACGAGAAATCCGAATCCATCCGGGTGGCCCTGCACCCGGCCTTTTACAAGATCGAGTTTGTCAACCACGCATATTGCATTCTTGCGATTGCGCATGATCTGCCCGTCTCGCTCCATGGCTCGCAGACGGCGATCGAAGGGCTCAACCTCATGCGCTGCAATGGAAAGCAGGTTCACCATCTCGCCCACTTCCACAGGGACTCCCTGTTCGAGCAGTACATTGAGAATATGCTCGCGGCTGGGCAGCGGGTTCGCGTAACGCGACTGTTCACGATCAAGAAAAGGATCCCGTGCCCGGATATCAGTGGCGGGTGCATCCGTGTCGGTCTTGCTTCCGGAAGTTCTTGTGGTTTTCTTGGTAGGTTTCATTCTGACAATCGATTGAAGGCAAGCGCTGCTTCGTTGACAACCCAGCGCTTTCCCATTACATTTTGCGCCCTCTCGTGCCGAGATGGCGAAATTGGTAGACGCACCAGGTTCAGGTCCTGGCGGTGGCAACACTGTGGAGGTTCGAGTCCTCTTCTCGGCACCAGATCAATATTCCCCTGCAAGTTTTCCCGCCCCATGTCTGGTCCGCGCACGGTCTAGCGTTGCATGAACGGGTGGCGCAGAACAATGGTTTCCTTACGATCGGGGCCCGTCGATATCATGTCCACGGGCACGCCGCATACCTGCTCAATGCGCTTCAGGTACAGCCTGGCATTGATCGGCAAATCCTCGTGGCGCGTGATACCTACGGTGTTCTGCGTCCATCCGGCGATGTCTTCGTAAATCGGCTCGCACCCGGACAAGGCGTCCGCCCCGGACGGCAGAATATCGATATGATCGCTGCCGCGGCGGTAGCCGATGCCGATCTTCAGCGTCTCCACGCCATCCAGCACATCAAGCTTGGTGATGCACAAACCCGATATCCCGTTGATCTGAACCGAACGCTTCAAGGCTGCCGCATCAAACCAGCCGCAGCGCCTTGGCCGGCCGGTTACTGATCCAAATTCCTTGCCACGGGATCGCAATCGCTCGCCGATTGCGTCGTCCAGTTCGGTGGGAAAAGGCCCCGAACCGACACGTGTGGTGTAGGCCTTGGTGATTCCAAGCACGTAGTGCAGCATCTGCGGCCCGACACCCGCACCCGCGGCCGCGGCACCGGCGACACAGTTGCTCGAGGTCACGAACGGATAGGTACCATGATCAACGTCGAGCAAGGTTCCCTGAGCGCCTTCGAAAAGTAGGTTTTTGCCGGCGTGATGCGCGTCATAAAGTGCGCGTGGTACATCGGCGATCATCGGAGCAAGCTGATCTCGCAAGGCGAGTGTTTCGTCGAGTGTCTTCTGAAAATCCACTGGCTTCGACTTAAGGTAGTGCTCCAGCACGAAATTGTGAAAGTGAAGCACTTCGCGCAATTTCTCCTCGAATCGACCCGGCACGAACAAGTCCTGGAGGCGAATCGCGCGACGCGCGATTTTGTCTTCGTATGCCGGTCCGATGCCTCGCCCCGTGGTGCCAATTTTTTCCGCGCCCCTGGCGGCCTCGCGCGCCTGATCGAGGGCGACGTGATAAGCGAGAATAAGCGGGCAGGCATCGCTGATTTTTAAGCGAGAGCGCACGTTGACTCCGATCGCTTCCAGTTCCGCGATCTCCTGTAGCAACGCGCTCGGAGACAACACGACCCCGTTGCCGATATAGCAACTCACGCCATCGCGCAAAATTCCCGACGGTATCAGACGCAATATCTGTTTGCGCCCGGCGATAACCAGCGTGTGCCCCGCGTTATGTCCGCCCTGAAAACGCACCACGCCCTGAGCGTGATCGGTCAGCCAGTCGACTACCTTGCCTTTGCCCTCGTCACCCCACTGCGTGCCGACGACTACCACGTTGCTTGCCATCAAGACCCCTGATTGTTCTTCGTTGGATTTCGATCAGACAGACGCGAAGTGAAAGGTGCCAACTTCCAGGCGCCGCCAATGTTGACCAGTTGCTGCGAGCAGTTGAGTTCCAGGCGGCTGGCCTCGTGCCCCGGCAGGTCCGATACAACGATCGCACCCTCTGCACGCAAGCGCGCCACTTCAATGCTTAAGGCAGCATCGGCTGGCTGGTAGGGAGCAAGCACGCGCAGCGGTCTGATCTGCTCTTTTGCCATCTCGGCCAGTTCCCGCAAATCCATCGTGAATCCGGTTGCCGGCCGGGCGCGACCGAACGCGCGACCGACTTCATCGTAGCGTCCGCCGCGTGCGATCGCGTCCGGACGGCTTCCGGCGTATGCCGCGAATACAACTCCGCTGTGATAATGATATCCACGTAGTTCCGCAAGATCGAAACACAGTTCCTTGACACTTCCGTCCAACTGAAGGCCGATTTGCTCGAGCGCATCCAGGCAGGACATCAATTCCGGATATTGCGGCAGACGTCTGCGCCCCGTGTTCAGCACGTCCGCGCCACCGTAAAGTTCCGGCAACAGCAGCAAGGCTTCACGTGTAGTGGCATCCAATCCTCTTGACGACTCGCGCAATCCGGCCACATCTTTGGCCTGCAACACCTGAAACAGCTCCGCTTCCTGCTGCGCACCGGTTCCGGCGCGGGTAATCAATGAACGGAAAACCGATACGTGCCCGATATCCAAATGAACGCCTTCGACACCGGTCACCTGCAATGCGGCAAGCATCAGCGCTTGAATCTCGATGTCGCTTTCCAAGCCTTGGTGGCCATATATTTCGGCACCTATTTGCATCGGTTCGCGGGTACGCAGCAACCCGGACGGCTGAGTGTGCAGCACGGTGCCGGCGTAGCATAAGCGAGTGACACCCTGGCGGTTGAGCAGATGCGCGTCAATTCGCGCCACCTGTGGCGTCATGTCCGCGCGCAATCCCAACATGCGTCCGGACAATTGGTCTACCAGCTTGAACGTCCTCAAATCCAGGTCGTGCCCCGTGCCAGTCAGCAACGAATCAAGGTATTCGAGCATTGGTGGAACGACGAGTTCATATCCGTGCCCGTAAAACAGATCAAGAATACGTCGGCGCAGCCGCTCGACTCTCGCCGCCTCAACCGGCAAGATGTCTTCAATATGTTCGGGAAGCAGCCATTTTTGCATGATTACTAGACACGAAAACCGGTCCAACCGTCAAGTGTTGGGCCAAACAACGAGCCAGGACTATTTCGTCAGGAAAAGCAGCAGCAATCCAGCCAACATCGAGGATAAGCCTACGAACCGGATCTGACCGTCGGACATTTCGGTCAAGCGGCGAAACGCGTCGCGCCACACGGTCGGCAGCAAGAAGGGCAGCAGCCCTTCTATGACCAGCATGAGCGCAACCGCCATCATCAGCGCGTTCGAATAGACATCCATCAATCTATCGCGACCGCGTAAATTGTCCCGCGCCTGCTAATGCGCTTGATTATCTTGCTTGCCCCGAAGGGCTCTTCAAGTACCTGAAGAACTCCGAATTCGGTTCGAGTATCAGCAAGTCGCCCTTGTTCTTGAAGCTTTGCCGATAAGCCTCGAGGCTGCGATAGAACGCGTAGAACTCGGGATTACGCTGGAAGGCGCGCGCGTATATCGCGGATGCCTTGGCGTCTCCATCGCCCTTGAGCCGCTGGGCATCGCGATAGGCTTCTGCGATAACCACCTGGCGCTGCTTGTCCGCATCGGCCCGAATCTTTTCCGCCTCGGCGAAGCCGGTTGAACGCAATTCGTTGGCTACGCGCTGGCGCTCGGCCCGCATTCTTCCATACACCGACTCGCTAACTTCGGGTGTGAAGTCAACCCTCTTCAATCGCACGTCGAGAACCTGAACTCCGATTTCGCGCGCGCTCTTGTCGGCGCGCTCGCGCATCAAATCCATGATGCGTTCGCGCTCTCCGGAAACAACCTCGTGAATCGTGCGTTTGCCGAACTCCTCCCGCAGACTGCCATTGACCGCCTGAGCCAAGCGCACCCCGGCAACAACCTCGCTGCCGCCAACGCTTTTGTAGTATTGCTCGACATCGACGATGCGCCACTTGACGAAGGAGTCCACCAACACCGGCTTGTTTTCACTGGTGACAAATCGCTGCGCTTCCTCGGCATCGAGCGTTAGAATGCGCGCATCGAAATAGCGCACGTTATCGAGCACCGGCACCTTGAAGAACAGGCCTGGCGATGTCTTGACCGAAACAATTTCTCCCAACCGAAACACGATCGCGCTCTGACGCTGATCGACGATAAACAAGCTCAGGCTGGCGACAATCAGCACGCTGACGCCAGCGATTAGAGCCGTATTGATATTGAACTTCATCGGACCTCGCGATCTCGGCCGCGCAATGCATCGCGCGACCTCGGAGAAGAATCAACCGGCGGAGCCGGAATGACGGGAGCCGGGCTCGCCTCCGCGGCGGGTGCGACGAAACTTCCGTTGGTCTGCATCAGCTTGTCGAGCGGAAGGTAGAGAAGATTGCCGCCGCCGCTCTTCTGGTCAATCACGACCTTGCTTGAATTGGCGAGGATCTGCTGCATGGCGTCAACGTAGAGACGCTGGCGTGTCACGACCGGAGCCTTGCTGTATTCCGCGAGTATCAGGTTGAAACGCGACGCTTCTCCGTCCGCGTTGGCGATGACGCTCTGCCGGTAGCCTTCCCCTTCCTGCAGAAGCCGCGCCGACGTACCTTTGGCCTTGGGCACAACGTCATTGAAATACGATTGCCCCTCGTTGATTTGCCGTTCGCGATCCTGACCTGCTTTGACGGCATCGGCGAACGCAGCCTGAACTTCCTCGGGCGCCTGCGCGTCCTGCATGGTCACCCTTGTAATATCGATACCGGTCTGGTAGCGGTCCTGAATTTTTTGCAGCAAATCACGCACCGTATCGACGATCTTTTCCTTGCCGGCGGAAAGCAGGAAATCCATCCTGTTTTTCCCCACCACCTCGCGAATTGCCGACTCTGCCGCCTCCATCACCGACTTGTCGGCATCCCGGTTATTGAACAGGTAGTTCTTGGGATCCTTGATGATGTACTGCACGGCGAACTGGATGTCTATGATGTTCTCGTCGTCGGTGATCATCAAGGATTCATTCTGCACTTTGTTCTTGACGTTGTTGTTGCGGTAACCGACTTCGATGGTTCGAACGCCAGTCACATTGACGACTTCGACGGATTCAATGGGCCACGGCAAGTGCCAGCGCGGACCAGAATCCGTAGTGGAACTAAACTTCCCGAAACGCAGCACAACCCCTTGCTCGCTGGCCTCGACAATGTAGAAGCCGCTGAACAGCCAGCCTATGAATATCAGAACAAACAAGAGACCAAGACCACCACCCATCTGGCGTCCGGTCGGTCCCGATGGCCGACCGCCACCGTTACCCTTGCCTCCAAACAGGGTACTAAGCTTCTGATTCAGTCTGCGCCAAAGTTCATCTAGGTCGGGGGGGCCATCGTTGCCGCGTTTTCCCCAGTTCGGATCGTTCAATGCCATTCGTGATTGCTTTCTGTTATATAAGAGGGGGCCGGAGATGGCTTGAAGGTTTACGCCGCCGCAACCCCTACCGCGTTGCGCTGCGCTTCGTGCAATGCGTCAGTCAGAACGGAGCGCAATAAATTGATCCCTGCACCGGATTTCGCACTGACGCGAACGGAGGTGATCTTACCATACTGATCGCGCTCGATTCCCGGCTCCAGGCCAGCGGCGTCTATCTTGTTGAATACCAAAATATGGGGCACTGCGTCGGCACCGATTTCGACCAGCACTTTGTTTACTTCCGAGATCTGGTCATCCCGTGCGGGGCTGGCGGCATCCACTATGTGGAGCAGCAAATCGGCACGGACAGTTTCCTCCAGCGTGGCGCTGAATGCCGCCACCAGTGTGTGGGGAAGGTCGCGGATAAAACCAACGGTATCGGAGATAACGACCGATGATCCATTCGGGCCGCTGATGCGCCGTGACGTCGTATCCAGGGTCGCAAACAACTGGTCCGCGGCATAGGCTTCGCTCTGCGTAAGCCGGTTAAAGAGCGTCGATTTACCTGCGTTCGTATAGCCGACCAGCGAGACCGACAACCCGTGACCCCTTTCGCGCGCCCGCCGCTGGGTCTGGCGCTGACGCAGCACCGTGGCAAGTTTGTCCTTGAGAACCTTTACCCGCTTGCGCAGCAACTGGCGATCGGTTTCCAACTGCGTTTCCCCGGGACCACGTAAACCGATTCCGCCCTTCTGGCGCTCCAGATGGGTCCAGCCACGCACCAGTCGAGACGCCAGATGTTCGAGCTGTGCCAACTCAACCTGCAGTTTGCCTTCGTGCGAGCGCGCGCGCTGCGCAAAAATATCCAGTATCAGGCTGCTGCGATCGACAACCCGGCACTCGAATCGCTTCTCGAGGTTACGCTGTTGGGCAGGTGACAAATCGTGATTGAACAGTACCAGCGATGCGCCGCTCGAATGCACGGATAGAGCGATTTCCTCGACCTTACCGGCTCCGGCAAAGGTGGCTGCATCGGGTTTCTGGCGCTTTCCCTTGATCATCGCCAAAGCCCGTACGCCCGCGCTTTCCGCCAGCCGGCGGATTTCTTCCTGGGACTCGGCAACATCAAGCTTGCCAAAGTCCAGACTGACCAAGACGGCACGGTCTCCGCCGCGCGGGCGATCAAACATCGGTCGACCGGGAGGTCAAAACACGCGATAAAGGGTGCAAGCCGGCATCCGACGCCAGAAGATCCGGATCAGCGGCAAGCTTGCCATGGGCCAGCCGGGTCAACCACTGTCGATGCTCAGCCGTCCGCCCCATGCTCCACAGGCAGACTCACGGCACGTGCCGGTACCACGGTGGAAATTGCGTGCTTGTAGACCATCTGGGTCACCGTGTTCTTCAGCAGCACAACATATTGGTCGAACGACTCAATGTGGCCCTGCAATTTGATGCCATTTACCAAGTAAATCGAGACCGGCACATGCTCTTTGCGCAATGCATTGAGGAATGGGTCTTGCAACAACTGGCCTTTCGCGCTCATGGGTGCTCCTTATTTTTATTTCTCGACCCTTAATCACTTTACTGGATTTTTGCCTGCAATACCATCGGCCCGAAATGCCCATACCTGCTAAGTCCTGCGCCGTCCCGCAAACGGGTTGTTCCCCTGCTTGAAAGACACTCGGACCGGGGTTCCCCGTAAGTCAAAAGCCGCCATGAAGGCACGCTCGAGATAGCGGCGATAACTGTCCGGAACGTGATTCAAGGCATTGCCGTGGACCATTATGAGGGGTGGATTCATGCCGCCCTGGTGGGCATAGCGTGGTTTTGGACGTGTCAGACCGGCGCGTGGCGGCGACTGTTTCTGCACCGCGGCGAGCAGGACCCGTGTGAGCCTGGGTGTGGACAACTTCGTCATTGCCGCGGTGTAGGCGGCACTCGCGGATCCAAACAAGGCCGGGACGCCGGTACCGGTGCGTGCTGAAATGTAATGCACTGGCGCGAAGTCCAGAAATCCGAGCTTGCGATGGTAGTCGCGCTTGGCCTTTTCGCGGGTTTCTTCGCCGGCAGCGTCCCATTTGTTGATTGCCACCACCAGGGCACGCCCGGATTCCAGAATGAAACCGGCGAGATGCGCATCCTGGTCGGACACGTCCTGGGTGACGTCCAGCACCAGCACGACCACGTTGCATTCGTCGATGGCTTGCAGGGTTTTGATCACGGAATATTTCTCCGCCACGTCTTCCACGCGTGCGCGTCGGCGAACGCCTGCGGTATCGATCAGGGTGTAGGTGCGCCCATTGCGCTCAAAGTCTATTTGTATGCTGTCCCGGGTAGTGCCCGGCTGGTCGAACGCAATAACCCGTTCTTCGCCGAGCACGGTATTGACCAGCGTTGACTTGCCGACGTTTGGGCGCCCGACGATCGCAATTTTCGGATGCCGGTCTTCCGAATGCCGCTCTTCCTCAGCGGGAAACTCCTCCAGAACGACCTCAATAAGTTCGTAAACGCCCTCGCCGTGCGACGCTGAGATCGTCAAAGGCTCGCCAAGCCCCAGTTCATGAAAATCAGTGGCAGCGGTTTCATGGGCCAGGCCTTCCGCCTTGTTGACCACCAGCCACAATCTGCGGGCAGTCTTGCGCAATTCGACGGCAATTTGCCTGTCGAGCGGCGTCAAACCCTGGCGTGCATCGACCAGCAGCAGCACGGCATCGGCCTCGTCCACGGCCTGGCGTGTCTGGCGTGCCATCTCCTTGTAAATGCCGTCTTTGGCAACCGGTTCAAAGCCTCCGGTATCGACCACCATAAAAGATTTCGGACCAGTTTTACCCTGACCATAGTGGCGATCACGGGTCAAGCCGGGGATATCGGCTACCAAAGCCAGACGCGAGCGCGTCATCCGGTTAAACAAAGTCGATTTGCCGACATTGGGCCGGCCGACCAGTACGATGGTTGGTTTCAAAATTGATTCAGACCAGGATAGAAATGTTGCAAGCTGGCGCAGCCACGATCCTAATTGCCAACGGAATCGCCCTTGACCGCAATCGCGTAAATTCCGCCCCTTCGGGTCTGTATCAGTACGGTGTCGCCGTCAATCGACTGTGGAGCCGCGAAAATGCCGCCACCGTCAGTTGCGATGCGCGCGGCAAACGAGCCGTCATCGTGTTTCAGAAAATGCACTCGACCCTCAAAATCTCCAACCACGACATGCTTCGCGACGGCAAGTGGCGCACTCAAATTGCGGTGGGATAGCTTGTCCTGCTTCCATACGCTGGCACCGCTGCTCTTGTCGAACGACAGCACCGATCCGGCGGCGTCCGACAAGTACACGTTCAGTTCATCGGCCGCCAGACTGCCGACGCCGGACGCCGGCCGAGCCCATAGCTGGCTGCCCTTTTGGGTTTCATAACACGCAACACGACCCTGGAAAGTGACAGCGCATACCCGGCCCGCCTCCACCAGCGGCAGACCCGCAATGTCCGTGATGCGCTCAAGTTCGTTGTCGCCCTTGGGAGCCGCTACCACCGTTTCCCAGACCAGCCCACCGTTTGCCAGATTCAGTACCACCAATTTTCCGGACGGCATGCCGGCAATGACGAAACCCTCGATCACGATCACTCCAGGATTGGAGCGCAGAGTCAGCGCCGGAGCCAAAGTCTGATACTCCCAACGGCGCGATCCGTCGCGCGCATCCAGTCCGAATATGCGATTGTCCCCGCTGCGTACCACGACAAACTCGCTGGTGGCCTGCGGCGAACCGAGCACTTCGCTGGATACTTTTGATTGCCACAACGGTTTACCTGCGAGGTCATATGCCAGCACCACGCCCTTCGCGGTTCCAACCAGCACCAGGTTCGCGCTCACGCCGACGCCGCCCGACAGCGGCGCCCTGGTGTTGAGCCGCCACAGTGTCTTGCCGTTTGCGGCACTGAATCGCGCCAGATCGCCACCCGCGCTTGCCGCAAACACGCTGTCGCCATGGACTGCGGGCGCAAAAATATAGCGGCCGGCATCACCGATATCGGATTGCCAAGCGACCCCAAGCTTCGCCGAAGGACTGAAGTGCGTCAGTTTGGCCGGCTTGGGGCCTTTACTGCCGCAGGCGCCAAGCAAGACAGCCAGCATGCCACCCAGGACCATCCGGTTCCAGCGCACCGGCAAAGCAATCCGGATCACTTGCCGGCGCCCAGCGCGTCGAGTTTTATCTGCACAACATTTCGGTAACTGCTGTTGGGCGAGCTTTTCTCGAGCGCCAACTTGTAAGCAGCCCGCGCTTCGCCACTTCTGCCCTGCGCAACCATGACGTCGCCCCTCAAATCGGCATACAAAGCCTCCATTGCTGGGCCGTGCCTGACTTCCAACAGTTTGAGCGCGTCATCGTATTTTTTCTCGTCCAGCCGGATGCCAGCCAGGCGCAAGCGTGCAAGATCCGAGGTCTCCTCATCTTTGGCGTTGTCGATCGCCCATTGCAGTTGGCTCGCTGCCTCGGCCGGGTCGCCATTCTCGTAGTTGGTCTTGGCCAGCAACAAGGCCGCCGTCGGGCCGTAGGCAGTCGAGCCAAATCCGTCGATCAACTGTTTGCCGAGTGTACGAATTTCACCGACGTCATTCTTGCGCACGGCTTCACCGAATTTCGTGAATAGCGCGGAAGCCTGCTCGGACTGACCGGCCCTGTGGTAACGCCAGCCCTGCGTGCCGGCAAGTGCGACTAGAACGGCCACGACGAGCGTGACAATCAGCTTGCCGTATTGGTTCCAGAACTGCTTCAGTTCGGCTATTTGTTCCTGTTCTTCGAGATCGAATGCCATGTCGGAATCTTCTGCAATGGTTGAGTCAAGAATGGGTTGATTTCTGGATGATCGCCGCCGCTTGCTGTGCGTCGACTTGAACTTGTACACCTGCTTCCCGCATCGGCTTGAGTGAGACCACGTTTTTTCCGACCTCGTCTTCACCGATAATCACCGCAAAACGCGCACCGCTGCCGTCGGCGCGCTTCATCTGCGATTTGAAGCTGCCGCCACCGCAGTGAAACACGACCGAAAGTCCGCGCCCGCGCAACGTTTCTGCAACGTTCCAGGCAAAGCGACTGGCCAAATCTCCGCTATGGACCAGATAGGCGTCGGCACAAGGCGCTGGCACCGAAACCTGGGCATCGCCCAGTAAAGCCAGAAGGCGCTCGATACCCATCGCGAAACCGCAGGCCGGGGCAGACTTTCCGCCAATTTGCGCGATCAGTCCGTCGTAGCGCCCGCCGGCGCATACTGTTGCCTGTGCGCCCAGTCTGGTCGTGGTCCATTCGTAAACGACGTCATTGTAATAGTCCAGACCACGCACCAGACGCTCATTTATCGTGAATTCAATGCCGGAATTCGTCAGCAGGGTTTGCAACTCCTCGAAATGCCTGCGCGAATCCTCATCAAGGTCGTCCGCCAATTTCGGTGCGCTCGCAATGACTTCCCGCATCGCCGGATTCTTGCTGTCCAGAACCCGCAGCGGATTGCTGTGCAGGCGCCGGCGCGCATCTTCATCGAGCAGCGCGGAATGCTTCTCCAGATGTGCGATGAGCCGGGTGCGAAATCGGCTGCGTGAGTCCGTGCTTCCGAGGGTATTGATTTCCAGTTGCAGGGCGTCCAGCCCCAATCGCTTCCACAGGCCTGCGCCCATGATCATGTGCTCCGCATCCACGTCAGGACCGGGAAAACCAAGCGCTTCGACGCCCACCTGGTGAAACTGCCGGTAACGCCCCTTCTGCGGCCGCTCATGGCGAAACATCGGCCCCATGTAGAAAACGCGCTGGGCGCCGCTGTAGAGCAAATTGTGTTCGATCACAGCGCGTACACAGGAGGCGGTTCCTTCCGGACGCAAGGTCAGGCTTTCACCGTTGAGTTGATCGACGAAGCTGTACATTTCTTTCTCGACAATGTCCGTGACTTCGCCGATGGAGCGCACGAATAACTCAGTCTTTTCCAGGATCGGCATGCGCATATTGCGATAGCCGTACTGACCGAGCCAGCCACGTACCGTGTCTTCAAAAAATTCCCACAAGGGCGCTTGATCCGGCAGGACATCATTCATCCCGCGGACCGCCTGAATCGTTTGTGTCATGACGCTGAAGTGTCTTGGAGGATAACGTGGGAGTTTCAGGCCGACGCGCGCGCTGGATCGCTGTCGCCAGCGCCAGCGCCAGCCGCCTGACCCTGGTCGCCGGAGCGGCCGTAGCGGCGGGCGACATAGTCATCCACCAGGCGGTGAAATTCCTCAGCGATACGTTCGCCCTTGAGGGTTACCGTCTTGACCCCGTCGACGTACACCGGGGCCACCGGCGTTTCGCCTGAACCCGGCAGACTGATCCCAATATTGGCGTGCTTGCTTTCGCCCGGACCGTTGACCACGCAACCCATTACGGCCACCCGCATTTCCTCGACCCCGGGATAGCGTGACCGCCAGACCGGCATCTGCCGGCGCAAATGGCTTTGAATCTTGTCGGCCAGTTCCTGGAAAACCGTGCTCGTCGTGCGTCCGCAGCCTGGACACGCAATCACCATCGGCGCGAACGAGCGCAATCCCATCGTTTGCAGAATCTCCTGTGCAACGATGACCTCGCGCGAGCGGTCTCCGCCCGGATCCGGTGTAAGCGATATACGTATGGTATCGCCGATACCCTGCTGCAATAGCACCGCCAGCGCCGCAGTAGACGCGACGATGCCCTTTGACCCCATGCCTGCTTCAGTCAGGCCAAGGTGCAGCGGATAGTCACATCGCCTCGCCAGTTCGCGGTAGACGCGGATCAAGTCCTGCACCCCGCTAACCTTGCACGACAAGATGATCCGATCTCCCGGCAAACCGATTTCTTCGGCCTTCCGGGCACCTTGCAACGCCGAGACAATCAGTGCCTCGCGCATGACAACCGCGGCCTCACCCGGCACCGGAAGAGCCGCGTTCTCGTCCATCATGCGGCCAAGCAGCTCCGGGTCCAGGCTGCCCCAATTGACTCCGATACG
The DNA here is from genome assembly GCA_031362885.1 of Betaproteobacteria bacterium. GTDB lineage: Bacteria > Pseudomonadota > Gammaproteobacteria > Burkholderiales > JACQAP01 > JACQAP01. The sequence goes on from JANLTJ010000133.1 coordinate 51,437, forward strand.
CACCGGTTTACCGTATCGGCAGGCTGTTTCAATCATGGATGCAAACTGATCGTCGCGCTTCATTCCGCGACCAACGTTCCCAGGATTGATCCGGTACTTATCCAATACCCGGGCGCAATCCGGATACTGTGTCAGCAATTTATGCCCATTGAAATGAAAATCGCCGATCATGGGCACCCGGCATCCTTCGCGCTCGAGCAGATTGCGAATCTCCGGAACCGCCGCAGCTGCTTCGGCGGTATTGACCGTGATGCGCACGAATTCCGAACCCGACTCGGCAAGTTCACGAACCTGTCGAGCGGTCGCCTTCACATCCTCCGTGTCGGTGTTTGTCATCGACTGTACAACGACAGGCGCACCCCCTCCGACAGCAATCCCGCCTATACGTACCTGGCGCGTATCGTGACGAGGAGTAAGGTATTCCGGCATGGGTGACAAGCAAGTTAATCCAGCGTTAGTCGCGCCACATCCACCAGAGTATGCGGTGCAAGGTCAATAGTGCGATCATCTCGAAACAGGCGCACACCCGCCGCGTGTCCGACCACGACGGAAAGCGGCGGCTCGCCACTTACGCTGCGACGACTGCCTGCCGCGTTCAACTGGCCAAAGATGCTTTTTCCGGTGCCATCCTTGATCTCAACCCAGGATTCCTGATCAAAGATCATGCGCACCGTCACGCGCCCTCCTGCCGCGCCCGGTACAACCGGATCTGTTGCCGGCTGACTCTCGGTCTTCGCGACCAGTTTGGGTTTTGATTCAGCTTTGACTGCCACTTTCTGCAGGGCATCCGCTTTCGGTTTCGGCTCCTGGACAGGTTCGACATTGGAAGGTGACTGAATGTCGGTGGCCAGCATTTTGTCGACGGCTGCCGTATCCGGTGCGGCGGACGACGCACCGGATACGGAGTCGGGGTGACGGCCACGGCCGAGGTAGGCCGACAAAGCCAGTCCGGCCATCAGCAATACGGCCACAGCTGACCAAAACCAACTTTTTCTAATCTTGACCCGCACTAACGGCAAACCTTCCGCCTCACGCAGGTCAGGTGCTGGCTGCGTCGGTGGAGCGAGCTTCAGGTCCGCTGCCTGAATCAGCGGATCCGGGTCCAGATGAAGCAGCTTTGCATAATTGCGGATGAAGCCATGGATAAACACCGGATTTTTCAGTCCGGAAAAATCGTCCCGCTCGATTGCCTCGACCTGCCGCACCGATAGCTTAAGCTGACGCGAAACGTCGCCGAGACTCAGGCTCTGATCTCTGCGCGCCTTGAGTAGTGCCGCACCGGGGCCGGTCGCGGCTTCAACAGTAGGGGGGGTGGATTGCGCGCTGGCGGAAGATTCGGTCATTGAAAACGGCCCTCGTTGAATGCTCTGGTCTGCGGGGCCTCCGGATAGCGATTCTTCAATTGCGCGCCATAACTTGCAAATGCGGTGCGATTTCCAAGCCGATGTTCGATGCGCACACCGAGCCACAGCGCATCGGCAGACGGAGCAGATACCTGCATGTGACGATTCAGCAGTGTCCGGGCGCTCTGCATTTCATCGCGCTTGAACGCGATATCAGCCAACTGGTAGAGCGCCTGAGATTGATTCGGCTGCAGCGCGAGCGCCTTGCGCAGCCAATCTTCCGCTTTTATGTCGTCGCCCAGAAGGCGCGAACAAACGCCGGCATTGGTGTACGCGTTCTCCGGCGTAACGTACAGGGGATTCTTCAGCGCGGTGGCAAAATGTTTCATTGCCTCCTTTTCACGCTTGCGCTGGCACAAGAACATTCCGTAGTTGTTGTTCGTCGACGAATCGGCCGGATCTATTTTCAGAGCACGCTGGAACGATTTTTCGGCCTGCGCATCTTCCTTCAGTGTGATGTAGACCAGTGCCAACTGGCTGTGCGCAGGGCCGTAATCCGGATCGGCGCTGATCGCTTCATTCAGCTCCTGTACAGCCACCGGCATTTGCCCTGCACCGTAGTACGCGGCACCGAGTTCGGTATGGATGCGGGCGCGATTCTCCGCCGCGTTCCTCGGCTCTCCGGTTTCGGATTTTTTTTGCGCAGCAGAGCAACCAGCCAGAATGACCACTGCAATCAAAATGGCAATCCGAGCCATGCCAGCGCCAATCATGCGGAAGCGGCCATCGTGCGCCGACCTTTCCGCTGGGTGCGATCCTGCACCTGGCCGGCAAGCTGGCCACATGCCCCATCAATGTCATCGCCTCGCGTCCTGCGCGTGGTCGTGATCAGACCCGCGCGCATCAAGACATCTTTAAATGCGTCAATTCGCCCCGGCGAAGAGCGCGAAAATCCGGAATCCGGAAACGAATTAAAAGGAATTAAATTGAATTTGCAGGACACGCCCTTGACCAGCGTCACCAGTTGCCTGGCCTGTTCTACTGAGTCGTTGACTCCTTCGAGCATCACATACTCAAAGGTAATGAAATCGCGCGGCGCGACCCGGATGTAGCGTTTGCATGCGGCCATCAATTCCTTGAGTGGATACTTTTTGTTGATCGGAACCAGTCGATTGCGCAGATCGTCATCAGGCGCGTGCAACGAGACTGCCAGCGCCACGGGCAACTGCTCGGCAAGCCGATCCATCGCCGGAACCAAACCGGAGGTCGACAGTGTCACCCGCCTGCGCGACAGCCCGTAACCATGGTCGTCCAACATGATCTTCATCGCGGCAACCACGTTATCGAAATTCGCCAATGGTTCACCCATGCCCATCATTACGACGTTGCTGATCAATCTTTCGCCACCGTGCACGGCCCCGAGCGCGCGATTTGCCCACCATAATTGGCCAATGATTTCTGCTACCGTCAAATTGCGGTTGAAACCCTGCCTGCCAGTGGAGCAGAACGCACATTCCAGCGCACAACCCACCTGCGAAGACACACAGAGCGTGCCTCGCCCCGATTCCGGAATAAACACAGTTTCGATGCCGTTGGCCGCGCCGACTCCAAGTAGCCATTTTCTTGTGCCATCGAATGCGGTCGAATCTGTCATGACGGACGGCGCCTGCACCAGCGCGCCGGCGGCCGCGAGCTTGGCGCGCAAGTCCTTGGACAGGTCGCTCATGTTTTCAATCTCGGCCTGCCCGAAACGATGGATCCAGCGCATGACTTGCCGGGCGCGAAACGGTTTCTCACCGATCTGCGCAAAGAAATCGGCGAGCTGTTCAGCGTCAAAATCGAGCAGGTTGACCGGCATTAGCGGGGGTAGATATTCAGGGTCGGGAAAAAGTATGCGATTTCCAACGCCGCCGTCGCAGGCGCATCGGAGCCATGCACGGCGTTGGCGTCAATGCTGTCGGCGAAATCGGCACGGATGGTCCCCTTCGCTGCTTTCTTTGGATCCGTCACTCCCATCAAATCCCGGTTCTTCTGGATTGCACTCTCGCCCTCAAGCACCTGGATCATGACCGGCCCGGAAATCATAAAACTGACCAGGTCCTTGAAAAATGGCCGCTCGCGATGCACCGCATAGAATCCTTCGGCTTCATTTCGAGACAAGTGCACCATTCTGGCGGCGATAATTTTGAGTCCACTCGTTTCAAATCGCGCATAAATCGATCCAATCACATTTTTTTCCACTGCATCGGGTTTAATGATCGACAGGGTGCGTTCAACAGCCATCTGGTTCTCCATATAGATTTATATTTTTTGATGCTAATTCATAAGGATAGCATGCCTCGACGACGAAAGGAATGGCAAATCCCTGATATCGAGGCCGAGACTCCTGCTGGCATCAGCTCCCTATCGCGACGCCGCCAGAAACATCCAGATAATCGGTGATAGCATCAGTCATCCTGATGTCCGTCGCGTCCCGAGAAATGTCGTCCCATACCAGCGATCAGCCGCCGCCTGCCGAGAAACCGGGATCATCGAACTTGGGACACTTGATCGCGGCAATAGTTTTGATTGGGCTCGCGATCACAGGGCTGGGACTCTATGATCGCTTGCGCGAGCGACCGGTCAGGATCACCCCGCCGCATGAGCCATCCGTGGCGTTGATTGCAGCGAATGTCGCGCAGCCCAGTCTGCCAGCCGCCAACGCCGGCCAATCGGTGGTGGAACCCACTCATCCGGCCATTAGTGTCGCTGCCGAATCGCCCGCCCCGGTCACGGAAGTGAGCAGCGCAGCGCCCCTGCCATCGGCTTCGGTGCGCGCCAGCAGTCCCAAGAGGGCCGCGGCGCGTTCAGATACAGCTTATGTGGTCCAGGTAGGGGTATTCAATTCGCCCGCTAATGCGCAGGCCCTGCAAAATCAACTGCGACACGCCGGTATCGCGGCTCGCCTGGAAACCCGGGTGCAGATCGGCCCCTTCAAGGACAAACATGAGGCCGACAAAGCCATGGCCCGCACAAAGAAACTCGGGATCAATGCCATTCTGGTCAAATCCCGCTAATCGTTTATAAATCCGAGCACAACGCGCCGGTTTCCATCAACCTCTTTCCCAAACTGGTGCGATGCCGGGCTCCAACGCGTCTGCGCGAAACTCCGCCGCTACACCGACTCCCGGAACCCAAGCAAGTAATTCGCCGAAGAAGACCAGCGGCATGCGATTGCGCTCCCAAGGTGCAATCTCATGCTCCTGCAACAGACTCTTGAGGGCGCGGCGCGGTCTCTTCGTTCCAGTTCGCATGCGCTCGCCGCCGTTGCGGCCGCGCACTGTCGCCGCACGACTGTCGAAGTGTCGGCTGGCGATTCCCTCGCCCATCACGGATAGCGATCGCAGTAAACCCAGGCCATCGGGCAGCGCCAAATCGCACTTGCCGTCCCAGCTTGAATGCCAGTGGCTCGGCATGCTATTGGCTTCCTTAACCAGTCGCACCGCATCGCGATAACGACACAAGACCAAGTCGCCGAACCCAATCGAAATCTGCGCGTCCCGGCCAGCGTCCCGACACTGGCGCAGGGCTTCCTCAAGGCGCGCGCGCGGTGGCATGGGCTGTCCGTGGTCGGAAAACAGCAGGCGCAGCAAATTTAATGCGCGTGCATCGGGCAATTGCCGAAGCCGCTGCACCGACAGTGTTCCGGGTTGTGACGACTGGGCATCTATGCGGGCCAGTTCCTGCGCGAGATATGCGTAATCGGCCATGTTCCGCCCAGCCCGCGCCAAAGTTTCGCGATAGGCAGGAAAGCGGGCTTCCAATCGAACCAGAATCTCATTGCGAAGGAAATTGCGGTCGAATCGCGAGTCGGCATTGCTGTCGTCCTCGACCCAGGGCAGACCTTTCGCCTGCGCATAATCCTGAATTCTGGCGCGGCGCACGCTCAGCAATGGACGCAAAACAGGCCGCACGCCAAATTGCCCCCCGGCTGCCGGCTGCCGGCTGTTGATCATCGGCATACCGGACAAACCTTTCGGTCCGGCGCCACGCAAAAGCTGCAGCAGGATCGTCTCCGCTTGGTCGTCTGAGTGATGGGCCAGTGCGACACAATCGGTATCGAGCCTGGAGTAGACGCCGTGGCGCAGTCGTCGCGCCACCGCTTCGACCCCGTCGCCGTCCGGGACCACGTCTACGCGCTCAACGGTCAGGGGAATACCGTGTTTCTGGCAAATCGAACGGCAAAAATTCTCCCATTCGCCTGAACGCGGATTGATCTGATGGTTCACATGAACGGCTGACAGCATAAGAGCCCGCGAGGCCCGCAGTTCATGCAGGATGTCCAGCAGAACAACGGAGTCCATGCCGCCGCTTAGCGCGATTGTGATCCTTCGGCCATGCAGCGTGTGTTCCTCAAGGGCCCGATCGACAATTTTCGCGAGTTCGTCTTTCGTGATCATGGCGCAACCGTATGCCGAAACAAGATACCCCGCTCAAGCGGGGTATCCGGATTCATTTGCGGAACCTCAAAATGAATTAACGACTCGCTGCTTCCTTAAACTTGCCATAGGCCATCAAGCGCGCAAAACGTGCCTCTATTAATTCATTGATCGGCTTCTCCTGCGCCTCGGAAAGCGCTTCCTGCAAAGACTTGCGCATGGTCTGCATGAGCGCGGCCGGATTGCGATGGGCGCCGCCCGGCGGTTCGGCCACCACGCGGTCTATCAGCCCCAGCATCTTGAGCCGGTTCGCGGTGATGCCCAGAGTTTCGGCGGCATCCGGTGCCTTGTCGGCGCTTTTCCACAAAATCGACGCACAACCCTCCGGCGAAATGACCGAGTAAATTGAATACTGCAACATCAACGTCACGTCACCGACCGCGATTGCGAGCGCGCCTCCGGAACCGCCCTCGCCAATGATGGTTACAACAATGGGTACGCGAAGTTCCGACATCGCATACAGGTTGCGTCCAATGGCTTCCGACTGCCCGCGCTCCTCCGCACCAACTCCCGGGTATGCCCCCGGCGTATCAATAAATGTCATTACCGGAAAATTGAATTTCTCGGCGAGCTTCATCAGCCGCAAAGCCTTACGATAGCCTTCCGGCTTCGGCATGCCGAAATTGCGATAGAGCTTGTCCTTGGTATCGCGCCCCTTCTGGTGACCAATGACCATCACGGTCTGACTCCCGAAACGAGCGAGTCCAGCTACGATGGCCGGATCTTCCGCGAACAGACGGTCGCCCTGCAATTCTTCGAAATCGGCAAACAGATTCTGAAAGTAATCCAGTGAATAGGGGCGCTGGGGATGGCGAGCCACCTGGCAAATCTGCCATGACGATAGCTTGGCATAGATATCCTGGGTCAGCGCGCTGCCCTTTTTCTGCAGGCGGGATATCTCCTCGGAAATATCGACAGCGGAATCGTCCTGGACGTACCGCAGTTCTTCGATTTTCGCCTCGAGGTCGGCGATCGGTTGCTCAAAATCCAGAAAAGTCGTTTTCATGGAAGCCTCTCGCGCTACGTTTAGAACAGGACGCCGCGCTGACCGCGCGGATCGTTCGCGATTTCAATGCGACCCATTTTATCCTGGAACACCATTTGCATATTACCCCACTTGCGGCGGCCAATTTCAACGGTGTGCCCCTTGGCTCTCAGCGCCTCGACCATGGAATCTGGAAAACTTTCGGGTTCGATTTCAATCCGGTCGGGCAGGTACTGATGATGGAAGCGTGGTGCCGCAACCAGACCCGGGAGATCAATCTGTTCCCTATCCAGATACGCGAGCACACTCTGAAGGATCATGGAAATAATTCGCGATCCGCCGGGAGTGCCAAGTACGAGTACCCCGCGATCATCCTCCACAAAAGTCGGGGCCATTGACGACAGCGGCCGTTTGCCCGGTTCCACGACATTGGCCTGGCCACCAACCAGCTTATACATGTTCGGCGCACCCGTGTGGTGTGCGAAATCGTCCATGTGATTGTTCAACAGCACTCCAGTGTCACCGGCAACGAATCCGGATCCGAAAGGACCGTTGACCGACAGCGTTGCGGCCACGCGATTGCCCTGATTGTCAATAATGGAAAAGTGGGTCGTGTCCTGGCCTTCGTCGGCGGCCTGCGCCAGATCGCCGCTCACTGTGGCACGTGCCGGATCTATCGATGCGCCGCGATTGCGCGCATAGTCGCGTGACGCGAGCTGCTGCACCGGCACGTCAACAAAACCCGGGTCCCCCATGTAACGCGCGCGGTCATGATAGCCGCGACGCATGGCCTCGGCTGCAAAATGCATGCGGTCTGTTGCCGGCAGGTCGGCACGGTGCACCGATTCGAGAATGAACAAACATTGCGCCAGTACCAGTCCACCCGATGACGGCAGCGGCGCCGTGGTGATGGTGGCACCGCGATAAGTGAAGCGGAGCGGCTGACGCTCGATCACCCGATAATTTTCCAGATCCGACAGTTCCCACAGTCCACCCGCTGACTTGACCGCGTAAGTCAGATCTCGGGCGAAGTTGCCCTCGTAAAATGCCCGGCTTCCCTGCTCGGCAAGCATTCGCAAGGTGCGCGCGAGCATCGGCTGGATCACGACAAACCCGGTCTGGACCGCCTTACCCTTGTCGAGAAAAATACTCGCGGCGGCGACATTGCCACGCAGGAGCCCCTCGCGCAACGCAGTCGCGCCCGCGTAACGCCCGTCGGCGGGAAATCCTCGCTCCGCCAAACGAATCGCCGGCGCCAGCAAACGTGTCAACGCCATGGTTCCGTATCGATTGGCCACCCAGTCAAGCGCCGCAGGCTCGCCGGGAATGCCGGCCGCGGTCGGACCCTCCCGTGTTAAATTCTTCTCAAGCGCATCCTGGCCGGAGAGCAATTCCCGCGAAGCCCGCGCCGGCGCCGTTTCGCGGGCATCGACGAAGACATCCAATTCATCCGAAGCCCGATGCAAAAGAAAGAATCCACCTCCGCCGATGCCCGATGCAAACGGCTCGACGACCGCAAGCACGGCGGCCACCGTCACGGCGGCATCGAATGCGTTGCCTCCCGAGCGGAGAATTTCGCACCCTGCCTGGGTGGCCAGTTCGTGCGCTGACGCGATGCCGCATTGCTCGATTGCCGCCACCGGTCGGGCAATGCACAGCACAAACGCTACGCCGCAAATCAACAGTCGCGGCGCGCTCAATCTGAACCTGTTCATCATGTCATTCGGTACCAGTTGCAAACATTCACGCGCTGACCCGTCACGGTACACCGGGTATCGGTTTCTGGACACGAAACCAGGCTGCGTAAAGGGCGGGCACGAACAGCAGCGTGAGTATGGTCGCTGAAATCAGGCCACCCATGATGGCGACCGCCATCGGCCCCCAAAACTCGCTGGACGACAACGGAATCATCGCCAGCACGGCGGCAAGTGCCGTTAGCACGATCGGACGAAAACGCCGCACGGTCGCGTCAACAATGGCATGCCATTGTGGGTGTCCGGCGCGGATATCCTGTTCGATCTGATCCACGAGAATGACCGAATTGCGCATGATCATGCCGAACAACGCGATGACACCCAGATTGGCGACGAATCCGAATGGTACGTTCCAGGTCAGCAGAATAAAGGCCACGCCGATCAGCCCAAGAGGAGAGGTCAGCAACACCATGATCGTCTTCTGAAAACTCTGCAACTGGATCATCAACAGCGTGAGCACCGCAATCAGCATGAAAGGCATCACTGCGATGATGGAATTCTCGCCCTTTGCACTTTCTTCGATCGCGCCTGCGACCTCGATGCGGTAGTACTCCGGCAGCCGGGTGCGCAGAGCATCGAGCAGCGGATCGATCTGCTTGCTTATTACCGGTGCCTGGACATTGCCACGAATATCGGCGCGGACCGTAACCGACGGCTGCCGGTCGCGGCGCCAGATGATGCCTTCCTCGAAACCGTATTCAACCTTTGCGATCTGCGCAAGAGGGATCCATTTTCCGGACTGCGTCGGCACATTGATTTCCGACAGCCTGCCGGGATCGAGACGCTCGCCGGATTGGGCACGGGCCAGCACTTCAATCAGTTCGTCCTTTTCCCGGTACTGGGTAACGCTGTAACCGGACAGGACAAAATTGAGCATGGTGGACAGCCCTTGCGAACTTACACCGATCACGCGCGCCTTGTTCTGGTCAATCTCAAGGCGGATGGTCTTTACCTGTTCATTCCAGTCGAGATGCACGTTCTGGACATTTGGATTGGCGCGAACCGTGGTTGCAACCTCGCCCGCGATTCTACGCACCGTCGCAATGTCGTTGCCGAGCACGCGGAACTGAACCGGGTAGCCCACTGGCGGCCCGTTCTCCAGCCGGTTCACGCGCCCCCTGAGCATGGAAAATTCGCTTTCAAGTACGGTATTGAGTTTGTCGTACAACACTTCCCTGGCCTCGTTGCTGCTGGCCACGATCACAAACTGCGCAAAGTTCGGATGGCCCAGTTGCTGGTCGAGCGGCAGATAAAAGCGCGGGCTGCCATTGCCCACATAGGCCACGTAATTGAGAACATTGCCATCGCTTTTGAGTTTTTCCTCCAGCCGTTTCACCTGCACCTCCGTGGCCTGGAACGAAGCGCCCTGTGGCATCCAGAGATCCACGATCAGCTCCGGGCGATTGGAGGAGGGGAAAAACTGGTTCTGTACGAAGCGAAAACCGAAAATGGACAAGGCGAAAATCGCGATCGTGATCAAAATGACCGTCTTGCGATAAGTCACGCACCACTCCACCAGTGCGCGAAAGCTTCGGTAGAACGGGCTGTCGTATACGTCCCCATGATGCAATTTGGCCGGCGCGGGGACCAGTTGAGGCATCCACCGGTGCAGCGGCCCGTGCATGAATCGCCGGAACAGCGAAGGTGGTGGCACGCCCTGCACAAAATCGGGAAGCAGCTTGTAACCCAGGTATGGGGTGAACAGGACTGCCACAAACCACGACACAATCAGCGCAATGGTCACAACCGCAAAAATCGAGAACGTGTACTCGCCGGCGGATGACTTGGCGAAACCCACCGGGGTAAATGCGACCGCAGTGATCAATGTTCCCGTCAGCATGGGAAATGCCGTCGACGTATAGGCAAAAGCCGCAGCCTGTGCCCGTTCCATGCCCTGCTCCATTTTGGTCACCATCATTTCCACGGAAATAATGGCATCGTCCACCAGCAGACCCAAGGAGATGATCAGCGCGCCCAGCGAGATACGCTGCAAATCGATGCCAAACAGCTTCATCAACATGAAGGTCATCGAAAGCACCAGCGGAATGGACAATGCCACCACCATGCCGGTGCGCAACCCGAGGCTGGCGAAACTCACCGCCAGCACAATCACGATCGCCTCGATCAGCGTCTTCATGAACTCGTCAACCGAGCGCTTCACCACCTCGGGCTGGTTCGAGTACTGATGTACTTCGATGCCGACTGGCAGATCGCGCCTGATGCGCGCGAATGCCTGGTCCAGATCGTGTCCAAGCTGCAGAATGTCACCGCCCTTGGCCATCGAGATGGCCAGTGCAATGGCCTCCTGCCCCATGTAGCGGACCTTCTGCGCGGGCGGATCGATATAGTCGCGATAAACACGCGCAATGTCGCCCAGGCGAAACAGGCGTCCGTTGGCCTGGATGCCGATTTCGCGAATGCTTTCGACCGAGTCGAAGCTGCCGGAGATGCGCAAATGGATTCGGTCCGCATCGGTATCGATCGAACCGGCCGGTGTCATTGCATTCTGTTCGCCCAGCACGGCGACGATGGCCAGAGGATCAATGCCGAGCGTGGCGAGCTTGCGATGAGAAATTTCGATGTAAATTTTCTGGTCTTGATCACCCAGAATCTCGGCCTTGGCGACATAGGGCACGCGCAGCAGCTCCTTGCGCGCCTTCTCCACATGGACTTTCAGTTCTGCATAAGAATAGCCATCGCCTAAGACGGCGTAGAGGTTTCCGAACACGTCCCCGAATTCGTCATTGAAATAAGGGCCGAACGTTCCCTGAGGCAAGGTGTGGCGGATATCGCCCAGCTTCTTCCTGACCTGATACCAGACATCCGCAACTTCTTTCGGCGGGGTGGAGTCCAGAAGCGTCAGAAAAATTGTGGTCTCTCCGGTCTTCGTATAGGAGCGCACGAAGTCCAGATACGGTGTCTCCTCCAGCTTTCGTTCCAGGCGCTCGGTGACTTGCTGCTCCATTACGGCCGGCGAAGCGCCCGGCCAGAACGCCTTAATCACCATGACTTTGATGGTGAATTCGGGATCTTCTGCCTGGCCGAGCCTGACGTAGGAGAACACGCCTGCCGCGAACAATGCCAGCATAAAAAAAAGCACCAGCGACTGGTGCTCGAGCGCCCACTCGGAGAGATTGAAGGTCTTCACTTCGCCACCCTGGTCAGAGGCTCCTCCTGCACGCGGACCTTTTCGCCGGCAAACAACTTGTGCACCCCGGCACGCACGACCAGATCACCAGGATTGAGGCCGGAAACCACCACAACCTTGTCTTCCACGTAGGCACCGGTTTCGACCGGTACCAGCTTTACCTGACTACTTGCCTTGTCCACCACCCATACCGCCGAGCGGCCGCTGTCCTGAAACAAGGCGGTCGCCGGCAGCAGGACGGCCAGCGTTCGCGCATCGCCCCTCAAATCGACGTTAGCGGTCATGCCCAGCTTCACCGCCGCATCGGCGTTCAGTATGCTGATTCGGGCCGGATAGGTTCGCGTGACCGGATCGGCAGCAGGACTCACCTCGCGCACTCGGCCCTTGTATATCCGGTTCGGGTCTGCCCAGAGCGTAATGGCGATGGTTTCGGCTGCGCTCAATTCTTTCAGTCGATTTTCCGGGACACTGATGACAACCTCCCGCTCGCCGGTACGCGCGAGTTTCATGACCGCTTGACCGGTAGCCACGACCTGACCGACTTCAACCTCGATGGCGGTCACCAGTCCCGGCTGATCCGCCACGAGTTCAGTGTAACCCGTCTGGTTCCTGGTCGCCGCAAGTTGCACCCGCGCCTGCTCCAGCCGCGCCTTCGCCACGTTATACCCGTTTTGCCGGCGGTCGAACTCGGCTTTGCTGATGAACGCCTTCTGGTACAAGTCGATGTAGCGTTCGAGTTCCGCCTTGCTTTGCTCGTACTCGGAGCTGGCGGCCGCCAACTGCGATTGGGCGCCCTGCAGGCTGAGTTGCTGGTCTTCCGGATCAAGCCGCGCCAGCACATCACCTTTCTTTACCTGACTGCCAACTTCCACATTGCGCGCCACGATCTTACCGCCAAGCCGGAAGCTGAGACTGGTTTCGTAGCGCGCGAGCACTTCTCCGGAATAACCGAAATCAGTACCGGTGCCGGAGAGCGTAACCGCCACGACATTGACCAGCCGGGGCTGCTCCGCCGTCTGTGGCTCGTCGCCGCAAGCGCTCAGGAACGCAGCCAGCAAGTATCCCGCCGCAGGCACAACGCTGAAAGCGCGATTGCCTCCCCGGTCCGGATCGAAATGACGCGACCGCGCACGAATGCCGCTGAAGCTCGTTAACGCAGCAAGCATTTTCACAAGCTTACTGTCATTGACTGGCCGGGTTTAAGCAACGCGGCTTGAGCCGGGTCGGGGCGCGCCTCGATCCGGTATTGAAGCTGGTTCGCTTCGCCCGTGGCAGACTCCGTCGTGGCAAAGGGCGATATGTACGTAATCTTCCCGGGTATGGCACCCTTGCATTGCTCGCATGAGAGCACTACCGCCTGCCCGTTCTGCAGTCGCGCTGCCACCGCCAGCGGTACTTCGAAAGTGACCTTGATCCTGTCGAATGGCAGGATCGACAGGACCGGTGCTCCGGCAGGTACCCAGTCCCCCTTGGAGTAGAGCGTTTCTGTTACCAAACCATTGACTGGCGCGCTTGCCGACATCATCTGCACCTTCCATTCGGCCTGCGCAACGTCGGTTTTCAGATTCTCGATTTCGTCCGCCGCCTCTTCTGTGCGTCTGTTGCCAGTGCCTGCTACTTGCCGGAGGCGTTGTGTCGCTTGCGCATGCGCAGATATTTCGCTTGTTCCAGCTTGCGAAAAAAGTTTTGCCCCTTCAGTTACCGTACTGCCCGGACCAACGCTGAGTGATGACAGATTTCCGGCCACAGGTGCCTCGAGTTTTACAACCGCGCTTTCCATTACGCCGCGATAAGTCCTCATTTCCTCGCGGGCACAGCCGGCAACGCCAACTATCAGCACGATGGCAATCACCACTCTCGCCCCGAAGAGCAAAGGCGACTGAATCATGGCGCGTCGTCCTTGAGCAGCCGGTTGACCTCTGCCAGATCAGCCTCGGCCAACTTGCCCACCGCCGCCTTGAGCCGCAACTGGCTCACGATGGTGTTGTATACCGCCTGCGCCAGATCGCTTTGAGCGGAAGCGAGCTGCTGCTCGGCATTGAGAACGTCCACCGCCGTCCTCACTCCCACTTCCTGACCCAGTTTGGTCGATTCGAGTTGCAGCTTGGTCGAGCCTACCGCCTGCTCGAGCGCCTTGATCTGCGCCAGCCCCGAGGTCACGCCCAAGAAGGCTTGCCGGGTCTGAAGCGCCGCTTCGCGCCGCGCGCGCGACAGCTCCTGACGCGCCCGCTCCTGCCCCGCTACCGCTTCGCGCACCCGCGAACTCACGCCCCCTCCCTGGTAGAGCGGCACGGTGAGTTGCAGTCCGATGACCGCGGCGCTTACTTCGCTGCCGATGCCCTGGGCAGAGGAGTCGGAGTAGTTGTGGCTCAGCGAGCCCACAGCGTCCAGGGTCGGGTAGTGTCCGGCGTCGGCCCGCTGGATTTCCCGGGCCGCGATTTCGACGTTCTGTTGGGCGATGCTGACTTGCAGGCCCGATTGGTAGGCTTGTTCGACCCACGCGTTCATGTCGGCCGGCTGCGGAGCATTCAGGGTGGTGGCCGGGGCGAGGCCGGCTAACCGGCCCACCGGTTTACCCACGATTTGTTCGAGCACCCGGTTTTTGACTTCTAGGTCGTTCTCCGCCACCAGTTGCTGGGCCACGACCAGATCGTAGCGCGCCTGGGCTTCGCGCGAGTCGGTGATAGTGGCGGTGCCGACGATGAAGTTGCGCTTGGCTTGCTCGAGTTGTTGGGCCACCGCCGCCTTTTGCGAGTCGATGGTGGCCAGGTTGGCCCGCGCCACCAGTACGTCGAAGTAGCCCTGCACGACCCGTGTCATGAGGTCTTGTTCGGCGGCCGAGAGTTGGGTGTCGGCTTGGCGCACCTGGACCTTGGCCTGTTCAACGGTGGCGGCGTTCAGGCGCCGGTAGAGCGGCTGGGTGAGCCGCACACCGAAGTTGTAGTCATGGTAGTCGCGCTGCCCCGAGGAAAATTGGGCGTTGTCGTACTGGGTGTCGACACTGTTGTAGTTGGCCCCGGCGTTGAATTCGACGCTCGGGCGCTGCAGCGCGCGCGCCTGCGGCAGGCGCTCCTGGGTTGCAATGAACTGCGCTTTCGCGCTCGCGTAAGTCGCGTCTTCCAGTTGCGCTTCGCGGTAGATGGAGAGCAGGTCGGCGGCGAAAATCTGGCCAGAGAACAGGCCCAATGTTAGAAGCGCAAGACGTGTCATCGACTTCTTCCCTTTTTTTCCAGTTTGATTATGGTTGCGCTGCGTTCGACCCGGTTCGCCAGGCTGGTATGCGGGCCGAGTCCGTTGAGGACCATGTCGAGATGCTGATCCAGATACTTTTCCGGAACGACGCAATTGGTGTCGCAGAAGTCAAACGAGTGGCGCCAGAGCAACAGATAAACCATGGGCGCAACAATCACGCGCATCGCGTAGTTCGCATCCATCTGACGGAATTCGCCGGTCTGCATGCCTTTTTCCAGCACGCTCTGCACTAGATGGTGCCCTCGGCTGATGACTTCGTCGTAGTAAAACCTGCCAATTTCCGGAAAATTGCGGCATTCGGAGAACATAAGCTTGGGAATTCCGCCGAGTTTCGTCGCGCCAACCGATGCCCACCAGTCAAAAAGGATCTCGCGCAGCAAACCGGCAGCGGTACCGCGATGCTCGCCCAGCAGACGCTCACCGCGTTCGAGCAAAGGCACGATGCCGGAGCGAATGACCGCCTTGAACAACTCCTCCTTGCTGGAGAAATAGAGATAAAGGGTGCCTTTGCTGACCCCGGCGCGAGCGGCGACCTCTTCAAGCCGCGTCGCGGCAAAGCCGCGTTCGACGAAAAGATCGAGCGCGGCCGCCATCAATTCCGTGGGGCGCGCCTCTTTGCGCCGGGTCCATCGGCGATCCTGTTTGTGCTGGGGATTCACGGATAAAAAAATTAATGACCGAACGGTCAGTAATATACACTTGCCAAATTCAAGGTCAACAGATTTTCGCGTTTCCGGTTCTCGAGTCTGTACTTAGTCTCCAGCCGTACCGGCGTCTGAACTGCGGGCAACGTAACGTTCGGCCGACTTTACGGTGTTCGCCAACAACATGCTGATGGTCATTGGGCCAACGCCCCCGGGAACCGGCGTGATGAAGGATGCCGTCAATCGCGCGCTGTCAAAATCCACGTCACCCACCAACTTTCCATCTGGCATGCGGTTAATGCCGACATCGATCACCGTCGCCCCTTCCTTGATCATGTCGCCGGTCACCATCTTCGGTCTGCCCGTAGCGACCACCAGGATATCCGCGATGGATGTGTATTGCCTCAGATCGCGTGTCTTCGAAGTACAGATCGAGACTGTGGCACCGCGACCCAGCAGCATCAAAGCCATCGGTTTGCCGACAATATTGCTGCGTCCGATCACGACCGCATTTTGCCCCTCGATCGGGATCTTGTAGTAGTCCAGCAACGCCATCACGCCGTAGGGCGTGCAAGGAGGAAACACAGTGCCGCCGGTGACCAGCGCACCGAGATTGTAGAGATGAAAACCATCGGCATCTTTCTCCACGGAAATGGCTTCGAGCACCTTGTTGTTATCAATCTGCGGTGGCAGCGGCAGTTGCACCAGTATGCCGTGGATGTCGGCGCGCGCATTGAGTTCAGCGATTCTCTTCAGCACGTCGCTCCCGGAAACCTGCGCCGCAAACTGATGCAGTTCCGAATGCATGCCCATTTCGGCGCAGGCTTTGACCTTGTTGCGCACGTAAACCTGCGACGCCGGATTCTCGCCAACCAGAATTACGGCCAGTCCGGGTGAAACTCCACGCGCCTTTAGCGCGTCAACGCGCAACTTCCATTGCGCGCGCACCACTTGGGCGACGGCGACGCCGTCGATCAGAGTGGCGGTCATGATCGCGCTCCGCGCGAGAGTACACGGACCAGGGGGCTAAGGACGAGGAAAGCGACAGGGCAACAGTCTTGATACCACACATCGCGTAATGTCATATTTGGTTCATATCGAAGTTTGGGAATTCACGCGGACCAATGCTTCTGGGAACGTAAAGGCCGTACAACCTGGCCTGCAGTCATTGCAGCCTGTGCATCAGATACTTCTCGTCTTGCTCTCTTCCCGAACAGACCGGAAAACCGGGTGTACTATCCACGGTCGTGCGCACGGTTCGCGGCCTGCCGGAAACGTTTACTTCGAAGATTTCGCCCACGATCGCCTCGCTGGATCCGGTTTTCTGCGATATTGTATCGCCCCGGCCGCACGCGCCGCACGCTTTCATCGCTGCGTAATCTCAAGAGGACTTCATGCAAGCACTTCGCGCCTTATCCGCAATTCTGTTCGCCGCCATTTTGTTGCCCGCCGCCGGGGCGCACGCCAAGCTGGTCAGACTCGACATTGAAAAACGCGAAGTCGTTGCCGACGGACAGTCTTTCGGTGCCGCCGGTCCATACGAGAAACTGACCGGTCGGGCTTGGTTCGAAGTTGACCCGTCGCTGGAGAGAAACAAGGCGGTATTCGACATCGGCCGCGCACCGCTTAACGCGCGCGGCAACGTCGAGTTCTCCGCCGACATGGTGATTCTCAAGCCGGTCGACCTGGCCTTGGGCGCGAAGACTCTGTTTTTTGATGTCAACAATCGGGGACGCAAGGTCTCTTTCGGCCGCCTGCACGACACCGCGTCCAATGCCAACATGAACAATCCGCTAAGCCCGCGGGATTTCGGCAACGGTTTCTTGATGAAGCGTGGCTACGTACTGGCATGGGTGGGTTGGGGTGCGGACATCGCGGCAGGGGATCATCGCTTGACGGTCAACTTCCCGATGGCACTCGACAACGGGCAACCGGTTACGGAACGCATCCTGACCGAGTTTTCCGACCGCAATTTCAACGGTGAAAAACCTTGGTCCCTGCCGCTGTCCGGTGGCCCCGCATTCAAGTCCTTCCCCGCTGTATCCAGCGACAAGAAATCGGCGCAGGCCGAGCTGTATGTCGTATCCAGCGATTCGCCCAAGCCAAGCGCACCGGACATGCTCCGCGGTGAACCGGTACCGGAGAACGGGTGGGCATTCGCCGATTGCCCGGATGGATGGCCGGGCAAACCCAGCACCGGTCACATTTGCCTGAAAGAAGGATTTCGCAGCGATCGCAACTATCATCTGCTGTACCGCGCCACCGGCTCCCCGGTCATGGGTCTGGGCTATCTGACGACCCGGGACTTTGTATCCTTCCTGCGCAACGATGAAAAGGATGCGGCCGGTAACGCCAATCCGGTATTCGGCATCAAGTCCGCGCTTTGCCTGGGCATCTCATCCTCGGGCATGTATCTGCGCGACTATCTCTATCACGGCTTCAATGTTGACGAACAGGAACGCCAGGTCTGCGAAGGAATGCACATCCATGTCGCCGGCGTGCAGAAACTGTTTCTGAATTATCGCTTCGCCCAACCCAACGCTTTTACCCAGCAGCATCGCGAGCGCTTCGTGCCCGATACCAATTTTCCGCGCCAGTACGCGGTGCGCATCAACCCATTTACCAAAGTGCCGGACGGCATTCTCAAGCGGCCGGTGACCGATCCGAAGATCATCCACACCGATACCTCGAACGAGTACTGGCAGTTCCGGGCCGGGCTCACCGGCGCCAGCGAAGGCGGTACCCTGGATTTCAACGAATCGTCGAAGGTGCGGCGCTATCTGCTTTCCAGTCTGCAGCACGGCGGGTTCAAGTCCGACCCGCCGAATCGCGGTATCGCCAACCGGCAATGCGAACAGATGACCAACCCGACACACCCCGGTCCGATGCTGCGCGCGCTGGTGGTAGCGCTCGACGAATGGGTGAAGCGGAATGTAGCTCCGCCGGAAATGCGCGTGCCCAGAATTGCCGATGGCACGCTGGTCGCACCGGTCGATCTCAAACTGCCGGCGATTCCCGGTTTGGCCTTCGAAGGCCTGCACAACGCTTCCGGCGATCGCGATTTTGGTCCGCGCGTCAAGGGCAACTCCGGCGTCATCGACTTGCTGATTCCCCAGGTCAGGGCAGTTCACAAGGTACTGGTGCCGCAAGTCGATGCGATCGGCAATGATATCGCCGGCATTCGCCATCCGTCTGTCGAAGTCCCGGTCGCTACCCTGCTCGGCTGGAATACGCGCACGAAGGAATTCGGTGGCCCGGACCTGTGCGACCTGCTCGGTTCGACCATCCCGCTGCCGAAAAGTCGCGCCGAGGCGCAGGCGAACGGCGATCCGCGACCTTCGCTGGAAGAGCTTTACGAATCGCGTGCAGCCTATGTCGCAAAAGTTGCCGAAGCGGCAAGACTGCTGCAAGCCGCGCGCCTGATGTTGCCGGAAGACGTCGAGATGATCGTCAGCGAGGCGCAATCCTCGGAAGTCCTGCATTAGTGCGGGTATTGCGCCGAATTTTATTGTGGGCCGCGGGCAGTATTGGCGCTCTGCTGCTCTGCGTGGTGCTTGGCTTCGTGTATGTGACCTTCGTCGGTATCACTGTCGATGCTTCGTACCTGCGTTCGCGCATTGCGCAAACCTTCAGCGACAACATCGGCCGGGCGGTGCGCTTCGAGGGCCCGATGGAATTGGAGATTTCCGCCACGCCGAAGCTGCGCATTGGCGGCCTGCACATCGCCAATGCGCCGGGTTTCGGCGATGGCGACTTTGCCAGTCTCGGCGAAGCACGTCTGGCGGTTGATCTCTGGCCATTGTTGTTCAAGAGGCGCCTGCATATCGAGGAGCTTGCGGGCAGCGACGTTCGCGCCCGTCTTCAAGTCAAGGCAGATGGCAGCAACAATTGGACTTTCCGTCCGCCAAGAACCAGGCCGGAAGCGGAGCCAAGGCCCGCGGGCAGCGCCTCAATCAGCGCGGACGAGGCATTTGCGCTGCTCGACATCAAGCGCGTAACGCTGGAAAAACTCAATATCGAATACATCGGCATCGACGCCAAGAGCCATTTTTTTTCCCTGGATACGCTGGCGGCACAATCGCCTGCCAACGAGCCGTTTAAACTGACCCTGAGCGGCACCGTTGAAAAAGAGTTTCCCTACCGGCTCGACTTCAGCGGTGGAACCCTGGCCGATCTGGCAACTGACAAACCCTGGCCGATCGCGTTTACCCTCACCTTCCTGAGCTCCACGCTCGCGGTAAATGGTAGCGTCAGTGGCAGCAGCGGCGAACTGACATTCGGTCTGGGAACGGAGAATCTGTTCGAGTTTGAACGACTTCTGCAAACCGACCTGCCCGACGTCGGAGCCAGCGGCATCGCCGCGAAGATCACGTACTCCCCGAACCACCTGGTCATCGCGCAATTGGCCGGAGCGATGGGTGGCACGACTCTGGTTGGCGACCTGGATCTGGACGCAACAGGACCCAGACCAAAATTGAGCGGTTCCCTGATCCTGCCTTCGCTTGATCTGCGACCGTTTCTCGGTGAAGCATCCACTCCGGAGAGCGTGGAACCGCCGCGCAATTTCGCCGAGGTCTATCGAAGTCTGTCCACCGCGACCTTCAATCTGAAGCAATTGAACGACGCAGACGCCAACATCACACTCGGCGTGCAGCGCTGGCTAAGCCTGCCCGGAGACGTAAAGGACGTCACCCTGCAAATCAAACTGCAAGACGGCATCCTGCAGGCCCCGGTCACTGCCACCATGGCAGGTGTCACACTGACGGGCCATGCCGGTGCCGATGCGACCGCGACACCGCCAAGATTCGATCTGGCATTGGGCACCAGCAATTCCGATCTGGGAGGATTGGCCACGCTCTTTCTTGGAGTAGACGGTGTCAAGGGCCATCTCGGGCGCTTTGGGCTCAATATTGCCGCGCGCGGCGATCAGGGAAACGAGCTGGTGCAAAGTCTGGATGTGCGTCTGGAAGTCGATCGCGGCCGCTTCAGCTACGGCAACATCGAAGGCGCACGTCCGGTCGAGTTCGCCTTGGACAAGCTGGCGGTTGCGCTGCCTGCGGGCAAGGCACTCGGCGCGGACATACGCGGCGCACTGCTAGGCCATCCGTTTACGGCAAAACTGTCCGGCAGCGCACTCGAACCCATGATGCTGCAAGGCCGCGCCCCACTAGATTTTGTTTTGCGCTCGGGTGACGTGCATGCGCGCATTCATGGCACGCTGGAAGCGCCAGCAACCGATCACGGGCCGGATATTGCGTTTGAATTTTCCGCCCCGCGTGCCGGCGATCTGGCAAGCTGGTTCGGTTTCAAGCCCGGCGCCCAGGCGCCCGCCGTGCTGTCCGGAAAGGCCAGCCTGCGCGAATCGCAATGGCGGGTTCGCGATTTCCTGTTCCGGCTCGGCCGCACCGTGCTTACGGCGGACCTGATGCGCACAACCGGGAAGGGCAATCCGTTGGTGACCGTGCGACTGGGCGCGGATCAGATCGACGTCGCGGAACTGGAAGCATTGATTCCGAAATCGGAGCAACCCAGGACGCAGCCGGAGCGGCCAGTGCTGGATATTCCGCTGTTGCCGAAAGGAATCGACCTAAGCGACGCGGATATTGCGGTCCGGATCAAGAGCTTCGTCGGAACGCCAGTCGCAGTGCGCGATGTGTCGTTTGACGGACGCATCCGCGCCGGCTACATGAATCCGTCCCCTTTTGCCGCGACTGTCGCGGACACCGGCTTCAGCGGTACCGTGCTGCTTGATCTGCGTGGCACCGAGCCCATGGCCGGCTTATCACTGTTCGCGGCCGATCTCGATGTCGGAAGATTGTTACGCGAGTTGGGTGCCGTGCGAAACCTGGATGCAACTTTCAGCAAGTTCGACCTCAAGCTTGTCGCCCGCTCCAGCCGTCTGGGCGACATGCTGGCACGCTCCGAACTGCTCGGCTCGATCGGCGGCGGTCGTATTGTCCTGCGTGACGCGAATACCGGCGGCGAGGCACGTATCACAGTGGACAAAGGCGAGCTGCGCGCGGATCCGGGGATGCCCTTGCGCCTGACGCTCAGGGGAGCGCTTGACGACGAACCGGTCGAGATCACGCTGGACACGGTGCGTGCCGACGAGCTGGCGAACCCGAAGTTGCCCGTGCACTTCACCCTCAGCGCACAAGCCGCGCAGACCCGCGTCAAGCTCACCGGAAGCATAGCGCGACCGATTGGACAAGAGGTGGAACTCGCCCTGGATTCCAGCGGCGCTCGCTTCAACCATCTGGACAAAATTACCCGGACATCGCTGCCGCCCTGGGGACCGTGGTCGGCAACCGGACAATTCCGCATGTCCCCGCGCGGCTACGAAGTCAACGATCTGCGTCTGCAGGTCGGCGCCAGCGTGCTGGCCGGACAAGGCCGGCTCGACACTGAGGGCGGACGTCCGCGCATCGACATTGGGCTCACCGCTCCCATCATTCAACTCGACGATTTCAAACTCGGCGAATGGACACCCGTTGAGAAGAAACCAGAGGAAAAACCGGAAACGCTCAGTGCCGACGAGCTGCGCGGCAAAGCCGCCGCGGCAAGCGATCAGGCGCAGAAATTACTCAGCCCGGAGATGTTGCGGCGCCAGGATGTTGCCCTCAAAGTGGTGGTCAACCAGGTCTTGTCGGACCAGGATCAACTGGGCAGCGGAAAACTCGAAGCCAGACTGGAGAACGGCCGCGCCGACATCGGCCCGATCGAAGTGCAGGTGCCCGGCGGCTCGGCGAAATTGCAACTGGGCTATGAGCCCACGGAACAGGACGTAAAAGTGGATCTGCATATCGACGTGCAGAAGTTCGATTACGGCGTGTTGGCGCGACGGATCAAACCTGAAACTGATCTTAGCGGCACGTTCAGTGTCAAGATGGATGTCGATTCGCGTGCCCGCTACCTGTCCGACATTCTGCGTCACGGCAACGGACGCATTGAATTTGCAGTGTGGCCGCAAAACATGCAATCGGGCATCTTCGATTTATGGGCGGTGAACGTACTGGTCGCCCTCGTCCCGGCCGTAGATCCCGGCAAGGCCTCGAAGGTGAATTGTGCAATCGGGCGCTTCGATCTCTCCGATGGAAAACTCGTCGATAGAGCCATCGTGCTCGATACCAGCCGTATGCGCGTAACCGGAACAGGCAAGGCCGATTTCACCGAGGAGAATTTCGATCTGCGCATGCGGCCACAGGCCAAGAAGGCTCAGTTTCTGAGTCTGGCCACGCCGATTCGGGTCAGCGGACCGTTCAAAGACTTCAAAGTCGGCGTGTCACCCGGCGACCTCATCGGCACCATGGGCAGGCTTGCAACTTCAATACTGTGGGTGCCGTTACAGAAAATCGCCGGCAAGAAAATACCGGCGGATGGCGCTGATGTTTGCGGCGCACCGTTAGCTGCCCGGCAGCCCCCCTGATAGCGCGCTTACCAGGCTGCTGCGAACACCTCGCCAAGCGCATTGCGCGACGAAGAGCGCAACGGGTAGGTCGGACGCGGAGATTTATCCTGGTAGTAGGGCAACATTTGCGGAACCAGCCCGGCCAGGGTTTCCTTGCGCCTCTCCGGAGAGGGATGTGTCGACAGAAAATCAGAACCCGATTTACCGTCTCCGCCACCGACCCTTCCCATTTTGTCCCACAGCGTCACGGCGGCACGCGGGTCATAGCCGGCTTTCGCCGCCAGCTCGATACCGATACGGTCTGCTTCCGTTTCCCCGGTGCGGCTGTTGGGCAGTTCCAGTGCGACCACGGCAGCGGCCTGTACTCCGGTCAGCGCCAGGTTCGCGTAGCGGCTGTCCTTCTGAGTCAAGGCAATCGCGCCAAGACCAATCTGCATTGCCATTGCGCGCGACATTCTTTCGGCGGAGTGCTTGGCGAGCGCATGTGAAATTTCATGGCCCATCACCTGCGCCAGTTCATCGTCGGTTGCTTTGAGTTGCTCGATCAGGCCGGTATAGATGGCCATTCTGCCACCGGCCATGCACCATGCGTTGACGGTTTTCGGGTCGTCGATCACCTTGACACTCCATTCCCAGTTCTGGGTTTCCGGCCGGTACTTGATGGCCTGGGCGATCAAACGGGAGGTAATTTCATGCACGCGCGCTACCGTCGCCGGATTTGAGTTGACTTTGCCGTCCTTCTCCAGCGGCAGAAGCATGGCTGCGTAGGCCACCTTGGATTCGCTGATCGCCATGCTCTCGGACACCAGCATGAGTTGTTGACGACCGGTTACCTGATTGGTTTGGCAGCCGCTCAGCAGGAAGGTTGAAATTGCAAACGTTGCCAGAATTCGATTCATGCTTTGATTCCCTCTTGCTCACTTGAAGCCGGTAAGAGCGCGTTCGTTCAACAGCGCAGATTGGCACTGCCGGACACGCCCTAATCATGAGATGACGCGATGCCGTGAAAAAGCAAAAAAGCCGCCGGCCAACCGGCTTCTTGCGTCGCCTCTGATTACGGAGGACTCAGGTGTGCAGTCGGCTGTATTTCGGTACTTTGACCATCAAGTATTCCATCTGATCTTGCAAGATTCGCCGATTCTGCAAAATCAGGTGCTCGTAACGGTTCGGCACGTAAGGGGTATAGATCAGCGGCATGTGCGCCTCCTCCGGCGTGCGCCCGCCTTTGCGGATGTTACAGGAACGGCAGGCGGTCACAACGTTCATCCAGCGATCTCGTCCGTTCAAATACACGGGAATGATGTGGTCGCGCGAAAGGTCGCGTTCCTTGTACTGCCCGCCGCAATAAGCACACATGTGCCGATCGCGGAAAAACAGCGAGACGTTGGACAGGTGCGGCTCGGCGTATTCGTCTTTGACGAAGTTAACCGCCCCCTTGATGGCAATGATGCTGTTGGTGGACAGTTGCGACCGCTGTCCGGTGAGGCGGCAGATGCCTCCACGATACGTTGCCACCGGTTCACCCAGGGACCAGGCCACCATGCGCCGCGCATAGTAAGAAATGGCCTCTTCGACCATCAACCACCGGCTGGGTACGCCGGCCATATCGACTGCAAGTACCAGGGCCACTGCGCTCTCCTGATTCGAAAATGCCGAAACGCAGGCAAACAGCGGGCTTCGGCTCTTAGCCGGTTGCGCACCCGAAAACCGCATATCGGGCTGCAACACGGCAATGACCAAAGTATAGCCGCAAGAATCGCGGTTTTGGAAGTCGCTTGAACAATGGGGAGGCGCCAGCCTTGAGGCGGGCCTGCTTCAAATCAGCCTTTCCGAGCATCTTTCCGGATGATATTGACGTTAATCAGATACTCCCATTCGCACGTCTGCCACCGGACGCACAGGACCGGGTCGTTCCACTGCCGGTCGTACCAAGCCAAGGACTAGATCTGCGGCCCTGAATCACTTCTTCTCCATTTCTCCATAAATCTGCGTATTAGCGTTCGGCCCGCGACTTAGAACAGCCCGACAACCTTCCCGTCCGGCGTGAGATCAATCTTCATCGCCGCCGGGACTTTCGGCAATCCGGGCATGGTCATGATGTCGCCGCAGACCATCACCCCGAACGGGGCACCGGCGGCAAGGCGCACTGCGCGAATATTGATCACGTGGCCTGAGGGCGCGCCGCGGGCAGAGGCATCGGTCGAGAACGAGTACTGGGTCTTGGCGATGCACACCGGGTAGTGTCCGTAGCCATCGTCCTGTAATTTCTGGATCTGCGCTTTTACTTTGGCATCGGCGGAAATGTCGGCCGCCCCATAGATTTTTGTCGCGACCGCCTTAACCTTGTCCCACAGCGTCGCGGAATCTTCGTAGACAAAGCGGAAGTTCGATTTTTTCGCGTCGATCATGTCCACCACGGCGCGTGCCAGGTCTTCTGCGCCGGCCCCGCCTTTCGCCCAGTGCTTCGCAAGCACGACCGTCGTATCCAGCACGCCAATTTTCTTCTTGAGTAGTTCGATTTCAGCGTCGGTGTCGTTGGTGAAATGATTGATCGACACCACGCAGGGCAAGCCATAGTGGTTGCGCACGTTGTTCACATGGCGGGCGAGATTGGCGATACCTTTTTCCAGTGCGGGCAGATTTTCCGTGTTGAGCTCCTTCAGATCGACACCACCGTGATACTTGAGTGCACGGATCGTGGCGACAACCACGCAAGCGTCCGGTTTCAGCCCCGACTTGCGGCATTTAATGTCCACGAATTTTTCCGCGCCCAGATCGGCGCCGAAACCGGCTTCGGTCACGACATAGTCCGCCAGCTTCAAACCGGCACGGGTGGCGATTACGGAATTGCAGCCGTGCGCGATATTGGCGAAGGGGCCGCCGTGGAGAATCGCCGGATTATTTTCCAGCGTCTGTACGAGGTTCGGTTTGAGCGCGTCCTTGAGCAGCACGGTCATGGCGCCGTGTACGCCCAAGTCGCGCGCGCGCACCGGTTTCTGATCTCGAGTGTAGGCGACCACGATATTGCCCAGGCGTTCTTTCAGATCGGCGAGCGAGGTGGCGAGGCAAAAAATCGCCATCACTTCCGAGGCCACCACAATATCGAAGCCGTCCTGGCGCGGAAAGCCGTTGCCGGGCCCGCCGAGCGACACCACGATCTCGCGCAGCGCGCGATCGTTCATGTCCAGCACGCGCTTCCAGGTGATTCTGCGCACGTCGATGCCAAGTTCGTTGCCGTGGTGGATATGGTTGTCCAGCATCGCGGCCAGCAGATTATTGGCCAGTTGAATGGCGTTGAAGTCACCGGTGAAATGCAGGTTGATGTCTTCCATGGGCACAACTTGCGCATAGCCACCGCCGGCGGCACCGCCTTTCATGCCGAACACCGGGCCCAGGCTGGGTTCGCGCAATGCAATGATCGCTTTCTTGCCGATGCGATTAAGTGCATCGCCCAGACCAACCGTCGTGGTTGTTTTACCCTCACCTGCCGGTGTGGGACTGATCGCGGTGACCAGGATCAACCTGCCGTCAGGCCGGCTCTCTAGGCTCTTCAGATAGTCCAGCGATATCTTCGCTTTGTAATGGCCATAGGGTTCGAGATGCTCATCCGCAATGCCGAGGCGCGCCTGCGCCAGGCCACTGATACATTTGAGGGTCCCCTGCTGGGCAATTTCGATGTCAGAAAGCACAATGTCCCCTTTGAATCTTTTCTGGTGTGAAACAAAAAAAACGCGGCAGAAACCGCCTGCCGCGTATAGCGTGAATTCCGGGTCTACCTGGATTTGCCCGTGCGTCCGAGGTCCGGCCGGTAAAACGTGGTACCACTGGGGCCCATACCTGCCAGTTGCAGAATGACTTCTTCGTCCTTGGCGCCGTCGAAATGCGCCTCGCCCGCCGGATGCAGCATGAAGCCGCCGGCACGAATCGGTTCCGTGTTTTCCGGCTCGAAATTCTCACCGGTACCGGTCCACCAGGTGCCTTTGAGCACGGTTGCAAGACGGGCTTCGGGATGAAAATGCGGCATGCTCATGGTGCCCGGCGCAAATCGCACCCGGATTACGTAAGCACCGGTTTTGGACGGATCGCCGTAGACCACCATGCGGCTCACGCCCGGAATGCCCGGATACTCTTCCCATACTTCGTCGCCAAGTTGCATTCTCGTAAAACCTTTTTCATCGACCTTGAGATCGGCGTGCAGCAAAGCGGAAGGGGCGAGCAGGGCGGCTGCCACGAACGCAGTCGCGACCAGTTGGCGCAGATGAATCATGATGAACTCCAGGGAGGGAAATAATTGACTGGCGAAGTTTAACCCATGTAGTCAGCGGCGAGCTGTGCGAGCGAACGTACACCCAGGATCAGCGCCGATTCATCCACGAAAAAGCGCGGCGAGTGATTCGGCGCGCTCTGGCCCTTTTGCGTGCCCTTCGGAGTGATACCGATGAAATAGAAGAAACCCGGTACACGCATCTGGTAGTGGGAAAAATCCCCGTAGCCGGTGATCTTCTGGCCGAGGAATACCTTGTCCGTACCGGCGACACGTTGCAGTGTCGGCAGCATGCGCTCGGTGAGTGGCACGTCATTTACCGTCACCGGATAAGCGCTGTCAAAATGGACCTGCGCCGTGGCCCCGGCGCTTTTTGCGATCATTTCAACCGTGTTGCGCACACGCTCGCGGATATCCGCGCGCATGCCTTCGTCAAAGGTGCGCACGGTGCCCAGCATCTCCACCGAATCCGGAATGATGTTGTCACGCACGCCGCCCTTGATGGCACCAATGCTCAGCACCGCGGGTTCCAGCGACAAGTCCACCTGCCGGCTGATGATGGTTTGCAGGCCCAATATGATTTGCGACGAAATAACGATCGGGTCTACGCCGCGCCACGGCATGGCCGCATGGGTCTGGCGGCCGCTGACGGTTATCTTCATGCGATCCGCGCTGGCCATGGTCGGGCCGGGCCGGTAGGCGATAGTACCGGCTTCGATGCCGGCGAAAACATGCAGGCCGAAAATGGCATCCGGTCTCGGATTGTCCAGAACGCCCTGCTTGATCATCAGCGCGGCGCCGCCTTCTTCCCCGGACGGCGGGCCCTCCTCGGCCGGCTGAAAGATGAACTTGATCTTGCCTTTGAGTCGATTTTTAAGTCCACATAACACTTCGGCCACGCCCATGAGGATCGCGACATGACAATCGTGGCCGCAGGCGTGCATGACGCCAACCTCCTGACCGTTATAGGTGCTGCGCGTTTTCGAAGCGAAGGGTAGATCGACTTCCTCGGCCACCGGCAGCGCATCCATGTCGGCGCGTAACGCGACCACCGGGCCGGGATTGCCCGAATCCAGTACCGCGACCACGCCGGTATGCGCGACTCCGGTCTGAACGCTCAGCCCAAGCGCGCGCAAATGCGCCGCTACAACGCCGGCGGTACGAACTTCCCGATTGGACAGCTCCGGATGCTCATGAAAATCCCGGCGCCAAGAAATGACCTTGGCCTCAATGGCCGCTGCGCAGGCGTCTATCTGCGCAACGCGGTCGAGCGAGTCGTTCATTTTTGATACTTTGCCAACTACGGTTTCACGAACTTCAGCGTCATGCGGTCCGATTCGCCGATGGCGAGGTATTTCCCGCGGTCGGTATCGCCCAGACGCAGCACCGGCGGCAGCGTCCACACCCCGCCAGGGTAGTCCTTGGTGTCTTTCGAATTGGCGTTGATTTCGGACTGATTAACCAGTTTGAACCCGGCTTTCTGCGCCGACTCAATAACCCAAGCTTCAGTCATATAGCCGCTCGATACCTGGTCCTCAAACGGCGTACCCGGGTTCGCGCGGTGATCCTTCACGCCCAGAACGCCACCGGATTTAAGCACGTCGTAAAACACCTTGAACATGGCATCCGCGTTACCCGCCTTGGCCCAGTTATGCACATTGCGGAACGTCAGCACCATGTCGGCCGATCCCTTGGGCGCGAGGTCGACATATTCGGGCGCCATCAATGCCGTTTTGATGACCTTGCCGTACAACTCGGGATTGCCGGCCAGCATGGCGTCATAGCCTTTCTCCCGTTCCTTGAGCACAGCCGGCGCGCCCTTGAATTGCGTGGCATACCAGGCGGCGTAATACGTTCCCTTGTCTTTGAGCACCGGCGCCAGAATTTCAGTCCACCATCCGGCGCTGGGCCAGACCTCGACCACCGTCATGTTTGGCTTCAGGCCAAAAAACAGAAGGGTTTCCTTCGGATGCCGGTACTGGTCACGGGCTTTACTGGCATCTGAACGGTGGCTGCCGACAAGCGCCTGATCAATCAACGTGGCAGCATCCTGCGCCCACGCTGCGCAGACAAAAGTCGCGGAAACCAAACTCGCAACCAGTGTGTTTCGTACCGTTCTTCCCGTACCCTTCATTTCCATTCTCCTCATCAAACTTGCGAAATTGATTATTCAGGATTCTGTGGTGCCGGCTACGACCCGGGCGATGCACCAGATTGCGCCGAAACATATCCGCTGGCAAGCCCCGGGCCTTCCTGGCAATCGAGCGTACGCCATGTTCCGGGTGCCGATTCAGCACGACGCCATGAGCCCTGGAACTTAAGGCGCTGGCAGTAAAATTCCGCTTGCACATTGTAAATAGCGTTCACTTTTTCTGTTGATCGACGACCAAGGATGCGTAGTGTTGACCTCGCTTCGATGTTCTCACCGCGTTTTCGCAGTGTTTCTACTGCGTTCGCGCCACATCGGGCGCACTTAGCATCCCGTCCAGTTCACCAATCGC